>JAHBWQ010000128.1 GCA_019636915.1 Nitrospira sp. | reverse complement strand
TCGCCACCTCCACGTCTGGTTTCCCTGCACACGAGATCATGCCCTTGCGCTGTTCCGTCCACTTCACCACGGTCTGATACAGATAGACCTTACTCTTTGATTCCATTCGTCCTCCTTTTTCTCTCGCTATCAGCTCACACCCGTCAGCTTCTTCATGGCTTGATATAGACCCGCCCTTGCTCCTGTCGTTCCATCAATCGAACCATTGCCGACACCGTGTCGCCGACTTCATTGATCAAATCTTCTCTTGTCACCTTCATGGTGTTCGAACAAGCAGTGTAATTCACACCGTAAGCTTGCCGGAGTTCAGTCAGCTCCGCAGTGAAGAGCCTACCCTTTTTAATGAGAAGTGGAAGCCCAGCCCCATGCACGACCAGCTCGACCGTGAGACTCTGCGGCGAAAACTCCTGATAGAGATTCTTGATGTTATTGAGCACACCACGTTGGACTTTTTCATCACCAGAATTCAGATGTAGCACGACACGATGCGGCCGACCGATTTCAGGCGGCACGTCCTCGCCTGCCCCCCAGGTTGATTGGCCGAGCATCATGAATAAAGAGCACACGAAGGAGACCACCAGCCACCTCAACGTCCGAGGGTGCCTCGTCACTGGCTCATACCTCCGTCATTCCGCTCCCACCATCTTGTTCACCCAATCGCCGATCGCATGTGTCAGCACAATGACGCACAGGGCAATGAAGAGATGCTCACCGATGACCCTCCAGGGAGCAATCCCTTGTGCTCGAGCGACGAAAAAGCTGAGAACTGTGAGTAAGAATAGTCCCCAAACGACGCTGATGACAATCGCTTGCTCCAACGGACCAACGATGACGGGAACCACAAACGTTACGGACACCAGAAACTTCGCGGCGAATGTGGCAAGCGTAGCTTCCCAGATCTGCTTGGTCGGGCCGCTATTCTTGGACTCTTCGGATACATGAATACCCAGCGCATCCGATAAGGCATCAGCAATAGCGATCGTCAGAATGCCACCGATCACGATCGCGCGCGAATGCGTGCCGGAGTGTAGTCCGACCATCAACCCAAGGGTGGTAATGACCCCTGATGTCAATCCGAAACTAATCCCCGTTTTCCAAGCCGCCTTCATGCTGTCACAGCACTCGATTGACAGTGCCTCTTCCCTGAAACCCAACTCTCTTGCGATCCATCTCCATCATACCCACTGCTCTCATTACCCTGATGTATCACAGGAGTAACTTGCATCACTCATGACGGCTCATATCATTTCGACAAGCCGGCTCTGAGCTTGACGAAGCGCTCAAAAGCTCGATCACCATCGCCCCTTCAACCAGGCTCAGGCTCACCTTGAGCGATGTCGAGAGGTCGAGGGACAAGGTTGCCCGTGAGACCATCAAGGGGAACACTGAGAGACCGAAGCATACTTGAAACAGGATAGTGAGATCACGAAAGAGTTTTGACCTACGGCCTGAGGTGCCCCATACTCATCACAGCGACATCAGCCGGATAAGACTGCATAACGTTCTCGCCTTCATTGATGATGCCGTGAAGATGAGGGCAACTTTTGCAGGATGCTCAAGTTACTGTGGTGTGTGCGGTATGGAACATTCCAGCCACCTTGTCGCCAACAACCCCGTTTTTCCACAACCTGTTAGGACTCCACCGTGCTGATCTCATTCCAGTCGATAGATCATCTCACTGGCACCCGACTCGAGAATCCCATCACCCTTGAGCGACATGCGGTTCATCTGTGGGGGGTTGAACTTGAGGGGTCGTCACGGTCTGTCGCTCGATGTTTCGCGTGGCTGGATGAAGCAGAGCGCCACCGTGCAATTCGGTTGGTTCGAGAGCAAGACCGACAGCACTACATCCTGGCTCATGGAGCCCTCAGAGCAGTCCTAGGCCGATGCCTCGGAGTCAGCCCATGTGTGGTATCACTGGGGCGTACGGAGGCAGGCAAGCCTTTCCTCAAGAAGGACACACCTGAGCATTCCATGATTACCTTCAATTTGTCTCATTCCCATAACCGTGCACTCATTGCTGTCACGAAGGCCCAGGAGATCGGAATCGACCTTGAACGGGTTCGTTCGGAAGTCGATGTTACGAACTTATCCGAACGCTATTTTGCTCCTTCCGAACATGCCGTGATCCTGCAGGCACCGAGAGAACAGCGCGCAACGATGTTTTTCCGTTACTGGGTTGCGAAGGAGGCGGTGCTGAAGGCCCAGGGAATCGGTCTCCGAGGGCTATCCGATTGCGAGGTCATCCTTGGCCAGGATGAACTTAACAGGGATATTCGGGTCCGCTTAGGTTCTCAATTCACAGAACCACTTCGCGTATGTCTGCTCTCTTGTGGAAAAGGATGGGATGCTGCAGTAGCCGCGCAGAATTTAGACGTCGTGAGACAAGGGGAGTAACAGGCCTGAAGCCATCCCTCCGTTGTGGTGTTGCCGGCGCCAGAGCTATCGACGGCAGGCGGGCGAGTGTCGAAGGCATTCCCTGAGCCATGTCGTGATCTGATCAAGCAGCACAGCCACCGCCCGATTGGCTGCGACCACACCACCATAGGCGTTCTCACTCGGTGCAGGTTCGATGGCTTCAAATCGCTGCATCCCCAGAATCGTCGACTGTTTGAGATCCACCAACTGAGCCAGTGCCGTCACTCTGACGCGACTCGGCTGCTGAAGAAACTCCTGCTGCAGGGCAAACCCGTAGACATCGAGTCGATAATCGCCGGGCAGTACGCTCGGCAAGAGAACGACATCGCGCCAGAGACCGCTCTGACTCAAACTCTGAGCCAACAGAGGCGCAAACATATTCGCTGGCGTATCAGCCCATTGATTCGTGGCGAAATATTCCAACTCATAGGGTCGTTTAAGGTAGACCATCCGAGGGGTTTCAAATCCCGGCTCGGCTTGCGGAGGACTGAGCTGAACGACAGAACTATCTCCGTCGGCAGCATGAATCTCTCTCTGCCCTCCCTCACGACTCAGTTGATAGGTATGGGCCGCTTCAGATCCACCGCGAAATGAGATGCAGCCACTCGTAACCAGTACCAATAACACACAGCTCGTATGGACGGCCCAACGAGAAATCATTGCCCCCTTCACAGCTTCCCGTTCCTCAACCGGCTCATTCCCCAGGTCCTCGCGAAGGGGTCTTTCGTCCAAACACCAGCGAGCTTGGCTCTCGCTCCAACTCCCGCGCCACGCGCGTTAACGTACTGGTGAGCTGTCTCAGCTCCGTCACCAATTGACCGGCTTCCGGCAGAGTTCGCTTGGTGAATTGCTGCAGCTCTGGGCGGGCTTCATTGACAACCGCCCCCACGGTCTTCGTGGTCTTTGCAAGCTCCTCGGTCGCCACATCCATGGCGCTCACGCTCTTGGTGATCCCCGCGAGCAAGGGAGGAACCTGGGCATTCAGCGAAGTCGTCAGCCTGGCCAAATTCTCAGCGCTCCGGGCTGCGCCGTTTACGCTTTGCTCAATCTGGGTCTTGTGGCTGGCAATGGTCTGAGCCACATCCGCGAGATCCTTGATGGTCTTCGTCAGCGTGGTGCGATTGTCTTCATCCAGTACTTTCGCCACCCCTTTGGCCGCCAGATCAAGATCAGCCAACAGTTGGGCCAGCCCTTCTTCCGAAAGGAGGCGGGAGGCCGTTTTGTCCAACCGGGCAAATAATGATGGGCCCGTCCTGATCACCGGGTACGTCTGCCCTGCTTGGGCCTGCAGCGAAGGAGCCTCACGGCTTCCCCCGGTCAAATTGATGGTGGCAAGCCCGGTTAGCCCCTGCGTTTCTAGTACGGCAATGGTATCGGTCTTCACCGGCGTGCCTCGCACGATGTCCAGCGTCAACAGGACTTCCTCTGGATTGTCAGGACGCAACGTAATGGTCTTCACCCGACCCACATCGACCCCGCGATATTTCACACTGGAATCGACACTGAGCCCTGCAACTGATTCCGTCATATAGGCCTCATACCGGTCGTACGACCCTCGATAGTCGCTCTTTCCCAGCCATAAAATCCCAGCGAGGATCATCGCTCCCAGAAACGCCACGAACGAACCGACAAGAATGTAGTTGACCTTTGGTTCCATCTAGAGGCCTTCTTGGTATCTCGATTTTGGGTTGCCGGTTCCGAGTTTCACGTTTCGAGACATCGATATCAGAAACCCGACACGTGAAACCCGCAACTCTTCGCCGACTTACCCCACGCGATACGCGTCACGCTTCACACCTTTCACCGTTCCGTACCGCCTGTTCGCGTGCCGCGCGCCCACGTTCGCCTTGAAAGTATTGACGGATGTATGGATCATCTGATTGAAAGAGTTCCTGCATCGTTCCAATCCCCAGAACCTTCCCCCGACCCAGGACTGCCACGCGATTGGTGATCTGCCAGAGCGAATCCAGATCGTGCGTCACCATGACCACCGTCAGTCCCAGGAGTTTCTTTAATGAGAGCACGAGATCATCGAATCCTGTGGCGATGATCGGATCAAGTCCAGCCGTCGGCTCGTCGAGGAACAATAACTCAGGGTCCATGACGAGCGCTCGAGCAAGCGCGGCCCGCCTCCTCATACCGCCGCTGAGTTCGTTGGGATATTTCGCGGCGCTTCCAGGCGGAAGTTCCACCATTGCTATTTTGGCAGCCACAATATCACGAACCATCGCGTCACTCAGCGTCGTATGCTCGCGCAACGGTACGGCGACATTCTCGGCGAGAGTCAGCGAGCTGAAGAGGCCTCCCTGTTGGAACATGACGCCGAATCGACGATGGATCGGATGGCCATCGCCCGCCTCCAATCGGCGGCTATCCAACCCGAATAATCGGATCGTTCCGGCAGACGGCGTGATGAGGCCAATGATTTCCCGCAACAACGTCGTCTTGCCACAGCCATTTCCTCCGGCAATCGCAAAAATTTCTCCCCGGTGGATGGAAAGACTGATGTCCTCGTGCACCACCGCCTGTCCAAACTTGGTCGAGACGTGGCACACTTCGATTACCGGTGTCTCTATGCTCATGGCCACGGCCATCAGGAGCTCCCTCTCACACGCGATCTGCATCTGTTGAAGTGTAGAATCTCGGTGGATGATGAAAGAGTCTGTCCAGCAAAGCCGCAGTGAGCAAAAAGCCGAGGCGTACACGGGTGATACGTTGAGGTGTTGAATGATACGAAAACGAAGCTGGAAGGCTTTTGCACCATCCTCATACTAGAGGTCCCACCAATTCAGCAGGATACTACAAATCGCATCGAACACAATCACCAGGAAAATACCCTGCACGACACTAATGGTGGTGCGTCGACCGACATCGTCCACACCGCCCCTGATCTGAAACCCTTGATAGCACCCCACCAAGGCGATGAGCGCGGCAAAGAATGGCGCCTTTCCCAATCCGATGAGCAAATGTCGCACAGGAACGGCTTCCTCGAATCGAGAGACAAACTCGACGAAACTCACATTGAGCTCTCCCAGCGCAATCAACATGCCCCCGAATACTCCTACGACATCCGCGTACACAGTGAGCAGAGGGAGGGCAATGATCAGGCCAAGCGCTCGCGGCAGCACAAGCAGATTCATCGGCGAGATGCCGAGCGTGCGCACCGCATCGAGTTCTTCCGTGACTTTCATGGTCCCGATCTCAGCCGTATAGGCGGACCCAGAACGGCCGGCGATAAGAATCGCGACGATCAACGGCGCGATTTCGCGCAACAGCGAGATGCCGACCAGATCCACGATAAAGATGTTCGTGCCGAACTTTCGCAATTGTTCCGCACCCTGATAGGCGATAACGACACCGACAAGGAACGTTAAGAGACCGGTAATCGGCAGGGCTCGCACACCATCCAGTTCCACGAACCGCATCAGTGATTTCCACCGAATAGATTGGGGTCGTGCGATAGATCGGCAAAGGGCAAGCGTACTTTCCCCGATGAAGGCCAGAGCGCGAACAGCGGAGGATTGCCAGGACTGGATAGCACGGGAAAGACGCTCGACCCACCTCACGTTACCACGGGCGACAGCGTCACGGCCGGCCTGAATCGACTGACCCTTTAGCTTCTGGAGCAGCTGTTCAAATTCAGGTTTTAACCCTTGGAGCGACGTCTGTTGCCCTTTGTGCGGTACGCCGTCGATGTAACGCTGCAACATCAGCGCGCCGCCGGTATCCATGGCGGTCACTTCACCGGCATCGTAGAGGACGGTTGACGTATCCGGCCATCGAATGGTTCGCCCCCCCTGCTCGAGATGAGATAAGTTCGGAAGCGTCCACGCACCTCGGCAGTAGACGACATTATCTTCCACGGAGATGGTCGCCTGTCGTTCCACTTTGCTCCATCGGGTGATTCAACGACCTAGGACAATTCAGTATGAAGTCCGTGACAAGCAGCGTCAACTGCTGAGAGGAGAAGTCCTCTTGTTCGGGTCAGGCATTCTCCATGATGGCCCTCAACTCCGCGCCCGTAATCACCTCGCGCTCCAACAACAGCGTGGCCCCTTGTTGCAGCATGGCCTTCTTGTCTTCCAGCAATTGTCGGACACGTCCATACTGCTCATCGACGATCCGACGAACTTCGCAATCAATTTCACGGGCGGTCTCTTCAGAATAGTCACCTTTTTCAGACGCAACAGGCAACTGGAGGAACTGTGCCTGTCGCTCTCGTTCGAGTGTGATCGTGCCAAGTTTCTCGCTCATGCCGTATGCTTTCACCATGCTTTTGGCAATGTCAGTGGCTTTGACGAGATCGTTCTGTGCTCCCGTGGAGGCCTCGCCGAAAATCGTTTCTTCGGCAATCCGCCCACCGAGTAACACCGCCACTTTATTCTCCAATTCCGATTTCGTCATCAGAAACCGGTCTTCTGTTGGAAGCTGCAACGTATATCCGAGCGCCGCGACACCCCGAGGAATAATAGAAATCTTCTGCACCTGGTCGGAGCCGGGGATGGAAAGGGCCACCAGAGCGTGACCGGTTTCGTGATAGGCGACCCGTTCCTTTTCCATCTTGTTCAGGACCCGATTCTTCTTTTCCAATCCCGCAATGACCCGCTCCACAGCCTCTTGGAGTTCAGGAAGCCCCACCTGATCCTTACTGCGTCGGACTGCCAACAATGCCGCTTCGTTGATCACGTTCGCCAAGTCGGCCCCTGAGAAACCAGGGGTCATGGCGGCAATCTGTTCCAAATCGGCCTCCTGGCTCAAGGCCACCTTCTTGGCGTGCACACGGAGCACGTCCAGACGCCCCTTTTTGTCCGGGCGATCTACGGTGACATGGCGATCAAAGCGCCCCGCACGCAACAATGCGGGATCAAGAATTTCCGGACGATTCGTCGCAGCCATGAGGATCACGCCGACTCGGGGATCGAAGCCGTCCATTTCGACCAACAGTTGGTTGAGCGTTTGCTCGCGTTCTTCATGCGCCATAGGACCCACGCCTCGAGCCTTACCAAGGGCGTCCAACTCGTCGATGAAGATGATGCAGGGCGCTTTGCCTTTGGCCTGTTCGAACAGATCACGTACCCGCGCCGCGCCCACCCCCACAAACATTTCGACAAACTCCGACCCGCTGATGCTGAAGAACGGCACCCCTGCCTCACCAGCTACGGCACGTGCAAGCAAGGTCTTGCCGGTCCCGGGCGGACCGACGAGGAGGATCCCCTTGGGAATCTTGCCGCCGAGCTTGGTGAACTTCTCCGGCGTCTTGAGAAACTCAATCACTTCACGCAGTTCTTCTTTGGCCTCATCCACACCGGCGACGTCTGCGAACGTCACTTTGATGTCCTTCTCCATGTAGATCTTGGCCTTGGATTGGCCGACCTGCATGAACCCTCCCTGAGCCTGTCCGAATCGCTTCAGGATGAAGAACCAAATTCCAACGAACAGCGCAACCGGGACCACCCACGACAGCACATCGCGCCAAAAGGTGGATTCGATCACACCGGTAAAGGTGACGCCGTGTTGATTCAGTTCACGGACCAAGTCCGGATCCTCAACCCGCACGGTTGCAAAAGACTTCTGCTCTTTCGACTCACCCTCGGGTTTCAGTTTTCCGGTCAGCACATGGCTCGCAACCGAGACTTCAGCGATCTTGCCGTCCGTCACCAGTTTTTTAAATTCGCTGTAGGGAAGTTCTTCGACCTTATTGAGCGCATGAATGAGGTCATGCACAAGCACCACGGCCATCATGGCCAACAGCACATACCAGATAGAGAAAGAGACTTTATTGTTCATGGCACTGCTCCAACCAAATATGGACGCCGACCCGCATTGGGCTAAAACATGAAATACGCCCCAACGCCGATCGACTCGATCTTTTGATTATAAAATTGCCCGTACGGATTATGGCCATGGAAATAGGTCGCCATGATTCGAAAGCGCCGGCGAGACCCCGTGCGAGACCATTCGAATCCGCCGAGGACGTTGGTGTTGACGATCCAACTCAGTTCCTCATGTGACTTGAAATCCCCCGATATCACGGGCGTCACGACCAAGCGGTTGAGGAACGGCTCCAAGATCCTGGTCCGCATCGACGGCGCCCGTGCCTCGAATCCCCATTGGACTCGGGTGCGGTCGATCGTCGATGGCTCGCGGTGGACAAGCACCGCCGCTCCTCCATACAGGCGAAGCCATCGGTAGTCATAAGACAGAATCCCTTCCGCCTCCTCCAAGATGAAACTCGACGGCTTGATTTCCGGGTGAAGGCCCAAAAATTCGTCGCCGAGATGACTGCTTTGGTGATAGTAGCGAAGCCTCGCCGACCAATTCCCCGAGCGCCAGGTGAGCGGGATCCCCACGTTAAAATCCGTGTTGATCAATGCCGCGTTCCTCTCATCCAGGTTGAACTGCGCAAAGACCCCGGTGAGCAACCCCACTTGCCATCCGTTGCAGCCTTTCCGCTTTGTGTAAAAACCGAAGTTCTCTCCGATGGCCACCGACCCGAGACTAAAGGATGAACCTCCCGCTCGCGGACGAGATTGTTGCCAAATGGCAAAGAACTGCGGTTGCTTCGGGTCCGCCATCAAGGGGCGGAAGACGTCGTCGGACGGAAAGGCCTCGCTCGTCTCCCCCTCGTCATGGTGATCATACCGACAGTCGATCACGGCGTGCACCTGACTCTCACCGGAATTCTTAGGATCTGGCTCATCCGCACATGCGTGGCCAGCAAGCAGAAGAACCAGACACCCTACTCCCACACTCCATACATACCTCGAGACTAGCCGGCCCATGTCTTTTCACCCTCCTTCATCACGCTCGTCCGAGCCCCGTTCAGCGTTCTGAAGGCTCCTTCGATAGCATACTTTAAATCGAAATTCACATGTTTTTGATGCGAGCAGAGGAGGCGGATCGCATAGGGGATACCGGCAGGGACTCGTTAAAACCAATCCCGGTGCTTGAACGAAAGTCAGCCAGGCACACGCTGGGCGACTTGATCAAACGTTTACCTACGTCCTCGTAAAACGGTGGCATGAGGCGAATCTACGGGTGGAGCTCCCGCAGACGTGTGGTTTCCCAAAGTGGCACTTCATTTCTCTCACGATGCGTGCTCGCGTGGACGACGATGGAACATGGGAAGAGGAAGTCACATGAACCAACACCCGACTATGCCCGTGCCTTCCGCCTCGCCGTCCCGCTCCCCATCCACTTCCACTGCCTGATCTCCGGCATGTCTTCCCCATGTTCGGCGATGTACTGTTTATGTTCGATGCGTTTGTCACGGAGGGCTTGCCTGGTATAGTCGGCCTGCGAGCCACGCAGGCCGATACGGTCGATGACATCAGCGACGAGGTGAAACCGATCGAGATCGTTCATGACCGCCATATCGAAAGGCGTCGTCGTTGTTCCTTCTTCCTTGTATCCCCGCACATGCAGGTTTTTGTGATTCGTTCGCCGATAGGTCAATCGGTGAATCAGCCAAGGATAGCCGTGAAAGGCAAAGATGATGGGTTTGTCGATCGTGAACAGAGCATCGAAATCCTTGTCGGACAATCCGTTCGGGTGTTCGGTCTGCGGTTGCAGTCTCATGAGATCCACCACATTGACGACCCGGACCTTCACATCCGGTAGATACGTCCCTAGTAAGGACACGGCAGCCAATGTCTCCATCGTGGGGACATCGCCGCAACAGGCCATGACCACATCCGGCTCGCCGTTTCGATCGTTGCTGGCCCATTCCCAGATCCCGATACCGGCGGTGCAGTGTTTCACGGCGGCGTCCATGTCGAGCCATTGCGGCGCCGACTGCTTGCCCGCCACGATCACGTTCACATGATTGCGACTGCGCAGGCAATGGTCGGTGACGGACAGCAGGGTATTGGCATCGGGTGGAAGGTAGACACGAATCACTTCGGCCTTCTTGTTCACCACATGATCGATGAACCCGGGATCTTGATGGCTGAACCCATTGTGGTCTTGTCGCCAGACATGGGAGGACAACAAATAATTCAACGAGGCAATCGGCCGTCGCCAGGGAATATGGTTGCAGACCTTGAGCCACTTGGCATGTTGGTTGAACATCGAGTCGATAATGTGGATGAAGGCTTCGTAACAGGAAAAGAAGCCGTGCCGGCCCGTCAACAGATAGCCCTCCAGCCACCCTTGGCATTGATGCTCGCTGAGCATCTCCATCACCCGACCATCCGAAGCCAAGTGGTCATCATACGGATAGCGCTCCGCCATCCAGACGCGGTTGGTGACATCCAGAACATCTTGCCAACGATTGGAGTTGTTCTCGTCAGGACTGAACAGGCGAAAGTTCCGACGCTCTCCGTTGAGTTTCATCGTCTCTCTGAGAAATGCCCCCATCACACGCGTCGCCTCGGCCTCGACGGCACCCGGTTTCTTCACCGTGACGGCGTAGCGACGGAAATCCGGTAAACGCAAATCCTTCAAGAGCAGACCGCCGTTCGCATGGGGATTAGCACTCATGCGCCGGTTCCCCTTGGGCGCCAACTCAGCCAGATCCGGTTTGAATCGGCCGACCTGATCGAACAGCTCCTCCGGCTTATAGCTCTTCATCCATTGTTCAAGAATCTTGATATGAGCCGGTTTATCCATGTCGCCCATCGGCACTTGATGGGATCGCCAGTAATCTTCCGTCCGCTTGCCGTCAATCTGCTTCGGACAGGTCCATCCCTTGGGCGTCCGAAGCACGATCATCGGCCAAATCGGCCGCCTGTTGGTCCCGGTTCGATGGGCAGCTGCTTTGATGTGTTTGAGATCCTGCACGATCGCATCGAGCGTTGTCGCCATAAGTCGATGCATGGCGACGGGGTCTCTGCCTTCGACAACATAGGGACGATAGCCGTACCCGCGGAAGAGCTGTTCCAGCTCACTGTCGCTGATCCGGGCTAGAACGGTCGGATTCGCGATCTTGTACCCATTCAGATGCAGGATGGGCAGAACCACACCGTCAGTGATCGGATTAAGAAATTTGTTGGAATGCCAGCTGGTCGCCAGCGGACCAGTTTCTGCTTCACCGTCACCGATCACGCAGGCCGCAATCAGATCCGGATTGTCGAACACCGCCCCATAGGCGTGAGACAGGGAATACCCCAGTTCGCCGCCCTCGTGGATCGAACCGGGCGTTTCGGGTGCCACGTGGCTGGGAATACCGCCAGGAAATGAGAATTGCTTGAAGAGTCGCTTCAGGCCCGGTTCGTCCTGCGAAATCTCCGGATACACGTCGCTATAGGTGCCTTCGAGATAGGTATTGGCGACAAGCCCAGGCCCTCCGTGGCCTGGTCCGGCGATATAGAGCATATTGAAATCATGTTCCTTGATGATCCGATTCAAATGCACATAGATGAAATTCAAACCTGGCGTAGTGCCCCAATGGCCGAGCAGACGAGGTTTGATATGGGCGCGAGTGAGCGGTTTCCTGAGCAAAGGATTGTCGTAGAGATAGATCTGGCCGACGGACAGATAATTGGCCGCTCGCCAGTACGCATCCATTTTCCTGAGCACATCCGGGCTGATCATCTTTGTTCGTTTCTGCACCATGTCTCCTTTACCCATTGGGGATTGAATTGAGCACATGCACAACAGACTGCGCAATCTCGCGTTCTTCATCCGTATGCATCACACGGACCGTCACCTTGCTGTCAGTGGTAGAAATAACGGGCGCACCGGCTTCATTGCGATCTTTATCGAAGGCGACTCCAAGAAATTCCAAACCGGTGCAGATGCGTGCACGAATAACAGGCGCATGCTCTCCGATCCCGGCCGTAAAGACCAAGGTGTCCAATCCACCCAATGACGCAGCCAACGCGCCGATCGCCTTTTTGACGTGATAACAGAACAACTCGACCGCTTCAGCGGCGCGTGGATCCCTGTGCTCCTGTGCAAGAAGGTCTCGCATATCGGAACTCAGTTCGGAGATGCCCAGCAGGCCCGACTCGGCATTGACCATCTTGTGGAATCGCTCCACGGTCATGCCTTCTGTCTGCGCCAAGTACGAGATCAGCCCAGGATCGAGATCTCCAGACCGACGGCTCATCGGCAGGCCGGAGGCAGGGGTGAATCCCATCGTCGTATCGACAGGCAGACCCTCCTTGACCGCTGCCATGCTGGCACCGTTTCCCAAGTGGGCAAGGACAAGACGTCCGCTCGCTTCGCCTGGATTTCCGACTCTGGCCAGTTCTTTCATCAGGAAGGCATAGGACAACCCATGGAACCCGTAGCGTTGAAGGCCCGCTTTCCCATATCGCCGCGGAATCGGTAGGAGTCTGGCCACCTGCGGCATCCCTCGATGAAAGGCCGTATCGAAACAAGCGATCTGAGGGAGGGACGGATGGCGCTGCGCCAATGCGTCAATGAGATCGATCTCCGAGGGCAAATGTTCAGGATCGTACGGACTGAGGCGCCGAAGTTCCGCCAACATATCGCGCGTCACACGGTCGGATCTGCTGAACATCGCTCCACCATGA
>JAHBWQ010000127.1 GCA_019636915.1 Nitrospira sp. | reverse complement strand
TCGCCGCCTTCATCAGCTTCGGCATGCTGCTCACGGTTTGGTTGATCGCCGGGCTGGGCAGCCTTTTTGGGGACACCACCGCGGGCCATATCATCTCGTACGTGTCCTACATGGAGCACTACGACCGCCTTGTTCGGGGACTGATCGATACGAGCGACCTGGTGTACTTCGGAAGCGGCCTCGTGCTCATGCTGTTCTTGACACATCGAGTCGTGGAATCGACGCGCTGGAAATGAATCTCCAATCTTTTCCTCTCGGCATTCTGGGAGTCCTGCTCGGCATCGGTGGCATGATCGCCTACAGCCTTCGACCGGACTGGCTATGGGCCGTGACCATATCCGAAGGCTTGGCGCTGGCCTGCCTGGTCTCGTTCCTTGTACTCCATTTCGAGACCGTCAAGGCCTTCTCTGGTCGGCGCTCAACGAAGATGGGGTTGAACAGCTTTCTGACGATCATACTCTTCACGAGCATTCTGGTGATCGTGAACTTTCTGGCATCACGGCATTCAGTCCGATGGGATCTCTCAGAAAACCAGAACTTCACCCTCGCGCCTCAAACCTATCGAGTGCTTCGGACCCTCCCACGCGACGTCAAGATCACCGTCTTCACACGGGAAAAGGATCCCGGCTATCAGGCCTTCAAAGAACGCTTAGAGAGTTATCGGCAAGCCTCGACCAAGCTGAGTGTGGAATTCATCGATCCGGAAAAGCAACCGAAGGTGGCCCAGACGTACGGCATCTTTCGAACCGACACCGCCATCTTCGAAAGCAACGGACAGACGATCCGCGTAACGTCCCCATCAGAAATCGAACTGACCGGCGCATTGATCCGGATCTCCAAGGACTCGAAAAAGCGGATCGTCTTCGTTGAAGGCCATAGTGAGCTGAATGTCGAGGACAAAGACCGGAATGGTCTGTTCATTGCGAAAGAAGCCTTGATTCGCCAAGGATATGACGTTGGCACCGTCTCGCTCCTGAAAGAATCCACCGTGCCGGATAATACGTCTGTGTTGGTCCTCGCCGGCCCACGTCGTTCCGTCATGAAGGAAGAGCAGGATCGAATTCACGCGTATGTTGAGAGGGGCGGTCATCTATTGCTGCTGGCTGATCCCGATACACAGACAGGACTCGAAACGCTGCTGACCCGCTGGGGACTGGGCCTGGGCCCCGGTGTCCTGGTCGATCTTCAAGATCGGTTAGCCCAGGGAGACCTCACCGCACTGCTGGTCAGAACATTTACGGAACATGAGATCACGCAAGACCTCACCTCGGCCGTGCTGTTGCCGCTGTCACGACATATCACCTTCGACGAGCAGACCGGCAAAGACTGGGACTTCGTCCCACTCGCCAGAACCTCGCCCAACAGCTGGGCTGAAACGAACATGCAAGGCCGCGTGGTGAGTCTGAGTGAAAAGGAAGACGTGAAGGGACCGCTTCCTATGGCTGCAGCACTGTCGCCCAAGAAGGCCCCAGAGGAGGGCAAACCTCGCCCAGCCATTGTGGTGATCGGCAACTCGACCTTCGCCTCCAACGCCTTCTTCAATTTCCCAGGTAACAGCGACTTTTTCCTCCATACGACCGGGTGGTTGGCCGAGGAACGAGACTTGATCTCCATTGCACCGAGAGAGCCGGCATTGCACCCCTTCACGCCCAATCCCACGCAGGAACGTGCGTTGATTTACATCCAGGTTATCTTACTGCCGCTCATGACCTTCCTGACCGGCCTCATTGTGTGGAGAAAACGCCGACGTCTCTAGCCTATGTCACGGTACTGGCCGACAATCTTACTGCTGGTGATGCTCGCTGGACTGGGCGGCTATCTCTACCTGGTTGAGTTTCCCGCCAAGCAACAGGAAGAAAAACAAGAGACGGCCCAAAAACAACTCTTGCCGTTCCCGGAAACCGCCATCACCGGCCTCTCCGTCACGACTGCTCAGGGGCCGCTTGAGATCAGACTGACCGAACCAGGCAAATGGTCTATCGTGACTCCGCTTCGAACTGAGGCTGATACCCGCGAGGTCCAGGCCCTCATTCGCGCGCTGGTCACAGCAACCGTGACCAGAACTCTGGAGGACCAGACCACACAGTTGGTTGCATTCGGCCTCGAACCACCGGTCACCACCATCACCGTGACGGCTGGCACTCAACAGGAAACCATTTCTGTCGGCGATAGTGGTCCCCTCTCCAACACCCTCTATGTCTTGCGAAAGTCGGATCGTCGCATCCTCTTAACCAGTCTGGCGCCAAAAGATGTCGCGAACAAGTCCTTGATGACCTTTCGTCGGAAAGAGCTGTTGAAGTTCGTTCAAAATGACATCGAGCGGGTTCGCTTAACCTATCCGACCACCGAAATCGTGATCTACAACATGGCGAAGGACAAACCCAAGCCTTCATGGAAGATCCGGTATCCGATCGAAGCTGAAGCCGATCAGAACGAAGTTCGAGCATTGATGTTCCGCCTGGAAGACGTGAAGGCACTCGGCATCATCGACCCAGGTCCCGAACGAGACACCATTGCCAGGAGCTTGACGACACCGAAAGTGAAAGTCACGCTGCATACCGCTGCCGGGGACCAATCGGTTCGGCTCTATCAACCGGACCCGCAGAAGGGCGAGGCTATTGCAGAGATTGGACCGGACGCACCGCTCTACCGTATCAACCCTGGACTGATCAAGGACCTGACGAAAGACCTCTTCAATCTTCAAGATAAACGACTCTTCGGCATCGACTACACGGATGTGGCCATGCTGTCGGTCAAGACGAGGGATCAAGAGTATGTATTGATCAACCAGAGCGGTGAGTGGGCCCTGGAAGACCAGCCCATAGAGAAGGTCAGCCAAGAGGTGGCTGATCTGTTCGTCAGTCGGGTAGCTAATCTACCGGCAGAAGAACGGGTCATGAAACAATCCTCACCGCTCGCCCCCTATGGGCTCCTGTCTCCGGCTGCAGAGTTTGTTGCCACAGCGAAGGACGGCAAGACCACGGGAAGACTCACGTTGGGCAGTCAGTCCGGGAATCTCCTCTATGCGACCGGCCAGCGGATCTCCGGTTTGTTTCAAGTGCGCCCTGACCTCCTGGCCCAGATTCCCTCTAAATCTGAGCTCCTCGGCAAAACAGCGAGCAAGACAACAGCAGGGCGTTAAAACGACTACTACTCACTCCTACCTATTAGCTATGCTATGTAGATACTTTAGTCAGATACTTGACCTGACTAGTACAATTCCGCTATAGCTTCAATCGTGTCCATCGAGACGGCCAAGTGGTGCTCAACCAAAGTCGAGCGGTCTCGTCATTCCAAAACCTACAGCTTATGGTCACCCTACGTGGCCAAATATATCCTTAACAATCTGCCTCAACAGAAAGTGAGCGGCTCCACCATGACATACCCACTCATCCGTACCGCACGATCTTTCACGGGAATGGCTCTGGTCATCTTGGGATTGAGCACGTACGGCTGTGGGGACACAGGAACGGCGACGCAACCGGCAGAGCTTGGAAACCTGTCGGTCTCCGCCGGAGACCTACAACCAACTTTTACCCCAGCAATAACGAGTTACACCGTCCAGCTCCCGACTGATGTCCTAAGTACAACCATCACCGCAACCCCTCGAGTAAGCGGCGATACCATCCGGATCGATAACCAGCAGGTCACCAGTCAAACCATTACGCTCGACTCGCCGGGGACAGAGAAATCCATCAACATCGTCGTGACAGAAACAGGCACAGGCGGCACGTCGAAGTCGTACACTGTCCAAGTCAAACGAGCGAGCCTGACCGGAAACAATTCGTTGGCAAACTTGACTGTTTCACCGGGAATCCTAGCTCCCGAATTTGATAAAAGCTCGGTGAGATACACAGTCAGCGTTGACAATAACATCAGAAGCGTCACGATCACCCCTACTCTCTCAGATCCTGCCGCAACGATGACTGTAAATGGGCAGCCAGCAACCTCTGGTCAAGCACGCGCAATCAATCTCAATGCTGGCAACCAGGTTACGACGATCACGATCGCCGTCACGGCTCAGGATGGAAGCACGCAATCCTATGAGGTTGCCGTAAGTTCTAAACCATCAAACAACTTGCAAGGGCTCACTATCTCACCTGGAACCTTAGCCCCTGCGTTCAGAGCAAGCGGCACCGGCTACACGGTGAACGTGAGTAGTGGTGTAGGCAGCGTGACGATTCGGCCAACCTTGGCAGATACCAGGGCAACCATGACCGTGAACGGCCAAGCCGCCACATCCGGGCAATCTCAAACCATTACATTAAACCCACCCGGCTCGCCCACAATTATCACCATATTCGTAATCGTTCCGGATGTGCTACCCAAACAGTATTCGGTGACCGTCAACCGGGCCGCCCTTGGCGGGAACAGCAATCTGTCTGCATTAGCCGTAACACCGAGTCCCTTAGACTCCCCCTTCAGCGCAGACGATCTCAGCTATACCGTGAATGTCGACAGTAGTGTCGGCAGCGTGACAGTACGGCCCACCCTGGCAGATCCCGCGGCAACCATGACTGTAAATGGGCAATCTACCACCTCCGGACAGTCTCGAACCATTCAGTTGGCTGGCCCAAATACTACCACTTCAATCCCAATCGTAGTGACCGCCCAGAATGGGAGTCGGAATACCTATCTTATTGTCGTTAACAAGGCTGCATCGACCAATAACCTTTTGTCGGCCTTGAGGGTGCAAGTCGGTAACGTAACTCAAACCTTGGTTCCATCATTTAACACAAACACGTCGGCCTATACGGTCAACGTGGGGGCGGATGTGCCCAGCGTCAGTGTGACCGCAACTAAGGCGGACCCGAACGCCGCGATCTCTGGAGATCTGCCCAACAGCGGACAAGCCACCATTCAGCTGGACGGGCCAGGTACCAGTAAAGTTGTTTCCATCATAGTCACCGCCCCAAACGGAACCCCAAAGTCCTACGCCGTTACTATCAACCGTGCGGCACCATCAAGCGACAACAATCTGTCGGCGTTGTCTGTATCACAGGGCAGCTTGACACCTATCTTTGCTCCTGACACATTGGCCTATTCGATGGATGTGACGAGCGACATTTCAAGTATCAACGTAGCTGCCACGAAAGCGGACTCGAACGCAGTGATCTCTGGAAGCCTGCCCAATAGTGGGCAAGCAACCGTTCAGCTGGACGGGCCAGGAACTAGTAAAGTGGTGTCGATCATAGTCACCGCCGCAAACGGAATCTCAAAGACTTATGCCATCACCGTCAACCGAGCAGCAGCGCCCACCCCACCGGCTAAACCAGCGACTGCACCGGATTTGATAACATCGGATGACTCTTGTCCGCTTATCCTTACCTCAACTCTCTGCTTTGCCGGCAGCAATACGGACAACATCACCAACGTCAAGAAACCAGGATTTAGTGTCCCGACACCAGGCACAGGGGAGACCGCAAAGGTTTACATAAAGAAAACAACGGGGGAAGAATTCCCTTCAGCCTCTACTCCAGCTGGCAACACCCTTATCTTCAGGCCGAATGTGGATTTACCTGATGGATTCTACGAGGTTACCTATACATTAAGTAACTCCGTCGGCGAGTCGGACAAGAGTCCGGTTATGACGCCACAATTGGAAATCAACACCACAATCAATAACTAGCGCTATCAGCGCTGCCGCCGCCTAGGAGGAGATGTACAGCCGATTAAGGTGACCGTTTCGGCAACTAAGTTCAAACCGGAATGCCGTGCTGACTGGATCGTCACTGCCGATAAGAAAATCTCAGCATCTCAATTGGCTATTCCACTGGACAAATCAGAGGCGCCAATTGCACCCACTAGCCGTATCAGATCACACTTCCTCACCCTGAACCGACCAACATGAGAGTCCCCCTCAATTCTCCAGGGGATCGTCCCACGTACATCTTTCAGCACCCTCTGTTGCCTCGACCAGCCTCCCCTCCTTCGCCCAGTCGTCCTATACTTCTGTAGGTCTAGACCATTTTCCTGTCCCTCTCCTAGCATCTGGAGCCTGCCTTTCGGGGTTGGTAGGATCCAGCAGACTGAAGACTCCTGCAACAAGAGAAAGTAATCGGAATCACTATGAAACACATTCTGACCATGACCCGCTTCTGTCTCGCGGTTCTCCTCGTCGCCATCATCGGGATCGGCGCTGCCGGCTGCCGAGACAGCGTCTCTGTTTCAGAACACACCATAGAAGTTCCCCTCTCTAGTTTAACCGTGACCCCAGGAAACCTACAGCCTGCATTTTCGAGCAATACCACAAGCTACCTGGTCGAGGTATCAGCCACGGTGAGCACAGTCACGGTAACCGCTACTCCAAGAGACAGCGCAACAACGCTGTCGATCAACGGCATCGATACCAACCCAGGTCAGGGACGCCCCATTGCGCTCAGTTCATCGCAACCAACGACAACCATCAGTATTGTCTTAACAAGCCAGAACGGTCTTGAGAGCAGCTATGACATCCTTGTTCGTAAGGTCGATAACACGTTGTCGGCATTAAGTGTGACCCCAGGCCCCTTGGCTCCCGCATTTACTGCAAGCACCCTGACCTACCAAGTTGATGTCGCCAGCAGCATCAATAGTGTCACCGTTGTGGCCACGAAAGCCGACCCGCATGCCGTGATGTCCGGATCAGTGACTGCCGGAGCGGGAATCACCGCCGGCCAAGCCATCATCCCACTGAACGGACCAGGGCAACCAACAGTGGTGTCGATCACCGTGGCTGTCCCCAATAGCGAAGCCAAGACCTATACCATCACCGTGCAACGTGCGGCTCTATCGAGCAACAACAACCTATCGGCGTTGACGGTCACACCACCCGGTTCTTTCCCTCCTCCCGGCTTCATTCCGAGTACCCTTAACTACACCGTGAACGTGGCGACGAACGTCAATCGCGTGGATGTCACAGCAACTAAATCCGACCTCAATGCCGTGATGGCTATCGACAGCGTAATAGTCCCGGCAGGAACTGCATCGGGGTCAGCACTCAACATTCCACTCGCCGGGCCTGGGACCCCTACAACTATCTCCATCACTGTCACCGCCCAGAATGGGAACCCCAAAACGTATAGTATTACCGTGAACCGTGCGGCATCGACCGATGACACGCTGTCGGCCTTAACGGTCACCGCGAACAGCACCGAGCAGCCGTTGGTTCCAGGCTTTAGTGCGACCACTGTCGAGTACACGGTGAACGTGGCCACCACGGTCACCGAAGTCACCGTCTTGGCAACCAAGTCTGATCGGAGTGCCGTAATGCTGCTCGGTTCCCTAACCGTCCCTGCCGGCACCTTGTCAGGACAGGAAACCTTCCCGCTCGGTGGACCAGGCACCCAGACCGTTGTGTCGATTTCAGTAACCGCTCAGAGTGGAGGAGTCCCCAAAATCTACACCATCATTGTGAACCGAGCACTGTGATCCACGCGACGCCATCACGCCTATAACGATTCTTCCATGCCTGCGCGGTCCTACCTAAACCCAGCGACCACAGCCAATCTCACTCACTAAGGAAGACTCTTCTCGAGATATCCAATCGTTGTACAAGGTTTGGGGCTGGCATAGCTAAGCACTAGGCTCAGGACTCATTCTTTCAGATAGAAGGTGACAGTTGCGGCGAGGCAGATCGCCGAGAAGAAGGTGTGGGCACAGCGATCATATCGCAGGGCAAGCCGACGCCAATCCTTAATCCGACCAAACATGCTCTTGATCTTGTGCCGTTGTTTGTAGAGGAGTTTGCTGTAGTGGCGCCGTCTCGTTCGGTTCTTACGCGGCGGAATGCAGGGGGTGATCCCCTGCTGCTTGAGGACGGTGATGCACCACTCCGCATCATAGCCGCGGTCGGCAATCAGGTGCGTGGCATTGGAAGGACGGGGTCACAGGCAGTATGCGCCGGTGTCATCGCTGGTGTGTCCGGCTGTCAGCAACAGGTATACCGGCTTGCCCGCGTCGTCGCACACGGCGTGGAGCTTCGAATTCAGGCCACCTTTCGTGCGGCCAATACAGCGAGGGACTGCCCTGTTTGACACAGACTTGCTGCCGTTCGGTGGGCCTTCAGATGGGTGGTCTCGATCATCAGGCAGTCTCTCGCTCCGGCGTGTCTCGACAACTCACGGAAGATCTTGGTAAAGATCCCTGCCCGGCTCCAGCGGACAACCCGATGGTAGCGCGTCTTGTGGGGCCCATAGGCGTTCGGGGCATCTTTCCATTGAAGACCATACCGGATCCCAGAGATGATCCCGCCGATCATCCGCTCGCGGCACACCGTGCGAGACCGGGAAACGGGGGTTGATCCGATTCAACTGCTGCGTGGTCAACAGAAACAGGTCACTCATGGTTACCTCCAGCCAGAGTGCAGCACAGATCACTGGCTGAGGGGACCCCTCAAACTTAATGAGTCCTGCCCCTAGACTCTTGAGCAGGCCGATATCCAGTGCACGATCAAGAACCAGCGTTCCTCTGGCCTAGCCGGAGAGATTCCTTTTACTGAGGTGTCCCCGGAACTGTGGGTGATCCAAGATGAGGATACCGATCGGGCGCGGCGCTTACTTGACGATGGCCTGGTGTTATTGCCATTGAACCAAGAAGATTGGATCTGTCCGGGATGTGACGAACGTCACGAAAACCAGTTTGCTACCTGCTGGAAGTGTGGCCAAGAAAAGTTGCCAGCCTAACTCTCCTTATCCCTCTTACTTGGGGCACCATCACTTTTTCCCACACACAAATTTCCAGACCGATTGCGCCATAGTCCCTCGTGGGATAGGCGTCCAGCCTGATTCACCGGACTTCTTGTAGATTGAGTCGCCGGTCCCCATATTCCCGGCGAATTGCTCGATGGCTAGGAGTCGAAAGCGTTCTTTGGAACAGTCGTGTTCTTCCTGAGCACGAACAGAAGAGAAACTGCTGAGTCCCCTGGTATGGGGACTCTTCAGATCGTCTAGCACCCAGACTCTTACCACATCGCCGGTCCTAATAATGGTCTCCCGGTCTATATAGACCTTGGCATGATTGTTACCATCGAGGAGATGCCACTCCGCAGATGCGGAACCCTCACTCAGCTCGTGAGTCACGATGAGCAGGAGCAGGACCACGAAGGAACGTGGAACCAGTGCAAGGAGTTGCCATTGACCGACATGCCGCAGGGGAAACACGGAAATTCGTCGTCACTCAGATGGTGGCTTCATGCCGAGCTCGTCGACCCGTTTCAAGCAGTCGTTGAATCCCTGTCGGCGTTGGACAAATGACCAAAACAGCTTGTACCGATTCAGCATGTCCAACTGTTCCACATGTTCATTACATGTCTTCTGTTTCCAGGGCTCTACGTGGTCCGGAGGTGCGGTGACCACCCAGGCTCCCCCAACCAAGGATGAGACAAGCAACACCGCACCGCCGACGATCATCACTCCTGTCTTGACACTCATGAATCCCTCTTTCAGTACGTTGAATATCGAAGCACCGGCCGACCCCTTATAGGGGAAACCCTTGCCCTTTGCATCAAGATGGTGCCGGAGGTGAGAATCGAACTCACACGGGCCTTTTGAGCCCGAGGGATTTTAAGAACCCTTCACCCCCCGAAACCACCGGACACTATCGGACAGTATGGCCACAATTTCAAGTGGTTCGTAAGACTGTCGCGCCGTTTTTTTACCGATTGTCCCCCTCGCAACTCGATGGTTTGGGCACACTTTGGGCACAGGTCGAAGGAGGGCTCCCCTTATGAGTCACCGTCTTGCCCTCCCCTCCCGTCGTAACCACATCACCCAGAAGGTTCGCATTGGCGGACGCACTCTGTATCTCTCGGTCCACGATGATCAGGCCCCGGCCGAACTCTTCCTTCGCGTGAAAGGTGCTGACTGCACCCCCGAGACCATCGCACTCTACGACGTCATCGCCCGCCTGATGAGCATTGCGCTGCAATACGGTGCATCCCTCGAAAAGGTCGGAGATCTCCTCACAGGCGCCCAATTTGCCCCTTGCGGGCCTGTCTCTGGCCATGACCGGCTGAAACACTGCTCCAGTTTGCCGGATCTCATCGGACGACACCTGCTCGTCGAGTATTGCGGGCGTGACGACCTCGCCCATGTGCTTTCACTTAATCCCCAACACAACAACCAAGGAGGTGCCTCATGTACGGAGTCGGACAAGGTTTGAATGAAGGCGTGCGAATGGCCGGCAGTTTCCTATCCGATGCCATGAAAATGAAGCAGCAACAAAATCGGTTCGATCAGTCCATGGAGCGTGACTACGACCGCATGGCGCTCGAGAAGGCTTGGGTTGATGCTCGACAAAAGATCTTCCACGACCGGCTCGCGATTGAGCAAGGGTGGAACGATGGCAGAGCTGGACGGCCGTCCATGTTTGACGCGCAAGACGAACAGGCCGCACTGCCGCCTGATGCGTTTCCTCGAACTCCAGCATCCCCCGCTGTACCACAGGCAGGACACGCGCCAGCCCCTCAGCCTCTGTCAGGCCCTGCAGTGTCGACACCACACGTCACGATACGTCCGATGCAGCTGACCCCGGCCCAGCACCTCTTGCCAGCCCCCAAGATCGTGGCGAAACCAGCGCGAGCATTCATGCCATCTCCCCTGTCAGCGAGTCGCTCCAGATGGCCACGATGACAACCCTATATTGCCCCTATATTGGTGCTTCGGCATGAAGGAGCCGCATGATTTCGAAGCTGAACAGACTGACAACAGGTAGACACATGTAGACATGCCGGTTAACAAAACTTAGTCTCTTGGGGACATCACCAGTCGAGAATGTGCGTGATTGCTGAGGAATTGAAAAACACCCGAGGATGCCCATGTTAAGAACCTTAACATGGGCTACGCCTGATGATTTCGAGTGCTCGACCTCAGACAAACATAAGCAAAAGCCAAGATATTTGTAGAGGTTTATAGAGGTCTTGTAGGGGGTTGGACGGTTGCGATGAAAGCTCTTGTCTCCCAATTCCACGCGATCGACATCACCCAGCTCAACCGAGGAGGGTGGCTACATCCTTCCACAACGTATGACTGGGTCTGGCGGACGAGCAAGGGAGCCCATGTCGTCACCGTCACGATCGCTGTACGAGAGTCAGCCCTGGAGCTGTCCTTTCCGATGGAGTCGACACGAGTGCTTCAGCGCGTGTCGTTGGCCTACTCAGCAGGCCCCCATGGCGGGAAACGCCCCTGGTTTACCTGCCCGCAATGCCAGCGACGAGTAGGGGTTCTCTACCACATTCCGTCTCGCCCGTTCTTCTGTCGACGCTGTTACAGCTTGGCCTACCCATCACAGTATCATCCTCGAGATCGAAGCTATGGACGTCAGCATCGAATGATTTAGGAAGCCTGACCGTGGTTTGATACGCGGCTTCCCTTTCAAACACGAGGGAACCCTGTGAACGATGCTCAGAATGATTTCAACTCCAATTTACCCTAGCCATTGCCCTAGCCAGGAAGAAGTGCGGTCGACGGTCATCCACCGTCCAGAAATCGGACTACTAGACTAACTAGGGCGATTATCCCGAACTTAACAGGAGAAGGAGAAGAGAATTATCTTCGAAGGGGAAGAAATGGATTTGGGCAGTTTTATGTCTCGAGATTGCCCTCGGGACAAATAGCCAGCTGGTTACCTCGAATACCCGCGCTTCCACCAACCTGGAATCTATATTTGATGATATGAGGATTATCAAATGTATCGATATACCTCATTTCTCCATATACGAAAATGATATGGCTTCCATCACAAAGAGTGGTCATTTCTCCAGAATGCAATGGACGAGGAGCCTGGTGGAATTGCATGGAGGTACATCCGGGTCCAAGACTGGATTGTGTCATTATAATTGGACCCTCTTGAGCTTGCGGAATAGCTTCCCAAGAAGTTCCTATGGCTATCCCCCCCATACCTTCCAATTTGTGAGCTGGAGTTTGCCCAGCATTTTTAATTACGAGTGTAGCAGTTGGTACATCTCCATCATCAAGACCTGTAATCATGGCCTTCTCAATAGTGACATACGCTCTCAATTGTCGCTTAGCAGTGTCATCAGCTCCAAGGACCAGACTTTTAGTGGCGTGCCAGAGCCATCCAGTAAATCCGGCCAGTACAAGAGTAATGAAGCACAAGGTTCCGGTGAGATAAACAAGCCACCATTCGGCAGAAGAATAATCTCGTCGCTCCTCATGTTTTTTGGAGGATTCTGGATCTACAGCCTTGGGTGGCACTATTTTTATAAACAAAGGAGACATTTCGGTTCCTTGCTGGTTTTGATTGGCTCCATTCTTGTGCTGTTCGGTATTAGTTTGTGGCCTATGAGTGGCTTTTGATGGAGGTGGAGGTGGTGGATCTGAATATGCAGAACCAGCAAACAAACAAAGCAGTATTGGGGCTAGCCGCCACATGTTCAACATGCCTGAATAGGTTCTTACGGGCTTCATCGAAAATCGGTTGGAGCGCATTTCCGGCAATTTTGACGCGTTGTCCTTTGTGACATCTGAGCCACTCCAGTTCATAATGGCTGAAAACCAGGCTGAATACTTCGCAAAGTAGTCGACCAACGACTGATGCTCTTCTTCCGCAAACTAAGCTTGGCCTGGAGAGAGAATTGGAGCTGCGATTTGACTGTCTCAACTAAAGACGTAATTTCTTGAACGTCTTCCTTCGTAGCGAGATTTTGCCACCATTCGATGATAGTCATCAGCAGGCTAATAGGTAAGCGGTGCGACCGACACGCCTTGAGGTATGGCGCAATCACTATTCATAAGAGCTTCACCGGCCCAAGATCATTCAGCAACGCACTTAAAAAGGATCTCTTGATTGAAATTGCGCATCCCTGATGTGGTGCCTGATGATGTGGTCGTGGCCGTGCCCATGAGGTTTGTCCCGTAAGGCGTCCCAGTTCCGGTTGCATTGAGGTGCGTGAAGGACTGCCCGCTGCCCATTGTGACCATCCCTAGGGCCTGTCATCAATTAATTTTCAGGATTC
>JAHBWQ010000126.1 GCA_019636915.1 Nitrospira sp. | reverse complement strand
GCCGAGCCATCTGCACCAATGCAAGAGCAGCCTGCCCCTGAGCCGCATAGTCCAACTCGAAGCGATCCAGCGCCTCGACAAGCGGCGTCCCACCAAACAACTCCGTGCGCGCCAGATTCAGACGTTCCTCTTCTGGCTGAGCTTGAAGGATCCGGCGAAAGTCCTCGTGGATCGCCTGATTGTCATCGACGATCAAGACACGAGTATTCTTACTGTGGTTACCCATATGATTGATTGCCTGCTCCCTATCGAGAGTCTCCTACCTTCAAGAGTGATCCGACGCTCCAGGCTCTTGTCTTCGACTGGTCAGAAACTCATTCATATCCTTGAGTAAGGAGAGCAGGTCCTGTGCACAGTGTTCAAGGGTCGATGCATGCTGGCGCTGGACAGGATTCAGCGGGCTATCGAGCAGCAGAGTCACCTTCGTGATCAATTCGTTCATCGGCGTCAGGATTTCGTGACTCACGATGGCGAGAAACTCTTCTTTCTGGCGAAGAGTTGCCCCAACTGGCTCCCGCGAATCGCTGGGACTCGTACCGGTCATTCGGTTGGCAATTTGCTCCTGCAGTCGTTGATTCACAGTGCGTACATCCGTCGTTCGTCGGCTCACGTCCTGCGCCAGGCCCTCAATCTGTTGCTTCACCGCACGCGCCAGGTTCCACTTCTTGGTCAAGGCATTGGCCATCTGAACGACTTCGATGCTACTGAACGGCTTCATCAAGATGAGTAACTTATCGGTATCGCCGATGCGACGACTGACATCTTCCCATGGGTGATCCGAATAGGCCGAACAGATCACTATCTGGATCTCAGGGTCGACATACCAAAGATGCTCAATCGTCTCGAGCCCATCCCAGCCAGGGGGCATACGCATGTCCACAAAGGCCGCCGCATAGGGCGTCCCCCTCTGATGCGCCGTCTGGACCAGGCCAAATCCCTCTCGTCCTTGAGTCGCAAACTCCAAGTCATACGACAGCTGCGTCGGAATGGTCGGGGTCTCCCCAAACAGGGCCGCCCGTGCGTGGTCCAGTGCTCCGGATTCTATCGGCGGGCACAGTATTTTCCTGAAGTCCTCGTGAATATTGACATTGTCGTCAATGACTAGAATCCGACGATTGAGGACGTCTTGGTCGATGATCATGCCGCAGCCTCGACAAGGACGAGCGGCAGGTCCAACGTGAATGTTGCACCCTGTCCTTCACCGGCACTCTGCGCCTGCAACGCGCCGCCCAGGTTCTTCGCGACGATGGCGGAACTATGCAATCCCAGCCCATGACCAGCCTTTCGCGTGGTGAAGCCCTGTGCAAACAGTTTAGGAAGGTTTTCGGCCTTAATCCCCCCCCCGGTGTCGATCACTTCCAATCGCGCGAATGCGCTGCCGGCCGGCACACCTAGCCGCAGGGTGAGGCGGCGCGTGCTTTCCGAGTGCTCGACCATGGCATTCTTGGCGTTGGTGATGAGGTTGACCAACACCTGCAGCACCTGGTGTCGATCCGTCATGATGGTAGGGATGGGGCTATATTCCCGTACCACTTGCATGTGATACTTCTCCGGCTCGGGCATCGCCATCACCAACGCCTGTTCCATCATGTCTTCGACCGAGACAGGCTCCCGAATACTCCCCGCACGTGCAATATCTTGCTGCGACATGATCACTTGCTTGATGTGATCGACTTTTTTTACCAGCGAGTCGAGTTCCTGTTGGATGGTCTGATGGCTTCCACTGAGCGATTCGGCGACCAACCCCAGGTAAGAGGGGATCTGCTTCCCCTTGGGATCAGCCGTTAGAAATGACTGCAGATTGTCCTGATGCTCGTTGAACATTGCCGCAATGCGGCAAACATCACCCACCATCGGCTTCTTGAGCGTCTTGAGCAAGGTATCCGTCGAAACGTTGATGCTGTTGAGCACATTCCCGACATTATGAAGCACGCTCGACGCCACGTCCGCCATACCCGCTTGTCGGGAGGCATTCATCAGTTGTTGGTACAGCTTTTCCTTTTCCGCTTCAGCTTTCTTGCGGTGATCCATCTCGAGGTGCAAATTGGTGTTGGTTACCTCGAGCTCCTGATTCTTTTGCAGAATCTGAACGCGGGACGCCTCCAATTCACTATTTGCCTCCTTGAGTTGCGAATTGGCCCGATCCAACTCCGTGACGTCGTGAAACGAGACCAATGCCCCTCTTACGGTTGACCCCTCGTCTATAATCGGTACGGTATTTACGATAAACTTCCGCAACTCGCCGTTCGATTGCGTCAGCAGTAACGGAATATTGTCATGCGGCTGTCGGTCCATGACCGACCGGGTCCATGGATGCAGGGAGAGCCCCTCTGTCGAACCAACGGATTTCCAGGAGAGCGATCCAAGATCCGATCCGACCAACGCCTGTACCGTTTTGCCAACCGCTTGACTGAATGCATCGTTGGTAAGCACGATGAGATCTCGGGTATCGATCATGACCACACCCTGTGTCAAAGCATCCAGTGCAGCCTTCACTCGGGATGGAACAATGCCGGAGGGATCCAGCTGACGCAGGGTGCGCTTCATGAAGACAAGATAGCCGATAAATCCCATTACGCTGACGAAGGCGAGGAAGCGCATCCATGGATCATGCAGAAAACGCTCTGCCGTTGACACGTCCGACTTGCGGAATGCGACTTGGAGCACCCCCCACTGCTGATCTCCAGCAAAGATCGGGACTTGGAGAAACTCCAGTGATGATGCATCTCCAGAGGGCCGCACCCCAATGTGGGTATGGTCACCAATCTGTGCAAGAACCTCCCCACCCTTAAGAATCAGCGCCAACGAACGGATCTCAGAATTCCGTTGAATAAAGCGCTCCATCGACAATTTGATGGTCTCAACTTGATCATGCTCCGCCAGGGCAGAGTATTGAACCGCTAAGGCCTCAGCCACGTCACGACGATATTCAAAGTCCTGACGATCATGGTTGGGGACGAGATCAACCAACGCATCGCCGGCCAGCATGATACTGAGCGTGAGACTCATGAGACCGAAACTGATCCAGACTAAGGGACTCACATTCATAATGGCTTACCCGTTAGGCGATTTTCCGATTCTTATTCGGTTTTTTCCCTGGAGAAGTTAAGGCCAGATCCCTACCCAGCACACGCTGCCTTAGCATTCTCCAATTGAGCAGGACCAGGGCCGACGTTGATTGATTCCCCGATGAGCGTACCCCACCCTTTTCAACTGTCATCTGTTTTTCCTTTTTGGGCACCGGTCGAATTGGGTAGATTGATTGAGAGCCTGAATATCTTGCAGAGGAAAGACTGACGTCAGCCTTGAGATGGAAAACCTCTCTCCTCCCATCTAATCAGCTTATCCTTCATGCGGTCTCTGCTTGGGTCATCAGCTCCAGAGACAGGGACTCGATAACCCTTTGTCCATCCATGACAAAATTCACGTTTGTCTACACTGCAAGGTTTGTGAAATACACAGATGTGCCTTTTTTGATACAGGGTGACATTTTATTGATTTAACACTTTACATTTAAAATCATGCTGTTATGTTAATGTAATTATGGCATCTTAATTGCTTATATCTTTTTGGGCGAATGGTGCCTTGGGAATGAGATTCTAACGAGGGAGGGCTTGTGCGGAATCAACAAACCTTAGCATCAACGGTCACTTGTTCCGGCGTAGGGCTCCACTCAGGTCAATCGGCGTCAATCACGCTGCGGCCTGCACCACCAGACACCGGTATCGTTTTCGTTAACCGCAGCTCCGACGTTGATGCGTATCTACCTGTTTCCATCGAGCATAAAATCCCAACGGAACTATGCACCGCCATCAAAGGGAATGGATTTCAAGTCCAAACCATTGAGCATTTACTGGCGGCGCTGTCCGGCATGGATATCGATAACGCCTTCATCGAGGTGACGGCCACTGAAGTGCCGGTCATGGATGGAAGCGCTGCACCTTTCGTCAGGCTCATCCAGTCTGCCGGCGTGGTGTCGCAAGACCGAAAACAGCCGTTTCTCAAAATCATGGCGCCGATTGAAATCACTGACGGGTCGAAGCGAGTGAGAATTGAGCCCTCGCCTACCTCGCGCATCACCTATTCGATTCACTACGAGCATCCACTGATCAAGACGCAGACGTATGACTACGATTGCTCGGTTGGCACGTTCGAAAATGAGATTGCAGAGGCCCGGACATTTGGGTTCCTCCAAGAGGTTCAAGCCTTATGGGCTCGCGGACTCGGAAAAGGCGGGACACTCGACAATACCGTCGTTCTTTCCGGCGACGGCATCGTCAATCAATCTGGGCTTCGGTTTGATGACGAGTTTGTCCGGCACAAGATCCTGGACCTGATTGGTGATTTTTCCCTCTTAGGGATGCCCTTCATTGGACACATTGTCGCAGATCGGTCAGGGCATGCACTCCATACCCGGCTCGTCCAGCAAATCCTGGCCCAGCCAGACAAGTGGATGTTGCTGAACACCGATTCTTCTGAGGTGGAAGTGCATTCAACCCCGTACAGCACTCCACTCCAACCAGCCGTGGCGCTTCAGGCTTCCTAACGCACAGACTTCTTCTTGTGTCTAACGAGTTGCAATCTCTCAGGTAGGACCCCGCAGGATAATCAGGGCCAGCGCAGGATGGTACGCCGGGGGTGAGGAACCCCACCCCCGGCGTATCACATCACAATGGGGTTTACTTCTTCTTCTTCTTTGCTGCCTTCTTCGTTGCCAAGAGCCTCACCCCCCTTCGCATTGTCAAGTTTGGCCCGTGAACACCAACCACTAGACGGCTTGAATCAACATATCGTCTAACGCTTCGAACGTATTAGGACCGACTTTTCTGAAGCGTTTGTCGCGCTTGAGCGAGGTGGCAATCGACGTCAGCGGCGTTTTTCCTTTAATCTGTAACCCACCTTCGATTAACCGCTGAACGAGCTCCTTTGCATGCATGGATCGATTTGACTCACGAAGTATTTCATAGGCAGCCTGAGGAACACTCTTTCCCACGTACTTACTCCGCCCAAGGAGAATTTCCCGAGATTGATCTGTTACATCCATAACCGGAACCGGTCGAATCCCCTTGGCGTCATCTGTGGTAATAATTTGGTTCGAGAGACTGGCAAGCTTGGCCTTATCGGCCTCGACTCGATAGAGGGTTTCTGCAAGCTCGAGATATTTCTTGATGGTAGCAATCTCGTCATCAAGCCGGCGACGCTTCTTCTCAAGTTCCTGGTACCGACTCTTATAGGCGCTGATCCGCTGTTCCAGACCAACGAGAATGTCTGTTAACTCCTCCACAATCTCCTCACATAAAGCATGCTTGCTTTATATCATTGCTTAGAAACCTTGTCAAGCCTCAGTATTTGAATAATACATTGTCTATTCAGTTGTGTCTCTTGCAAGCAAGTAATCCTTGAATGATCGATGATCATAAGGCTTGTTTTGACAAGAGTAGCAGGAATTTTGTTGGAGGCAAGTCTGGTCGTGTTACAATCGGGCGTGCCAAGTCCTTGTAAATCACACTCACACGACACCCTTCTCCAGGCTGCAGTCGAAGCTGGTCAAGCGGCTGGGGCCCTGTTACTGCGGTATGCAGAAACCGGCTTTCGAATTGAATACAAGAACCCCATCAATCTGGTCACCGACGCGGATCGTGCCGCTGAACAGTGCGTTGTCGACCATCTAAGGAGTCGCTTTCCCGACCATCAATTCCTGGCCGAAGAGCAAGGTCGCTACGAGGACGGCACCTCTCCCTATCGATGGATCATCGATCCACTCGATGGAACCACTAATTTTGCGCACAGCTATCCAGCATATTGTGTTTCCATCGGTCTCGAATACGATGGGCGGTGCATCATCGGTGTCGTCTTCGATCCTTCACGGAATGAATTGTTCACGGCCATCGAGCATCATGGGGCGTATGTAAACGATCGACCTCTCCATGTATCCGAGACAAAGACACTCGACAGCAGTCTTCTAGTCACCGGCTTTGCCTATGACATCCGAGAAACAAAACGGAACAATCTCGACCATTTTGCAAAATTTGCTCTGAAGGCCCAGGGGCTCAGACGAACAGGGTCGGCTGCGTTGGACCTGTGCTATGTGGCGGCTGGACGGTTTGACGGGTTCTGGGAAGTGCGGCTCAATCCGTGGGATATGGCAGCCGGCTCAATCATCGCACGTGAAGCTGGCGGGCGCTTGACCGACTTTAGCGGAAAAGATCTCTCCATCTATGGACAGGAACTCGTGGCCAGCAATGGACGGATCCACGAAGCAATGCTTGCCGTCTTGAATCAAGCACCCTCTCAAACGTAAAGCCACGAGAGATCTACACCGCTTGTCCGTAACGCGGATATACAATCCGACAGAAGATGAGGTATGCTGCTCAGACGATTTATCGACAAAGGATCTCATGGCACGCGCCGTTCCTCCGCCTGAACAACCGAACACATCAGCATCCAGTGACACCCCGAGCGACCAGAGCTGGGAGGTGGAGTTACTCCGCGTGCTCGTCAGTCGCAAGGGCACACAGGTTGAAGCCCAATGGGCCATCCATCCGCAGTTGAAGCAGGACCTGCTGCCCACGGAATGGCAAGAAGTGGTGGATCTCATGGCCAAAGCGACCGACATCATTGGTGAGCGATTCTCCAAATCCCTGGCTCAAGTCGACCCGATCTCTCCTGGCAATGCCTGAGTGCTTCCCTACCCATAGTGTTTCGATCCAACTTCTACCACTCCGTACCAACCACGATTGAGGAGGGAGGTTTCTATGGATTCGTATTATCACTCGCATGACTTGGGAAAGTTTGCAGAGATCGGAAAAGGGAATAAGGAATTGTGGAACAAGTTCAAAAATTATTACGACGCCGTATTTACTGAAGGCGCCCTAACCGAACGGGAAAAAGCGCTCATCGCCCTCGCCGTGGCCCATACGGTGCAATGCCCCTACTGCATCGACGCCTACACGCAGGCCTTGCTTGAGAAGGGATCCAACATGGAAGAGATGACCGAAGCTGTCCACGTAGCCTGCGCCATCCGCGGCGGAGCCTCACTCGTCCACGGCGTGCAGATGCGGAATGCAGCAGAGAAGTTGTCGATGTAACCAGAGTTGAGAAAATCAAAGGTGCGGATTCTCTGGAATTGCCAACGTGAAGTACTTGCCACGTTCTTCGTAAAGGACTCGTGCTGCCGTAAGTTCGCTCAAGATAGCAGTGAGCTGTTCATTGCCTGCATCGACTCGGCCCGCCACCGCCGTTCTGACTTGCTCCGCACTCTTGGCTGCCTCATTGCAGATCTCGATCACCATCGCTGCTAAACCTTCATATCGTCGACGAGTGGGCTGCTTTGAATTGCGTCCATCGTAGATGGTCACATAGGTCGGTGCCTTGGAGTAGTAGAGGAACGGATTGTCGCCAGACTTATGCATCCGCTGCCACCTTTCGATTGCGGCGACCAATTCCTGATATCGATGCGGATCAACCAGCCAATTATCGAGTTCATACTCAAAATCGTAGGCGATTTTTTTTAAATCAACCTGCCGCGCGTCATACACATATTCGTAAGCCATCCCAGGCCCAGTAATGCGGACACCATACTCATGCGGTCTGGTAAAGTAGGGACTGAAGCGCTGCAACCAGAACTTGCCGGTCGCCTCTGGTGGCTGGAGGTGGAACAGAGACGGAATTAGGTCAAGTTGGCGCTGATAATCTTCGTTCGTCTCACCCGGAAACCCCAGCAAGATATTCCACGACACCATCACATGATAGTACTGGCTCCACTTGAGGCAGACGATGTTCTGCATCGGTGTGGCGCCCTTATCCATCGCACGCAGTTGGTTGAGACTGAGACTTTCCAGGCCCGGTTGCATGCACTTCACACCACCCGCAGCCAAGGTCTTGATCTGGCGCTTCTGCAGATTACTCTTGGTTTCAATAAAGACATCCAGATCACAATGATCTTCTGCCAGCCTGCCGAATAGATTCTCGATGTACCCCATATCGATAATGTTGTCGACTAATCGAAATCGAACGGCATCGTACCGCTGCGAGAGATCGGCAATCTCTTGTAAAACCTGCTCCGGCTTCTTCGCACGGAACTTCATGCTCTGCGCATTGAGCCCACAAAACGTACAGTGATGTTTCTCACCCCACCAGCAGCCGCGTGAGCCTTCGTACAGGAGGATACGATCCAACCCCTGCGCCGTCTGACCGAGTTCGGCAAGCAGGTGGTAGTAATCGTCGTAATCAGGCGGGCCGGTCTTCGCGAAATCAGAAAAGAGCGCCGGATTCGGCGTGAACCGGGTTTGGCCATCCTGCCGATATGCCACACCATCAGGAATGTCAGGGATGTGGTCCGTGGGGCCGTCCAGAATCTGTCGGACAAACGGGAGAAAGGTCTGCTCACCCTCCCCAATCACCACGTAATCGATAAAGGGAAAGGCTCGCAAATGTTCAAGCCCCATTTCTCCATCAAAGTTCGCGCCACCGAACACAATCGCGACTTCCGGATAGAGATCCTTGATCAACTTCGCCATGGTCAGGCTCGCGACGTTTTGATCAAATGTCGAGGTAAACCCAACAAGCTTGTACTGCCCCCAATCGATTGACCGTAGCGTCCACGTCAAAAATTGCGGTGCGATGCGTGTCGCCATCTCCTCGAAATAGCCCATCGGCTTCCCGTTCTCTTGAGCGGCCTGCTCAAAGACCGGCTTGAAGATCTGCGGATACTCTGCTCGCTTTGGATTCTCTCTAAAGAGCAAGTAAGAGAACAGCCACTCACCAAAGAGCGCCCGCTTCTCGCAGATCGACTCGTGCAACTCTACGCCGATCAGGTGAGCAAACCTGACGTTTAAGTGGTGGCAGTCGACAGGAATTCCATTGGCTTTCAGGAGCGCGGAGAGCGTGCCGAGTTGAATGGAGGGATACTTGGCATAGCTGAACGGCATATTGACGAGCGCCACTCGTGCCTGGTCACTCATCTGCTGCCTCGTAAGTTCATGGCTGGAAACTGTGTTGCAGGCTACCCGGCAGCGGATCGGAACGGCTCGAACTCTCGATCAGCCTTCGCCGCCAGATAGAAGTCACTCTCGGTCAGGCCATTAATTTTGTGCGTCCAGATCTCGACCTTGCACTTGCCCCAGGCGAGATAGAGATCGGGATGATGGCCTTCGGCCTCTGCAACGGCACTCACCTTATTCACAAACGCCAATGCCTGTGCAAAATCTGGGAACGTAAACAACCGCTCAAGATGCCCTTGCCCGTTGAGTTCCCATCCTCGACCAAGTTCCTTTAGTAAGGCCTGAGCACGGTCATTCGACACCGGTGGCACACCACCACGACAAGGAATACATTTATTATCAGCAAGACCCATGATGTCCTCCTTCGGAAAAAAACCAACAAACATTGTAAATGGGCGGTTATGGCAGAAACAAGACAAACAACGAAGAGGCCAATTACTCCGTGTCCTCGGCTACACCTCCAGACTTCGCCAAGTCATCCATCTTGATCTTGTCCGGATTGAACCTGATGGCAGCCTGCGTCATGCGATCGAGCGCCTCATCAAATAACAACGCCGGCGCATCTTTAGGACGGAATCGAATGGGATTCACACGGGCGACGACGAAGCTCTTGAGGTAGGGACTGGTCAGCCCTTTAGTCTTCAGCGCTTCAACTTGTTTGACGATCAGATCGTCAAGTTCCAGGAGAGTTTTCGCCCGTTGCTGACGAACGCTTAAGGCAGTCCGCAGCGCTTTTTGTTGAAACTCGTCCACTCGTTTCAGCACTGGATGGTAGGCCCCGCCGCTGAATCGGGGTCGTTCTTCATAACAGAGCCCCAGCGTGATCAGCGCCGGCTCCTCGAACTCCAGGGCATAGGTTTCTTCTGTCGCACCGTCGAGTTGTGCCAACTCTCGGTACATCCGAATGACTTCCAAGGCTTTCTCTCGGAGATTGTGCGCTTTCTCCGTATTGAGCGCGAGAATCTGGTAGGCAACGGCAGCTTCCGGAACCACGAGCGCGACGATGCTCCTTGCCCCCAAGGTTCGCATAGCCGACAGACGGTGGTTGCCGTTCGGCGTCCAATATTTTGCCGCATGGTCAGGTTTCAGGATACGTACGGCAATGATCGGATCGAGAAAGCGACCGATTTTCCCAATAACTGTTTCCAACTTCCGGACATGCGTATCGGAGATATTCCGTTGATAGGGCGTCGGCTCCACTAACTCGATCGGGATGGCAGCCAAGACCAGCCACTGTCCGCCGTACGGTTCCCGGTAGACCGAGAGGACTTTCCCTCCCTCTATTTCGATCTGCTGATGAAGCTCAGCGACTGCTCCAGGCGGTGCCGCAGCTTGTAACTCACCAGCGGCCAAACCCATGGAGCTTCCGACTGGCTTCCGGCGACGTCTGGTCCTCTTGGACAACTGTGGTTTCTTAGGTTTCTTTTCGGCCATGGCGCTATGGTAGGACAACCATCTAAAAAAAAGAAACGTCTACCGGGGGATCATCCTGCGCGTCGATCAGCGGTGTGACCGGCGAGAAGTCAAAAAAGTACGGGCGACCTTGCACTGAGGTGGGAGGTCGCCCGTGACTTGGCGCTTAGGACGCCGACATTATTTTGATTTGTCGCAGCCCAGAAGACCCACACGATAGTACGTTTCACGGTTTCCAGTCGAGGGAGACCTCGTCAATCCCAGGTGCTTGATCCCTCCTGCCCCGAAGATTTCTCCACGCAATGGCTCTTGGCCTTCTTGGAATGGTCATCGCGTGCCTCAAGGGCACAGCCGGTGAAGAATTCGGTCAGCAGAATCGACGAGAAACCCACCTCGATATCGGTGGGCCTGATGGGCCAGGCGGCGTTGTGTCGTCCATGTCCACCCTCCTCTCACGTTGATGTCATCGAGAGACCTGGATGGCATCCGCGCGGTCTACCCGATCTCTCGAACTTCGATTGATAGATGGGCCGCAGCTTCTTCCCTACGCCCATTCCAATGCCTTGTCAAGAGGCCTACCAAATCGAGAGACTCCACGCGCGATAACAAACAGATGCCTACAAGACGAAGTCTTCGAGTGGGGAATACCACCGCAACGGTTGTGGGAAGAAGACGCCGTAGCAGCCGCAGTTCGAAAGGTCGAGCCCACGTACCAGTGTCACGATGAGCCCCACAGCGTAGCGGCCGTTCAGCACTAAGGCAAGAAGTGCCCTAATCTGCAGTCGCTACCCCCAAAGATCCACACTGCCAGTATCCACTCGATCCCGACAATCGTGAGCGTCACCGGCCAGAGAACCCGGTCGGAGAATCGACGATAGGTCAGCAACACATCGACGAATCCGTGAAGGTCGAGTGATTTCCCAAGGCTGAAGCCTGGAGGATCCCCCAATAAGTACGTGGCAGCACCAGATCAGCCCGGTCCAACTCATAAGACACTCCCGCATAAACAAGAAAGAGGGGCGTGGCGCTCATGCCATGCCCCTCCCTTGTTCAAGCATCACCGAAAAACCGGTGCACCTTAGGGCACAGGACTCGTCACCGACGACCCTGATTCCCACTACAGAATCCTGAGCTTCAAGAAATCCACCCCATCCGGCGCCGGGGGTGTCTTGAGTTTCATATCCTCCAATACATTCACGATACGATCCGCGACCACGAGGTTGCGATACCATTTTCGATTGGCTGGAACGATATACCAAGGGGCACAGTCGGTGCTCGTAGCCGAAATGACGTCCTCAAACGCTCGCTGATAGTCATCCCATAACTTGCGTTCCTCTAGGTCTCCGGAATTCCATTTCCAGCGTTTCTCCGGATCGGCAATGCGGGCCTCGAGCCTCTCTTTCTGTTCGTCCTTCGAGATATGAAGAAAAAACTTGAGCACTGCCGTGCCGCTTTCGGTCAGTAGCTCCTCGAACTCCTTGATTTGTTCGAAGCGGTGCTCAGCCACTTTATCAGAGACCCATCCATGCACTCGGGTAATCAGAACGTCTTCGTAATGGGAGCGGTTAAAGATTCCGATGTAGCCCTTGGGAGGGACTTCTCGGTGCACGCGCCAGAGAAAATCGTGAGCTAATTCATCCTTAGACGGCGCCTTGAAGGCCACTACCTTACAGCCTTGCGGATTCACCCCAGACATCACACTCTTGATGGTCCCATCCTTTCCACTCGTATCCATTCCCTGTAGTACAATGAGGACGGATCGAGTGGCGTTGGCATACAAGCGTTCTTGTAAGCCGTCCAGGGCCGCGATGAGTTTGGCTGTCTCCGCTTTGGCTTTTTCCTTCCCTTGTTCGTTCTTCTTGTAGTCTCCCGTATCATCCGCGTCGCACTTCCTCAATGACAGTTTGCGGCCTCCCTTTACGCGATATCGCTTCAAAAGCCCCTCCTCCTCGGATGGCGATCACAGCGTCTTGGCCTGAAGATTCTGTCGAATGCGCGTGCTACCAAATCAGGACGATTCGAAACTTGGGTTACCTTGGCACGTCTTGCGCACACCGGAACCCGACGTTCGGATCCTGTTCAGTCGGGTCCCCTTTGGTACGAAACGATGACCGAAGCCGATAGGGGGTGTTAATGTATGACCCACCCCGCTGGACTTTGGCCGTTCCTTCACTCGGACCACGGGGATTGATGGCAGGATTGTTGAGAAAGCTGGAGTAAAAATCTTCGGCGTACCAGTCCCTCACCCATTCGTAGAGATTACCGGCCAAGTCCTGAACCCCGTACGGACTCTGCCCCATATGATGATTGCCGATGACCGACACTGTCTCGGCGCCACCTTCCTTGAGCCCGTAGACCGCATGCACCGGCGTCGGGGGATCGTTTCCCCACGGATACACCCGCTCGTCCGTCCCACGCGCAGCCTTTTCCCACTCCGCTTCCGTGGGAAGCCGTTTTCCGACCCAGAGACAATACCCCATCGCATCCATCCAACTCACCCAGCGCACCGGGCGATCGGCATGGACCACCGGAGTCTCTTTATCAGAAAATCCCCATGGCGGCTCACTCTGGATCGCCT
>JAHBWQ010000125.1 GCA_019636915.1 Nitrospira sp. | reverse complement strand
GTTGCTGCTCTTCCTTAAACGTCAGCAACGTTGATCGACGAACTTCGCGCAAATAGCTCTTGAGCGTATCAAGGCCCTCGGCCCGACCGGTTTCACGCTCACTCTCCTCTGGGGCACTCCCAGCTTCGGAGGCACCCATCTCATCATCCAGATGTCTTCGCGCCTCGCTCGCGTCGGATTCCCCGTGATATTGCCGACTCATAGTTCCTCAGGAAGACCTAATACCAAATTTCAAATTCGGAATATCGCCCAGTTGCCGCACCCCACTCCGCCTCAATCTTCGTGACTCGCGCGGCCGGAGGACCGATCCGCAGCTGCCGTTCGAACGCTTCGATCACAGACCTCTCGCCCTCAACATCAAGCTCGACTCGGCCATCCGTGAGATTACGCACGCCACCAACCAGCCGGAGATCCGAGGCCATTCGTGCGGCAAAGGCACGGAACCCGACCCCTTGGACGCGACCATACACAACGAGACGAGCCCGCACCGGCAACTCATCGGCGGGTTGAGTCATACGCCTCCAACCGAACCCTCGATCCCACGAGCCCCCCACGGCTCTGCTCTGCGGATATTCTCACACCTCTCCAGGCCCGTCACGCGATTTACCAAATCTACGCCCTGACTATGTCGTCATCCTGCCAGGATTTCTTGAGGTGTCGTTTCCAAAAACACCCCGGAATCGCTCACGAAATAGGTGTGGACGACCTAAAACGCTCCATCCAGGTTCCCCATCCGTGAAACACCACAAAATGGTAGACAGAACAGTAACTCTTTGATTTAAAAGTCGGATCATCATGACGAACGATATCTATTCAATTCACGATCCCCAATGACATGAAATATTCAGGCACCACACAGGTGGTTTTTTATCTGGAGCCGGAATCTTGCAGAACACAATGCTCGGCTGACAATGGTCTGATTGATCTAATACAGAACGACCAAAGTGAAGGGATCCGGCGCTGATTATGAGTCAGGAACCCGAAAGAACGGACCGTGCTGCCGGCCGTCTTGTTTGTTGAGGAGGGCACTCACGATCAAGCCTACTTGGTTTGGTCGGGGCGAGAGGATTTGAACCTCCGACCCCTGCGTCCCGAACGCAGTGCGCTACCGGGCTGCGCTACGCCCCGACAAGACCGAGCAGTCAATCGACGGCGTGATTGTCTTACAAGAGAGGGGTAAAAGGCAACCCATGCGATTTCGCCACACCAGCATGCGTGACCTTCCCCTCTTTCAAGTTGACACCCTTCGCTAAACCAGGATCAGACCGAATCGCTCGCTCGAGCTCCTCGGAAGTAAGGCGAATGAGATATGGCATGGTGGCATTGGTCAATGCACACGTAGATGTGCGTGGAACGATTCCAGGCATGTTGGCCACACAATAATGGAGTACCCCATCCACTATGTACACGGGATCGGAATGCGTTGTTGGTCGGGTTGTCTCAACACAGCCGCCCTGATCGACTGAAACATCGACGATCACGGATCCGGGTCTCATCCGCGAGACCATCGCACGCGACACCAACGTGGGTGCCTTGGCACCCGGAACAAGCACCGCACCAATCACCAGATCCGCCGAACATACGGCCTCTTCAATACCAGCAGAACTCGCAGCGCGGGTAACAATGCGTCCGTGATACTGATCATCAAGAGCTCGTAACCGTTCAATGTCAAGATTGATCACCGTGACCTGTGCGCCTAATCCCACCGCCATACGAACAGCTGAGGCCCCTACCACTCCCGCGCCTAAGACGACCACGCGACCCGGCTCGACTCCTGGAACCCCTCCCAACAAGGCTCCGCGTCCCCCTTGAGCTTTCTCAAGGTAGTGAGCGCCAATCTGGATCGACATTCGCCCCGCAATCTCACTCATCGGCTTGAGCATGGGAAGACTCCCATCCGAGGCCTCTGTCGTCTCGTAAGCCAGAGCCGTCACTTTTTGGCTAAGAAGCGCGTTCGTTACATCCGGGACGGCTGCAAGATGCAGATACGTAAACAAGAGGTGCCCGGGACGAAAAAGCGCACATTCAGAAAGCAGCGGCTCCTTGACCTTCAGAATCAACTCCGCCTTTCCAAACAATTCAGCTTTGGAACTGGTAATGATGGCCCCGGCTTCACGGTATTCATGATCACTAAACCCACTCCCCACACCAGCTGAGGCCTCGACCCAGACTTCATGCCCTTGCTGATACAACGCTGCGGTACCATCCGGCGTCAAGCTGACGCGATATTCATGATCCTTGATCTCCTTTGGGACACCGATCACCATACGACCTTCACCTCCTTCGGCTAGCCATCCCTACCGCCTATCTTTTTATTATACATGGACCGCTCCATCTACACCTCGCAGTCTCAAACTAGACGCCGTTCCTGAGAACTCTCCGGAGCATGGACAGTACAGAAAGTCCTGTTGTAATATGCATCGTTTGCATCGTGAGGAGGTAGAGATGGACGTCTGGAATCACGCGTGTCAGGCCTGTGGATCCACCGGCAACCCACTGACAAAGTTGTCACTGGGAAAAGATTTTTTTGGACGCCCCTATGATCGGTTATCCCCTTCGTCGGATCAAAACCCGAGGTGGTACTGCACAACCTGCTCGTTACAGAAACAGCATCAGCGAGATTTCCGCGACATCCTTGCCGAATTCAACAAGTTGCGGTCGGGATTCAGCTCAGAGCTGTCCAAGGCCGACGAGTTCCGGCGAGCCTCGTTGCGATTATATGAAATCAGGGCGGGTCTGAACGTGCCCCATCAGATATCCCAGTTCCTCAACAACCGCGACGTCACCGTGCTGATGGAGCGACTCAATACCTTGACGATGCCCGTGTAGGGACACCATCCATGCCACCATTTCAGCGACATATTTTCGTGTGCACGAACCAGCGTCCCAAAGATGATCCTCGCGGGTGCTGTGCCAATTTAGGGGCTGAAAAACTTCACGCCCACTTCAAGAGCGAAGCCAAGCGACTCAATCTGAAAGGTCTGGTCCGAGCCAACAAAGCCGGTTGTCTTGACCATTGTGACCTTGGTCCAAGCGTAGTGGTCTATCCAGAGGGAGTTTGGTACTGGGTTGGGTCAGAAGCCGACGTAACGGAAATTATGGAACAGCACATCCTCAAGGGTGAAATCGTCACCCGATTGCTTATGCCGAACCATCCGGTTCCTGAACAGCTCATTTCGCTCAAGCAGCCGTAGAACGGTCCCCTTCATCGCTATGCCTACCGAAGACAAATGGAAGGCCAATATGGAAAAAGTGGCCTTCATTAAACAATTTCCAGGGCTCACACTAGACTGGACAGCCTGTGAATGGAAAACGGTTGAAACCGTGACTCCGTTGACTGGAAAACCGGGTGCGTCGGTGATTGTGTTTACCGACGGTTCGTTTACAGTCGCCCCTCCCCTGACACCGGAGCCATGGGAGTTGGGCCAAGCCCTGCTGGACGCAAGACAACACTTGGAACCTAAACACCAAGAAGCCTATGAGGATTTTGACCGGCTCGCCAAGAAGGATAAGGAAGCGCTTCGCTCCGCTCGGTTAGAAAAAATCATCGGCGCGATCCAGAATAATGTGGAACAGATTCCAGAGCTCAAGGATCGGCTGAAAGAACTTGTCAAGGAATGGCAGTGAGCAGTCTACCGAACAAGAATATGTTTGAGATCTTCTCGCAAGGTCTCTTTGAAGGAGTCAAACCCATGCTGGTCATTCGTGATCACCTCGTCCGTCATCCTGACCGTTGTACGCACCAGGCCGTCTGCGTCCCAATCTGCCCTACCAGCGCCTGGCTCTCGACACCTCCCTACAAATTTGATCCCTCCCGCTGCCTTGAAAGCTGTCGGCTCTGCCTAGATGCCTGCCCCTCACAAGCAATTTTTTCCGTCTTTAGGAAGGGCGACAAACTGTTGGAGCCGCAAAAGAAAACGGGGTAGGCAGATACTGACCATGCTCGAACCGCTGCCATCCTGGACACGACCGGAGCTAAGTACGGAACCAACACAATTCTGAGTTATCAAGAAACGTCCGATAAGCGCCCCAGAGCAGTCAACGTCTGGCACACTCCGGCACTCACACAAACTGTTTGCGCAGATGCCCCCAATAGGCAGTCCCGGCATAACCGCAGGCACCAGTGCCTGTCGTCATGGCCATGATTTGATAGACCTTACTGCGGGAGATTTTCACTTTCACGGTGGGATTCAATAGGTCGGGAGAATTCATGACAAGCTTGAGGGATTCTCCAGCGGAAAGGATCGGCCACATACAAGCCAACCGCAATCGCGTTTCATGGCGTGGGATCGTCATCGTATAGGCCCAGCCCTGATCCAGGTGTGCCACCGCAAGACGAACAAGCTTGCTCAGCACAGGTCGGAAGCGAGAGAGGTTCTCCTGATGCAACAGATCGTGGGGCTTGAGTCCCACTTCAGTCAGCATCGTTTCAGGAATGTAACATCGTCCCTTCTGAAGATCATGGGCGATATCTTTGACGATGTTTGTCACCTGTAATCCCTTCCCAAATTGTATCCCTCGCTCGGACATCACAGGTACATCCCAGTTGGCAAGAGCCTTGCGATGGGCACACATCAGCCCGGTCCAAAACTCACCGACACAACCTGCCACCGAGTACGTATAGCGGTCTAGGTCATCCATGGTCTTGAACGCAATCAGTTCATCCGGAGTAGTACCAGAAAAGACACTCAGATCCATTTCCATTCCCTGCGTGAGAGTTATGATCACGCGCCGAATCCGATGTCGATCATCTAGTGAACAGGCCTGAAACACGTGGAAGCACTCATCCAGCCGTTCCAACAGGAGCCGTTCCGCTGAATCGTGTTGCACTGATGCGACGGCCTGTTGAATCAACCGGATCTGTTCCCAATCAAGATGCTCGCTGACAAACTGCTCTCGGAGGCGGTAAAGAAAACCGAGTCGACGTGATCGATCAATGAGTTCGGTATCGGCAATCGTATCGGCAGCTCGTGCAAAGAGATAGGCCAGCCCCACCTGATCACGCACATTTGCAGGCACCACCGCTAACGTCGTGTAAAACAGACGTGAGACCTGCTTGAGCAGGTCCCGAAGCAGTGAGGATTTGTTCGATGAGATGTGGGCTGAAATAGACTGCGTCATACGACGTTCACTATATTGATTCGTGCCTGTACTTCAATGGCTTTACACGAGCCGCACGCGTGCCCTAACAGATTGGGAAGCAGCATCACTATATGGAAGCCCCTCCCACGTGCGACATCACCCAACTCTGACAATTCCCGAATCAATACCGTGCTGCACAAAAAAGACACACTCCGCACTCAAAGATGGATCAGCCCGCGTCAGACCATGATAGGGATCGGTGACAGCCCGCTACTTCTCTTGCACCGTCCGATCAATCAAACTCCATCCTTCCGACATACGAAGAACCGCCCAGAGGGCCCAGATGAGAACTTTTTAACAGGAACAACCAGAAACGGTCAACTTTACCTCGTACTATCAGACACTTCGCCAACCTTGACTTTCAAAAAGATGTACTTATTTCTTGGAGACAATGATGTCTGAAGGCTGAAACTCTCAAGAATGATTTGTGTATAATGAGGCTTGTTTCGTCTTGCATTGAGTGCAGAGGCGAACGCTTATTGTGAAGGAGGATCTCCATGAAATGGATAAAAGGCATCGGCCTGTTCCTGATTGCAAACTTTCTCATCTACATCACTCTGTCACTGACGGCTACACTCTTGGTCAACGTTGTGTTACCTGCATTTGGCATCGACGTGCGGGGAATTTATAACCAGCAGCTCCTCGTCTGGGCATTGGTCATCGGGTTTGGCGGCGCCTTTATCAGCTTGGCCTTCTCCAAGCAGATGGCACGAGCCATGCTGAGCTGTGAACAAATCACCCAGCCTCGGTCACATGCTGAACAAGTCATCTATGGGTCGGTTCAGGAGATTGCCCAACGACTTCACATCACGATGCCGGAAGTCTGGATCTATGACTCCCCTGATCCCAATGCCTTTGCAACCGGCCCCAGCAAGAATAATTCGATGGTTGCCGTCTCCACGGGTCTTCTGCAGAACCTCAAAGAGGACGAGGTGAAGGCCGTCCTTGCCCATGAAATGGGCCATGTCTACAACGGCGATATGTTTACCACCACAGTGCTCTCTGGATTGATGAACACCTTTGTCTATTACATCAGCAACTTCCTCTCACAACTCGTCGGGCAACCCCAAGGAGATCGAGAGGAAGGAAACACAGGTAATCCCATTCTGGCTTTCGTGGTGTATATTTTCCTGCAAGTCGTCTTGTCCTTCCTCGCCATGCTGGTCGTGAGCTGGCACTCGCGCCGCCGTGAATTTTCGGCCGATGCCTTCTCCGCCAAGGTCTATGGGAAGGAGGCGATGATCAACGCCCTTCGCGGCATTGACCGATGGGTGAACCGCACCCAATTTGAATACACCGGCCAAGATGCCTTGGCAACGATGAAAATTTCCGGGAACTCATCTGGAGTGATGCATCTCTTCGCGACACATCCTCCAATCGAGGCACGGATCGAAGCCTTGCAACGATTGACTGCTTAACACTGGACGGCAGGTATGACACCCACAGCCTTGTGGGTGTCATACCTGCCGATAAAAGACGAGGTGTTCACGGTATTCTTGAATCGCGGCTGCTAACGCATTCTGGCCAAGCACAATGTTCGCTTCAAGCGTGGCCTCAATCCCTGGATCAGTGATCTCGACCTCATAGCGTTCTTGAATGTTGGTTCGCACAGGCCCCTGCGAGACATCGCGAGGCATGAAGATCTCTTTCCAGACCTCTTTCTCAACCAAACAGACATCTCGAAATCGCTCATAGAGCAAGGCCAGCTTTTCTGGATCTGTAATTTTTAGACGTTCTCCCATATCGCTCCTGTTCCGAGGGACCTACCTGATCACGTCCTGTTCAGAGGGCACAATACGGAAATGCATCATGCCGACCTGATTCACTGCATGAAACGGTTGCTGCCCGATCGGTGCGATATAAATCTTGGCAACATAGTTGCCCACGATCCACCGATCACCTGATCGTGTCATCTCCAGATATCCATACCGTTCATGACCAGGCACTTCCAAGACATCCTTGCCCAACAGTTTCTGATGCATTTGACTGTTTGGCTCCTCTCGATACCATTGCACAGCAAATTGGGTCGGGTCTTCCAGAGGAGCTACTTCGAATACAACATAAATGGTTGGAGTCTCTGGTGTGAACACAGAGCCAGATCCAATCGGTTTCAAACGAGGATCTTGGGTGTACCACCCTTTTCGGCCGAAGGTATCCCATTCCACATCAAACCCTTTGGCCAGGTTGATCCAGGTAAAAAGAGACTGCGGAACACCTTTCTCCTGATCGTCAAATGACGGACTCTGAGTTGACCCAACCTCGGTCGACTCCTGTTCCTTCAGCGGCAAGAGATCCTTCGCATCGGCTACCGGTTGACAAAAAAGAGTCGCAGACAACATAGATGCAACCATGTAGATATCTGACCATCGCCCTGCAGCAGCATCGGAGAGCATGGAGCGTATGGTACTGACATAGACCCGACCGGTCAATTCCATGAGGCATCATCACTGAAACCTTGTGCCTGGTCCGAGGTATGGTAGAGTGACAGTGACTCCAGCGTTATCGTATGATTGACCAACCCACGCCCCCTTCGCGTTCAATAGAACGAGATCGTCGCAATCACCCCGCAACGTTAGAGCCGCATGAATCCGGTCGGCGCTTCGGCATTCATGACGGGATCTTTCAAGCCATCGCTCAAGGAGGAGGCGAGCACTATCTTTCGGCCTTCGCCCTTCTCCTCTCCGCTACACCGCTTCAGTTGAGTATTCTCTCGGCCATTCCTCAGCTTCTCGGTACCTGGGCTCAGCTGGTTTCCATCAAAATCTCGCACTGGTTTCCAAGCCAAGCATCCCAAGTCTACTGGGGCATTATCGGTCAATCCGTTTCCTGGATTCCCATTTTTGGCTTACCCCTACTCTGGCCAGAACATGGTCCCTGGCTTCTCATTGCGGGTGTCGCGATCTATTTCACCTGCACCCATTTCACCTCCCCTGCCTGGAACAGTCTCATCACCGAATTACTGAATCCCAATGAGCGGGGCACGTACTTCGCCAGACGATCACGCGTGGTTGCCATCACAAGCCTACTAGTGCTCTGTTTGGCAGGGGGCCTGCTGAGTATCTTTGAAAACCGAGACCTGTTATGGGTTGGCTTTTCGATCCTCTTTATGACAGTAGGGCTCTGTCGGAGTGCATCAGCCATATTACTTCAACAGGTTACCGGACTCCCTCTGCATACCCCCAACAGCAATCCAACGGGCTTTCTGGACTTTCTTCGTACCGGCGTCTCCCACAACTTTCGCCACTTCTTACTCTTTTCAGGGCTCATGCACACTGCGGTACTGATTGCAGGTCCGTTCTTCGTTCTCTACCTGATTCAGGACCTTCACCTCGCCCACTGGCAATATGGAACCTGGGTTGCGGCAGGCATTCTTGGTCAATTTCTGACCTTGCCGGGCTGGGGGCAATTCGGAGATCGTTTTGGCAACAAGGCGTTGCTCACCTTCACCGGACTGCTCGTGGCGTTCTTGCCGATGCTCTACCTGTTTTGTACGGCGTGGCTTTTTCTGGTCACCGTGAATTTCTTCGGAGGCGTGGTCTGGGCGGGATTAGGGCTTGGGTTGAACAATTATGTCTTTGACGCAGTACACCCAACGGATCGTGCAAAGGCCGTCGCCGTCTCAAGCATTGTCAACGCCATCGGGTGGGCCCTTGGGACCGTAGCCGGAAGCTTCTTGATTCATACCGTACCGAGCAGCCTTCATATGGGAGCCGTCACGTTGGAACCGGCCTCCAATCTCCCGTTTATTTTCTTTCTCTCCGGCCTGTTCCGCCTACTCGTGTCAATCACGCTGTTCCAGACCTTTCACGAGCCTCGCCAAGTTGAACAACGTGCTCACCGCCGATTGCTCTGGGAATTACCACTATTGAAACCGTTACGACAGTTTTCGCGGCGACCGACCGGCACCGATCAGTAAGGCGCTGGTCCAGACCCAGCCGTACGATTCTTCTCCTCTTGTTTCAGTCTTTCAAACGACCTATCGGCATTACTCTTGACCTGATCCTGCGTGATTGTCGACGCCGGCTTGGGTGAGTCAGCAGCACACCCCGCAACACTTGCGACTCCAATTCCAATCAAAACAACCACCACCCGATACGTGTCTCCTATCCTCTCCATGAGCTGTTCAACCATGCTCATCCTCCTTAGTTAGGATCAGTGATTCATCGTGCATATCATACCACTCTTATCCACTGAATACCGTGGGACTCCAGCTCGTTGACTCGCTCGAACAAGGCGGGTATGCTCCGCAGCATCTATATTCTGCAACCACCAAGAGGCCACTCATGTCGCTCTATGATCGCCTAACCGAAGACCTCAAACTCGCCATGAAATCGCGGGATCAGCTCCGCATGGATGTGATCAGAATGATCAAAGCGGCAGTGCTGAACAAAGAAGTGGAACTGAAGCGTGACCTTGATGACGCTGAAATGAGCCGAGTCATGACCACGCTCGTCAAACAACGTCGCGAGTCGGTCGAACAGTTTGAGAAAGCGCAACGACAGGAATTGGCCGCCAAGGAACGCCAAGAAATTGAGATCATCGAAGCGTATCTACCAAAACCGATTTCACCGGAAGAACTTGAGACCCTGGTCACATCTGTTGTTGCCGACACCGGATCCCGGTCGATGAAAGACATGGGAGCTGTGATGAAGGCTGTCATGGCACGTCTTGGGGGGCAGACTGTCGACGGTAAACACGTCAGCGAGCTTGTGAAGCGCAAGCTCTCCTGACCCGCCCTCGTGTATTCACTATCATCGGCCTTAACCCGGCTTCAGTTTTCTTCGATTTCAGCCGTAGAGTAAGAGCGATGGCCATTCTCATCGTCGACGACTCAACAGATCACTATGCGCTCCTCCGATCCATCCTGACCAAAGCAGGCCATGGTCAGATTCTCGGCGCAGAGTCCGCCCAAGCAGCCTTTTCAATATTGAACCTGGATGGTAACCAGTCGGCAAGCGACATCGACTTGATCCTGATGGATGTGCTCATGCCAGAGATCGACGGGGTGCAGGCTTGCCGAAGGATCAAACAACATTCCCATCTTCGCGACATTCCGATCATTATGGTCACCGCCAAGAACGACCTCGAGAACCTGCAAGATGCCTTTTCTGCGGGAGCCATGGACTATATTAACAAGCCCGTCAAACGCGTTGAGCTTCTCGCACGAGTTGCCTCCGCCCTCACGCTAAAGCAGGAAATGGACTGCCGCAAACTGCGCGAAGCTGAGCTCCGTCGGAGTAACGAGGAGCTCCAGCAGGCCCTGCGGGAGGTCAAAGTGCTGCGCGGCCTGATTCCAATCTGTGCCTCCTGCAAAAAAATCCGCAACGACGGCGGCTTCTGGCAACAAATCGAGGAGTATATCGGTGAACATTCTGAAGCCGAGTTCAGCCACGGCCTCTGTCATCCCTGCCTCAAAAAGCTTTATCCTGGTGTTTACCAAGGCTAGCTGTTAGGATTCGAACAGTTCACATCTTTCTCAACATTTGTGCACCTATGAGCATCCTCCTCGTTGATGATTCGCCGGATGATCGTCTCCTGCTCCAGACCATCTTGTCTGCAGCCGGTTACGAAAATATCATCGCAACAGACTGCGCAGCCGCTGCCTTCAAACAACTCGGGCTGGATGGCGGGAAACAAGGCCTTGCACGGGTAGATCTGATTCTTATGGACATGCTCATGCCACAAATGAACGGCATCGAAGCCTGTCGCCAGATCAAAGCCGTTGACCGTTTCCGCGACACCCCGATCATCATGGTAACCGTGAAAACCGACCCTGTTGATCTCCAGCTTGCGTTCGCCGCCGGTGCGATGGACTACGTCGCCAAACCGATCAATAAAATCGAGCTCCTCACACGAGTGAGATCGGTGCTCAGACTCGTTCACGAAATCGACCGCCGCCGCGCACGAGAGCACGAACTCCTTGAGGTCATGCGTCAACTTCAGGAGGCCAATCAAATGTTGTTGCGGCTCTCCTGCCTAGACGGATTGACCGGCATTACCAACCGACGCCAGTTCGATGATTTTCTCGATCAAGAATGGCGACGATCCCTGCGTGAGTCGACCCCACTATCTCTCATTATGTTCGATATCGATCGATTCAAGACCTATAACGATTCCAAGGGGCACACCGCCGGCGATGAATGCTTGAAGCAGGTCTGCGCGGCGATTTCCAGTGCTGTCAATCGTCCCGGAGATCTCGTTGCGCGCTACGGAGGAGACGAGTTCGTCACGGTCCTCCCCGGAACAGGAATCGACGGGGCTGCACAAGTCGCCGAGAGTCTTCGCCGCCGTGTTGAGGCACTCGGCATTCAACAAACCGACGGGCAACCCGTGACCATCAGTGTCGGGTATGCCTGTGTGGTTCCAAGCAGGCACTCTTCTCCTACGGACCTTGTGAAGGCTGCAGATCAGGCCCTCTATCAAGCCAAACAAGAAGGGCGTAATCGAGCCAGATCCGCCAGCATTTTGTCGTTGGTCCAAGATTCACCGGAAACGTAGCGAACAATTGACGCAGGCTATGTCGTCCCATGAGCGTCCGGATCATTTGAATGATGCTGGATCGAATCGGTCCCATCTGTAGGATGGTCTGACAGATCGACCAGCGGGACCGCTCCTACTCCCTAAGCATTCTGGCCCCATGCCACGACGTCTATCTCACAAGCGAGTTTCGAGAACCACCCAGCGCCCTCGACCTCCTCAATCCACTTCCAAGCATATGAGCGCGACACCGCGATCCCAAGCCCCCTGCACATCTCCACCATCGACGAAAGGCGACACCAGTGCCGTTCTGAGACGGTACCAGGACGCACTCCATCAACTCGCGCAAAGTGAGGCCTTGAGTAGCGGCGACCTGGTCCATGCGTTCCGGGCAATTTCGAAAACCTGTTCCAAACTGTTACGCGTCAAGCGAACGAGTGCCTGGCTGCTTTCTGAAGACCAGAATGAAATCATCCTCCTTGATCTTTCCGAATCGAGCCAAGGACACTCAAGCCACGATGTCATCGTTGAATCCAAAGACTGCCCGGTCTATCTACGATCACTCGATCGTGAACGTCGTGCCATTGCCGTAGAACACGCCTCACACGATCCACGAACCCTCGAGCTGGTACCGAGCTACTTTGCTCGCTTTAAGATTCAATCGACCTTGAGTGCGCCAATCAGACGGAAGGGGAAGCTGGTCGGGATACTCTGCGCCGAGTCTGTCGGAACAACTCGACAGTGGAGCCAACAAGACATACACATCTGCTGCCTGCTCGCAACCCTGGCGACACTCGCACTTGAAGCAGCCGAACGGCATTACGTCGAGCAAGCACTTCGTGTCGCCAAAGAAGTCGCTGAAGTCGCCAGTCGTGCCAAGAGCGAATTTCTCGCCAGCATGAGCCATGAGATTCGAACTCCTATGAATGCGATCATCGGAATGGCTGACCTTCTCTGGGAGACATCTCTGACCCCGGAACAACGAAAGTACCTGCGGATTTTCAGGCGTGCCGGAGGGACACTATTGAACCTGATCAACGATATCCTTGATCTCTCGAAAGTTGAGGCGGGACGTCTAGAACTGGAGACCATTGAGTTCGACCTCAGCGAAACGCTGGACAAAGCGATCGACATATTGGCCTTGCGGGCCAATGAGAAGGGAATCGAGCTGACATCCCATATCGACCGACAAGTACCGTGCCGCTTGATCGGCGATCCAACACGATTGACACAAATCGTGATCAATCTCATCGGCAATGCCATTAAATTTACCGATACAGGGAATGTTGAAATTCGCGTCATCAACGACCCCGACCGTAAGAACGCTGGTGCGATTCGGATTTCCGTCAGTGACACAGGCATCGGAGTCCCTACCGATAAACTTCGCTCCATTTTTGACAGCTTCACACAGGCCCACACGTCGACGACCAGGCAGTATGGAGGGACCGGGCTTGGTCTGGCGATTACCAAACGTCTTGTAGAACAGATGCAGGGTCAGATTTGGGCGGAAAGTACCGTGGGGAAAGGCAGTACGTTTCACTGTTCCCTCCTCTTTCAGACTCAAATAACACCCATTCAACACAAAGTCACAACCTCGATTGATCTTATAGGAGTTCGGGTCCTGGCGGTGGACGATCACCCCACCAACCGCCTCATCCTTCGCGAAACACTAACTCCATGGGGAGCTGAGGTCATGGAAGCGAGTGACG
>JAHBWQ010000124.1 GCA_019636915.1 Nitrospira sp. | reverse complement strand
CTTCGTTGCGTTCCACTCTTCCACCACCTGTCGCCGTGCGTCCGCTCCCAGCAATCCAATCGCGCCCAGGCGAGTGACCGGCTGGGCAACCAATTGGCCTAACACCACGTCCAGATGTTCCGCTATGCGTTGCACTCGCTCTGGAGAAAAACGCTTCTTTTGATAGGACATGAGAAAACAGAGTGATTCGCCGGGCACGACGTTAACGGTCAAGGGATAATTGGTCTGCCCCTCCAAATAGACATCGTGAGCGGTCAAACCGGCACCGCCGTCGTCCAGCGTTTGATCGGTCGGATGGTTATCGAAAACGAGGAGGCTGTCGAACAACTGACTGCCGCGCGGCAGTTGACTCCAACTCTGAATCTGCGCGAGCGATGAATGCTCATACTGGCGCAGCTCTGCGTTCTGCTGCAGCAATCCTCGCAGCCAAGTCTGAGGAACGGCATCAGGCGTCACGGAGACCCGCAGCGGCAACGTGTTGATAAAGAGCCCGAGCATCGTCTCGATGCCTGGGACATCCGCGGACCGCCCCGATACCGTCGTGCCGAATAGCACCTCTTCTTCGCCGCTGTAATGGCTCAGCAGCAATGCCCACGCTCCCTGCACGAGCGTATTGACCGTGATACGTTCCTTGGAGGCATGGGCCTGAAGGGCCGATGTCCTGGCGACCGATATCATCAATCGGTGCATCCCGTAGCCGGCATCCAACTGGACACCCTCCGAAGAGCGATCCGTCGGAAGCGGAGTAGGCGACGTAATGCCCACCAGGGTCTTACGCCAGTATTGCTCGGTAGCGCTCTGGTCTTGAGAGAGAATCCACTCGACGTAGTCACGATAAGGCTGCGACGGCAGCCTGTCGGGATCCGAGCCGCCTTTGAAAAAGGCATAGCAGGCGAATAGATCGCTCAGAATAATGGGGAGGCACCAGCCGTCGAGCACGATGTGATGATGTGTCCAAACCAGATAGCGTGCGTCATTTGCAACGCGGATCAAGGCAAGACGCATGAGCGGCGGTCGCGTGAGATCGAAGTCCGTCAGTCTATCGTTCCTAAGAAATTCAGTTAGCCGTTCGCGCTGTCGTGATTCGGACACATCGCGCCAATCCAGCTCGATGATGGGCGGCGCCTCGCCAGGCAAGAGGATCTGCACAGGCCTGTCGAGTTCCTGCCACATGAACGCCGTGCGGAGCGGCGTCGAACACGCGATTACCATACGCCACGCATCCAAGAATGCGGCATGGTCCAGGTCACCGCAGAGAAGACAGCTCAGCTGTTCAATGTAGACACCCGATTGCGGTTCGAACAGGCTGTGGAACAGAAATCCCTGTTGCAGAGGCGTGAGCGGATAGACGTCTTCGGCTCCCGGATATACTCGCCGCACCGCCTCAAGCAAGGCAGGATCCATCGGATTCTGAGTTCGGGCTCCACGTTTCGAGTCCGGCTCGATCTCTTCAGTCCTGTCACCTGCAGCTCCAGCCAATTCGGCGATCGTCTGATGTTGGAACAAATGCCGTGGTGTGAGCGGCAAACCTTGCGCCTTCGCCCGGGAAATAATTTGTAAGCTGAGGATAGAATCTCCACCCAACTCAAAAAAATTGTCGTGGACGCCGACACGCTCCAACCCCAGCACCTCGGCCCAGACCTTCGCCAGCTGCGCTTCAGTCGGGGTGCGGGGCGCCGTCCATACCTTTGTCGCCGCCTGTTCCGGCTTGGGCAAGGCCTGCCGGTCGATCTTGCCGTTGACGTTGCGCGGCAAGACTTGGAGTTGTACGATCACTGAGGGAACCATCGGCTCCGGCAATTGCTCACGCAACAGCCGGATGAGAACATCCGAATCGCACGACGCACCGTCGCGAGCTGCCACATAGGCCACCAACCGTTTCTGCCCCGGATGGTCCTGGCGCACGACAGCCACCGCTTCGCGAACGTCTGGACTCGACAACAGACGCGATTCAATTTCACCCAACTCGATGCGCACGCCACGGATTTTGACTTGATGATCCAAGCGGCCGAGAAACTCCATCGTCCCGTCCGGACGATGACGGACGCGGTCGCCGGTCCGATAGAGTCGCGCCCCCGGTTCATCGGAAAATGGGTCAGGCACGAATGCCTCAGCTGTCTTGGCTGGATCGTGGAGGTAGCCGCGACCGACGCCGGCTCCGGCTATGCACAGTTCGCCGGCCGCACCAATCGGCACTGGTTCCACGCAGCCGTCTACGACATAGCCTCGAAGGTTGGCGATGGGCTTGCCGATCGAAGCATGAGCATGGATTTCTTCCGGCGGGGTGGTCATTGTCGCCATGACCACATCGTCGGCGCATTCCGCCGGGCCGTAGGCATTGACCAGAGGCACCTGCCGGTATCGCTCGAACCATCGGGTGATCAAGGCAGGTGGCAGTGTTTCACCGGTAGGCAACAGCCATCGCAGCTGTGATAGCGTCGGCGCGTCGGCTCCTGTCGCAGCGGCGCTGTCGAGCATGCCTTGCAGCAGAGCCGGCACTGTTTCGAGTACGGTCACTTTCTGGGCTTCGGCATAACGAAGTAATTGCTCAGGATCGCGGGCCACTTCGTCGGGCACGATGAGGATGCGGGCACCGCAAAGAAGCGCGGCCGTGAGCTGCCAGACCGAAATATCGAATCCCTGGGAGGCGGTTTGCGCGACGATATCCGTCGGTCCAAGCCGGAGCATGGCAATCTTGCTCCGAAGATGATTGACCAGACCTCGCTCCGTCACCATCGCTCCCTTCGGGACACCGGTTGAACCGCTCGTATAGATCACATAGGCGAGCTTGGCGGGCGGCCAAGTGGTTCGATCCTGAGACAGAGCCGGCTCCTCGGAAAGACAGGCTTCTACTGTGAGCACTCTAGGTCGGGAGATTTTCGGCAGTTGGGCGATCGTGTCCCTCGCCTTGAATACCCACGTTTCCGTCGTCAGTACGATAGAAGCTCGGCTCGCTTCGAGAATAGACATCCACCGTGATGGGGGATGTCCAGGGTCGAGCGGTAGATACACTCCTCCGCATTTCCACAGACCGATCATCCCTGCTACGTAGTCGATGCTCCGCTCGCCGAGGACGGCTACGACGGTCTCACAGCTGGCACCGGCGAGGGAAAGGGTGCGAGCGATCCGGTCGGCGCGAGCGTTTAAGTCCTGATAACTGACCACCTCACCATTACAGACGATCGCGACGGCCTCCGGTGATCGCGCTGCCTGCGCTTCGAACAGACTCGCCACCTGACCGTCTGCGACATCCGGTACCGCCGTGTCATTCCACTCGATTAGAATCTTCCGCCGCTCCGCCTCCGTCAGCATTGGAAGTTCGCTCAGACGAGCCTGCGGCGTGTCAACAATACTTTCCAGGAGTCTCTGCAGATGCATCGCCATCCTGCCGACTGTTTCTCGATCAAAGAGATCCTGGTTGTACTCGAACGCGCAATCCAACCCGGTCTCGTCTTCCGTCATGTCGAGCGATAGATCGAACTTGGCCCCCCCCGCGTCCAACTCCATCGCGCTGACGTCCAGCGAAGTGACGGCTATTGTCCTAGCGAGGGATGTCTGCAGCGCAAACATCACCTGGAACAGCGGCGTATGGCTGAGCGCGCGGACCGGCTGAAGAGCGTCCACCAGTTGCTCGAACGGCAAATCTTGATGGGCCTGGGCGCCCAGGACCGTTTCCTGTACGCGCGCCAGCAGATCGATGAATGTCGGATTGCCTGATAGGTCAGCCCGGAGGACGAGCGTATTGGCGAAGAAGCCGATCAACGACTCCGTTTCGCGCTTGGGTCGGTTCGCAACCGGCGTACCGAGGCAAAAATCCTCGAGACCGCTGTACCGCATGAGAAGCACTTGAAACGCGGCCGCGAGCGTCATGTACAGCGTCGCGCCCTGTTTGCGGCTCAACGCGTGCAGCCGATCGGTCACATCGCCCGACACCGCAAAATGAAAGCGCGCGCCACGGTCGCTCTGAATGGTCTGGCGCGGACGATCCGTTGGCAAGTCGAGAACCGGCAGTCTCCCCTTCAATTTCTCTTTCCAATAGGCCAGCCGTTCTTCAATCACTGATCCTTGCAGCCATCCGCGCTGCCAGACCGCGTAATCCGCGTATTGAATCGGCAACGGAAGCAGCGGCGACGGCAAGCCCGTATCGAACGCTTCATAAAGGGTCACGAATTCTTCTGCGAGAATCTGCGATGACCACCCGTCACAGACGATATGATGCAGCGTGAGGACCAACACATGCTCCAGTGGTGCCAGCTTGAGCAAACGCACCCGCATCAAGGGGCCGATGCGCAGGTCAAACGGCCGATGCGCCTCAACCCGCGCAGCCTCGGCCGCCAAAACCTCTCGCTCTGACGCCGACTCGAGGCTGAAGTCCACCACCGGGACATTCATCGGACAATCCTCGACGATCACTTGCACCAACTCCCTATCTACTTCATCGAACGTGGTACGGAGGATCTCATGTCGCCGGACGATTTCATTGAGACTCCAGACCGTGGCTTCCCGGTTGAGCGGGCCCCGCAGTCGTACCGCCAGCGCCGTGTTGTATGAGGCGCTGTCCGGTTCCAGCTGGGAAAGGAACCACAGTCGCTGCTGCGCGAAGCTCGCGGGAAAGACGTCCGCGTTCGATGAAGTCGCAGACGGCGTCGTGGCGCCTGTGATGAATGCGTCGGACTGTATTGGTTTCACCGTTAACCCTTGCTTGCTCCGGACATCGCCACCAGAATTCTTCTTGCGCCTTTGAACGGTGTGCGCCCATGCGCCACCAGCATATTGTCCAGCATCAACACGTCTCCTTCGTGCCAGGAAAACTGGACGGCGAGACTGCGATAGACACCACGGATTTCATCCAAAATCGCCGTTTCTATCGGTGTCCCATCTCCGTAAAAAGCCTGCCGCGGCAGATCCCTCTCGTCGACAAAGGACAGCAGCGCCTCTCTCACGGCCGGTTCAAGATTCGACACATGAAAGAGGTGCGCCTGATTGAACCAGACTGTTTCTTGGGTAAACGGATGGACGGCAACCGCTTGACAGACTTGGCTGGTGCGCAATTCTCCGTCGCTCTTCCATTCGTACTCGATGCCGGCGGACCGGCAATACCGTTCAACGACCCTGCGATCCATCGTGTTGAACACCTTGTTCCAAGGCACATCCAGACCATTCCCGTAATTGCGCACGTACATCACGCCTTTCTCGATGAACCGCTCTCTGATGCGGACCGGAATATGCCGATACACCTCACGGCTGTCCGCGATCGGCGTGTACCCTCCTTCCGGCGATGCCTGAGCGCAATAAAACCAGATCTTCATCGGCCATTCGGTGGTATAGGCTTGTTCGTTGTGCAGCGGAATGTGTTGATGCGGCGGGTATTCCGTAGACGTATACACCTGGTTCTGCACTTGGGAGCGGGGAGTCGATCCGAACTCATAGGACGCCAAATCGGGCGAGATCATCTTGACCAACGCCTCGAACTCGGATACGGATTCGACGGAAAATCCTCGAAACAACAATCCCCCGACGGTGGAAAGATAAGTACTGATCAGGTCGTCGATGACGTTCCGGTACTCGGCCAACGACCGCTTCTCTGTGGGACTGAGCACGACCGGAAGCGGAGTGCCCGGGGACAAATAACTCACCCGACAAAGTGACCGATCAATAGCCTCTTCACAGGTTTCTTCTACGGACATCGGTGCCGTATTGTCATGATTGGTGTGCATGATAATCCTTCCGTTCTCCGCAGCTCGTGGCTGATTCGATCACCGGGACCGCTGCTGAATCCCACCGCCATTGGAAACACAGGATCTTTGCATCACGACCTTCAGTCACCAGTGCTCCGGCATACCCTGACCACAAGGGAAGGGTGAATAGAGCCCAACGAGGATCTCTCAAATCACCGTCGGCAGGATCCACGACCGGCCACTCACACTTTCCGGCCACATCGATTCGATTCAACGGTAATGTCAGGCCGGCTCCAACCGCCTTGACGTAAGCCTCCTTGAGCGTCCACCAGGAATAGAACGTATCGATTTGCGCCGGCCCATTCATTGAGGCCAATATTGCCTGCTCCCGTTTCGAACAGGTGTACGAAGCGACGTCGCGCCAGGACAATTCATGATCGCGCCATTCCACATCAACCCCAACCTCTCGGTCCCGCGAAAAGGCACAGAGCACGAGAGCCCGCGCATGAGAAAGATTGAAACGCATCGTCTCATCCTTTGAAAGTAGACACGGTTTCCCGTTGGGACCAACCATGAATTGGAGAGACGTCGGCGAACAGTCGAGATAGCGCCCGAGCAACATCCTGAGAAAACCGTGTGCGTGAACATACCGGCGACGATCTTCCTCAAACGCAAAACGCGATGCGCGAATCCGCTCCTCTTCGCTCAATAACCCATGCAGAACGGATTCCAGCCATCGCTCGCGCATGTCGGCGCACCAGATATGTACGTCTCCATTCATGAGAGACGATGGTGTCGGCCTCCTTGGACAATCGGACCGTTCCGCGTGTTTGGTGCTCATCAGATCATCCCCTCGGTGGCTAACCTGGAGAACACCGTTTCAAGCAAGGTCTCTTGTGCGCTCCTTAGAAAAAAGTGGTCTCCTTGAAACAACCATAATTGAAATCGCTCACGAGTATGCTGCCGCCAGGCTCTCAAGTCGGCTCCGCTCACATGCTGGTCGCTCATCCCGCCGAACGCGGTGATAGAACAGTTCAACGGCGGCTCCTCCCTGTAGACATAGCGATCTCGGAGCGCAAAGTCCGCACGAATGGTGGGAAGTATCATGTCCATCAGTTCCGGATGATTCAGAACTTCAGGTGGCGTCCCGTTGAACCGACGCAAGCGCGCAAGGAATTCGTCCTCAGGCAGATCCCACATCCGTTCGGAATGAGGGAGATGCGGAGCGGGACATCCCGAGACGAAGAGATGGCATGGCTCAGGATACCGGGTACGCCGCAACTCACGGGCCAATTCAAAACTCACCAGCGCACCGATACTGTGACCGAAAAACGCAAACGGGCGATCCAGGTACGGTTCCAATCCCTCCCGCAGCAGAGGCACAAGTTGCCGCACGTCATCGACCGGACATTCTGTAATCCTCGCCTCCCGTCCTGGAAACTGAACGGCACACACTTCCACACCGGACAGCATTGAATCTTGACCCCAGCTTCGGAATATGGACGCGCCCCCGCCTGCGTACGGGAAACAAATCAACCGCATGCCCGAGCTGACCTGCCGATGAGTGACCATCCACTTGGTCGAGCACGAAACCGTCAACATGAGGAGGCCGTCTTCTCTGTTTTTGCTTGTTCGTCCATCCATTTCCTCAAACTTAACGGCCGCATGTCGGTCCATACCTCTGCGATATAGGCCAGACATTCGGCTTTGAGACCCGTCTTTCCAGCGTCTTTCCAGCCCAACGGGTTCTCGCGATAGGACGGCCAGATCGAGTATTGCTCTTCATGATTCATGACGACCTTGTACACGGTTGTGTCTTCACGTTCTTCGTTGTTCATCGCTCCTCCTCTTGTATGTAACGTTCGCCAAATACTGGTTGTGTTCACTCGTCCTCTATGCCGTTCGTGAATAACGAACCAACGTCAACGTATGGACTGGGGTTCCGGCCAAGAATGGGAGTGGCATCCCATGACTCCAGTACGATTGCTGATCCCGATAGTGCGGTGAGAATGGATGCCCGGACTGTCCACCGGGCATATGGTGAATGCCTTCGTCCTGATGGCCGGGAGACACCACGAGCCGTTGGCTTGCTCCGAGGCCATCCTGCATCACCCGAATGCATTGCCCGCATCCGGACGCAGGTTCATCCGGCATATTGAGCATGTAACCCAGTCCCGGCAGCACTCCACTGAGGGGATGCTCCATCCGTACACGATTCAGATGTCCCCAGGTCATCTCGGTCAAAGAGACCGCACCATACTCCTCTTCCAATTCCCGGACACTCTGCTCCACTGCGTTCAAGAGAAACGCTGCCCAGGTGGAAAAGTGTTCGGGATCAGGGTTGAGCTCTGGAATCTGCGCCGTGAGCAGCTGGCGCAATGGAGTATCGAGGTCACCGTCATAGCTGAACCGCGCGTCTCGCTCCTGACAGAAGGACAGGAAAGGGGTGAACACGGAGCGCGAGAGCACTTGGCGAAAACGGATCACCAGCGCAAAACCCTGGCTAGAGGCGTCGGCCTTCCCATTCCATCCCTCAAGGGCGTGCCGAGCGTTCACGAGGGAAGCCTTGCCGTGAATTGCTTTGTCCGTCAACGACTCCAGAGCGAGTCGCCGATAGAATTCGTACAGTTGGGTCGTCGAATCTAATTGCAATTCAAACAGGTCCTGCTCGCGAATATTCTTCATCGCTTCGAGACGCTGCGAGATTCTGAATGCACGATATCCGTTGGCAAACGAATGCCCGACGACATAGGGGGATGTGTCAGCCGACATGCGATGATTCGCGCTGACGATAAACCCCGAGGGGGGATCCATGATTTTCGGTACCGCAGCTGGAGGCACATATCCCGACCAACTCCTCCGACCGTCCGCCCATGACAAGCTGACCGACCCATCAAATCCGTGACGCACTGGAATCTTGCCGGTGTATGTCCAGGCGATATGACCGGCACGGTCGGCGAGAATGACATTGTTTGCAGGCCCACCGGCACCGGTCATCACCATGACGGCCTCGTCCACCGACCGGACTCGATCCATTGCAAGTTGACCAAGATCAACCGCTTCAGGATCGAGGGCAGTCCAGCGAATTGCTACCGGCTCATTCATTAGATCGTCCTGTGAGACTGGTCCCCAAATTGTCTCTCTCACCTCCGCCACGGAATCCTGACCGCCCTTCACTTTGATGACTTCCCGCCTCGTCGTGAACCGAGTCCAGCCTTCCGAAGTCCTGTATTCATTGGTATTGACGGGATTAATCTCCAAGCGTACGAGGTCTAGAAAATCTCCTTCGACGTTCGTCACACCCCACGCGACAAAACCGTTCGTACCGGCGACGACGACCGGAATGCCCGGCACCGCGACGCCACTCAGATCGACCTGTTCGTATCGCAGCTGGGTGCGGTACCAAATGTTGGGCACGGTCAGATCCAGATGCATGTCATTCGCGAGAATAGATCGACCGTCGGCCGTTTTGGTACCACGCACCGCCCATGCATTCGAGCCCAATCCGCTTTTGCCGAATCGAACCATGCTGGTCCGGTGCGCCTGCATCTGATCGGGAGACTTCCGCAGGGACGTCAAGCCACGGACTGGGATCGTCGAGGAAGAGCCCGCCTGTCTACCCAACAACGCATCCGTGTAGGGATCCCTCTCCGGAACAAAAAACGCGACGACCTCGGGAGGCAGTGACGCCGCCATCACGGTCTTCATGCGCTCCTCTTCATCGGTTCCACTCAGCACATGAAACATTTCCAGGAGGATGAGCAGACTGTCTTCGGCCTTCCAAGGATCAGGGTCATATCCAAGCAGCAGAAATTCGAATGGAAGCGTGCTCTTGTGAGCCAAATAGTCGTTCACTCCTTCAGCATAGGCATCGAGGACCTCCCGTTGATCGAAGGGCAGCCGCGCAGCGATGGCTCGTGCTGTGCCATTGAATCCAAACGTTCGTTGCTTTATATCGGTATCCCGCATGGCCTTCCCGAAAACCTCGGCGAGCCTGCCGGCCGCGCTTCGCCGCAAGAGGTCCATTTGAAACAGGCGGTCTCGTGCGGTGACATAGCCCAACGCCCGGATCGCGTCTGTGCGTGATTCGGCTGTAATCGTCGGAATACCGTAGGCATCCCAGGTGACGACAACCGTTTCTTGCACCGTATTCACTTCTATCTTTCCGTCCAAGATCGGCAGCGAGGCGCGAATCATCATCACGGCGTAGCCTATACCAAAGGCCAGAACGAGAACGGCGACGACCGAGAGACGAACGATGCGTTTCATCAACGTGAACCTTGCTCCGCTGCTCGAGCCGCTTCATAGAAAATGGATGCGATTGTGTCCACCTCTTCCTCCGTCACGGTCAGCGGCGACAAAAAGCGCACCACACATCCGTTACGCCCGCCCAGTTCGAGGATCAAGCCACGACTGAGGGCTTGCGCCTGTATCTTTCGCGCAAGCTCCGGAGCGGCAGGGTAGACGTCTCTGGCATCCGGACGCCCGTTGGTGTCGACAATCTCAACCCCGATCATCAAGCCACGACCACGCACGTCGCCGAAACTCCGCAGAGACGCCTGGGCTTGACGCAGATGCAACAGGAGACGCTCTCCCATGATCTGCGCGTGCTGATCGAGGCGATGGGTTCTGACAAACTCTATCGTCGCGGCACCTGCCGCCATGGCCATCTGGTTTCCGCGAAAGGTGCCGGCATGGGCTCCCGGTTGCCACTGATCCAACTCGGCTCGGTACACAACCACACTCAACGGCAGCCCACCGCCGATCGCCTTCGACAAGATCACCACATCGGGAATGATTCCGGCACGTTCGAACGCAAATAATGAGCCGGTTCGTCCTAGTCCGGTCTGAATCTCATCAATGATCAACGGGATGTTGCGATCTTTGGTAATTCGACGAATGTCCCGGAGCCACGCATCGGGTGAAGGAATCACCCCTCCTTCTCCCTGAACCACTTCCAGAATGACACCCGCCGGTGACACGACACCGCTGTTGGGGTCATCCAGCAACCGTTCGATATAGGTACTGGAGAGGCGCTGGCCCTCCTCGCCGCCCACACCGAACGGGCAACGATACTCGTATGGGTATGGAAGAAACTGGACATCCGGCATCAAACCGCTGATGGCGGCTTTCGGCGCCAGATGGCCGGTGAGCGCCATCCCTCCGTGCGTCATCCCATGGTAGGCGCCGTGAAACGAGAGGATTGTTCGGCGTCCTGTTGCCGTCTTCACCAGTTTGACTGCAGCCTCCACCGCGTCGGCTCCGGCCGGACCGCAGAACTGGATCCGCGCCTCCTCCGCGAACGCTTTCGGCAATGCGCCGAACAGCGCATCGACAAAGCGGTCTTTCACCGGCGTGGTCAGATCCAGCGTCTGAAAGGGGACGCCCTCTTCCAACAGTTGGTGGATGGCTTCCAGTACGACCGGATGGTTATGCCCCAACGTCAACGCGCCGGCTCCGGCAAGACAATCGATGTAGGTGCGCCCATCGGTATCCTGCACGTAGATACCTTTGGCTTTGCTGAGCGCCAAGGGTAACCGTCTGGGGTAACTGCGGGCGTTCGACTCTCGCTCTGCCTGTCGATTTAAATATGGGTTTTGCTCTCTATCCTCCACGACCGAGTGGGGCTTCGTCGGGAATTTCTTCCTCATCTCATCCACATGGACAGCCATCATGCGCTCCTTCCTTCACAAGGGCGGCAAGACGACTGCTGCGTCGACTGCCGCTGGTTATCGGTCATGCCGGTTACTGCAATGCGCCCACCGCCTCCGTCACAGGGGTAATCTTCCCAAGGTCCATTCGGAGACATCGATCTGCGACGGCAAAGTACTGATCATCATGGGTAATGACGAGCGCCGTCTTTCCGCGGGCCTTCAATTCCGGCAACAATTCCATGTAGAAGACCCTACGAAACACCGGATCCTGATCCGCTGCCCACTCGTCGAACACATAGAACGGACGGTCTTCGAGATAGGCGGTCAACAATGCGAGGCGCTTGCGTTGTCCTTGTGACAGGGATTGGGTGGAGAACTCTCCGTCTCTGATCTGCACTTTCTCGCGAAGCTGCAGACGATCCACATATTCGCGTGCCTGGCGATCAAGGCCGATCTGATGCAAGCCGAACAACGTGTCAAACAAATGATAATCCGAAAACACCGCGGAGAAGAGCTGGCGATAGTTCTCACGATTGACTTCGTCGATCGGAACACCGTCAAGACGAATCGCCCCCGATTCGGGAGCATAGAGACCCAGCAGGAGCAGAGCCAGCGTCGTTTTTCCACTGCCGTTGCCGCCGACGAGGAATACCAGTTCACCCGGAGTAAAGCTGAGTTCGATCGGACCAAGATAAAAACTCCCCTCTTCATTTTCCCGGTAATAGCGATGCGTCACGCCCTCCAGCTCGATCCGATTCCAGCCGGCGTTGAGAACCGGACCACCCGTGGCGGTTGTCCCGATCCTTTCGCGTTTTTCGATCTGGTCCTGTGTGGAAGCCGTTGCCAGCGACAATCCCAATGCCTCGACTTTTTCCAGCGCGACATCAGCGCGGCCGACATTGGGAAGCGTTTCGACGATCTGCGAAAAAGGCCCCATCATATACAGGAGCACGAGTGTCGACCCGGCGATTGCCTGAGGAGTCAGCGCGAGCCAATCAGGAAAGACGAATAGAACGAGCCCGATGACCGCATAGAACAGAAACATGCCCCAGTTGGTCGCGACGGCATACACCGTCATGCCTTCGACAAAGTCTCGCTTGTAGGCGGTCACGGTCGGCCTAAGGGCCGTGGCGAGAAAGGCCTGCCGCCGTTCACGGTGAAGCTTGAGCTCTTTGATCCCTTCGAGGATCGATTGAAAATGACGGAAAAGCGTGTCGTTCGTTTCTCGAGCCTGCTTGAACGAGTGGAGAGCCCGTTTTTCCTGTGCGTGAAACGAAACGGCGCCGAAGGCCATGAAGCCGAGCACGAAGGCCAACATAGGCCATGAAAGCCACCCGAGATAGGCCAGGCACCCGACCACCGTCGCACCGTTGACGCAAATCAACGGAATCTGCACATAGGCCTGTGCGATGACATCCGTATCTTCGTTGAGTGCGGCCATTAATCGATGTCGCCCGAGTTCCTGGATGTGCCGGAGAGGAGCACGAAGAATCTGTTCACTGATATGCAGCCGCAACTGCGCGATGATGTCCTGGCCCAGCCTCGTCAGGACGACTTCCGAAAAGGCTTTCGTCACGACCACGAGGAGGACGCCTGCAAGAAAACCTACTCCGAGAGCGACCGTGCGCTCGCTCTCCGCCAGAGCCGAGTTGATCAAGGCAATGATTCCTGCGCTGGCGAGACCGCTGATCAATCCGGCGACCATGGAGAGCACGACGAGACGCCAGGAATTACGGTATAAAAATCGGAGCAAACTCATCGTCTGGTCCTCTCATGCTTCTGGTCGCAGGGGTGCGACACGTTGGATGGAATCCGGTGCCTGACGACGGCCTTTTCGAGGAAGGGGGACAATTTTTGGAATTGCGGCAGCGGCCCCACCCTTCTTCCCAACACGGATTTGTTCGGACAGGCCCGCAACCGTCGGACGTTCAAAAAATGTTTTCATGGACACTTCCAGGCCGAAGATGTCCTGCAGGCGAGACAAGATCTGCAACGCGGCC
>JAHBWQ010000123.1 GCA_019636915.1 Nitrospira sp. | reverse complement strand
ACGGGATGTCCCGGAACATCGTAGAAACGAACTCGTGGGCCACATTGTCCCTGTTCCGGAGCCGGATCATGGCCGGCATCCCCGCCACCAGATCGAAGCCCCCGCTCCTGCCTCCTTTCGTGATCTCGAAGGCCTTCCCATCTATCCTGATTTCGACGTCGACTTCCTTCGATGCCACCGACTCCGGAGGTTTCACTTTGGCCCAGAACTCACGTACTTCCTGGACCGAAATCATGTTGGCGGCGGAGTAGGTGGGTGGGTGCAGCTGTTCGAACCGCTCCTTCGTGACAAGCAGCATCATTTTGGGGTTGTTGGGTTGCGGCCATTCCTCTTTGAACTGAGTCATAGGGGCAAGAAGTATGGCGTTGTTGTCCGCATCGACGAGGAGGCCGTACGACGTCCCCAACAGAGTGTCGGTGAGCGTCCCTGCGAAATGACCCACAGGGTTCCCGTCTTTCGTCTCGACCGGATAGGCCGGCCCTGACTTGAACGCCAACATTCCGTGCGGAATATCACCCTCCCACGCTTGAGGCAGCCCCAGTTGTGCAGTACGTGAGACCGGAGGCGGGGCATGCCGAATGAGGCTGGCCCATCCGAGATCCGAGATCTCGGCTTTCACGGTGTCCCCGAGGATAAACGGACAGTCCCCGATCCGAAAACCGCTCCCGGGCTTTGCTGCGCTTGTCATTTCCTTGTTGCCGGAACGAGCCGGGCAGATCAGGTGAGTCCCTTCCGTCACCCCGACTCGCACGACATCACCGGAATACTTCCTGATCCAGTAGGCTTCTTTTTCGATCCTGACAATATACCCACTCAGCATGTATTCGGCCCCACCAACCGTCACTTGCGCGTTTTCTTCAAAGGACCCGGCACTCGCGGTCGCAGCAACGGCGAGCGCGACGACGACTCCACCTATGACGTGGAAGTAGCCCATAGCTCATCCCTCCTTGAGACAGATTATCTTCACGATCTGTTCGTCCCATTCGTCCTACCGCAGTTTGCGGATCTAAACTGATCGTGCCAACGCGACCAGAATGCACAGAAATGCATACAGCCGATTCAGTCGTCACAGGCCGTTTCATCATGATATCGTTCCGTGACAAAGCGGCCCCGGTGCGGTTCAGTAATAAGTATGGCTCACGATGATCACCGTCTACACCAACGGAAAGGAGTTATTTCAGAGTCTGAATTGAGCAACACAGCAAGGGAAGCGACAGGAGGGCGTCGAACTACGTCACGGCCGCATCAGTTTTGGGATTGATCTTTTGGGCCGTTACGAGACCGATTGAACGTACTTCATGGAACCAGCATGATCCCCTCCTTCGCTCACTCCCTTGAGTCGTCTCACTCCTCAGCCCCCTTTCTATGCGCCGACATCCGTCCCGCCGCTCGTCGCTCAGCAAGCCCTTGTGGCCCGCTGCATTAAAGCAGCCTACCATTCCCCTCTCCTCCTTGGTTCGGAATACTCTCGATGACAGGATGCAGTTCCTAATCTTGAGAGAACTCCGACGCCACGCGCCAATCGGCATACATGCAGGCACGCCTAGCCAATCAGCGGATTGGGTGGATATCAACGACCATGTTGTCCTCGTTCAACTCCACCTGCACACGTTGGCCTTCCTTCAGAACAGCCAGCCTACTGCCAGTCGCATCATCTACCGCGAACGTCTGCTTCCCTTCCGCAGTCGTGATCTCGACGACTTCCCAGAGCCGGTCCGTATAGGTGAGTTTCCCATCAATACTGTGATGTCCTGCCGGTGGAATGTCTTTCCTATGCACGTCGATCAAAAGGTTGCTCTCATCGATGAACAGGATAACCTCATCGCCCACCTTGGCCTGGGAGAGCCCCATACGCTCAGCCTTGTGGAGGCTCACCGCGCGATGCCCCAGGCGTTTCGTCGGCGTGAAATACATGAGACCGGATTGGATCTTTTCGACCGTGGTCGTGAGCTGTTGGTGTGTGAGGACCTCAGCTTGACTCGCCGTACTCACACACAATAGCCCTCCACCCCACATAAGATCCATCGCCACGATGATGCTGACAAAAATGAAACGCATATGCCCCTCCTTTCATCTCTCCTCTAGCAGAGAAAAGAGATCATCGGGTTTACTGTACGGGGACAGATCGAATCTCAGCTCTTCTACTCTGATCCGCTCGAAAGCGATCATTTTCTTCAGCCTTCTCTGCCGAGCCTTTCTCGACACACTTATACTGAATAGCTGCACGCTGGTCCTATCCAGCACATACAAACCGAGTGACTATGCAGTGGGCATATCCTCCGTATCCATATTCGGAATCCGCGAGCCCGGGTTGAACGTGCCAGCCCGCGAGACCAAGGATCGTGGCCGTGCTCAAGACGATCTTCGGGACCATGCGGCCCTCATTTCTGGACTCATGCGTGTGCTAACTCGGCACGGTGCGGCTCAGTACCTCCCGCTCGGCATCCAGCCAATCTTGCTCGGCCCATCCCTCCCGACACCCTCGTTCCATGTACAGCTCGTACGCACGTGCCGAGATACGAGCGTTCACATCATCGAACGGCTGGTCGTTCCGCGTGACGGGCTTTGTCACGATCGATGGATCGTTGTTCCCTTGACCAAGAATCATGAACGATTTCTTCTCCGTCGCCTGTTTCGTAGTTCCGGTCTTCATCAGAGTTCTCCCTTTCTCGGTTCCTATGGCCCCCTACTTCGTCTTCTCGTAAGCTGTTCTCAGATCACTGGCTGTAGGATGTGTGCTCTTGACCCCCGTGATGGCCACATAAATCAACACGGCTGCGACCACGATCATCCCCACCAGATAGAACCAGACCTTATTCATGACTGACTCCTTTCTGCGACTCAGACCACTCGGTTGTGCCAGACGGACTCGGACGCCTCACTCACAGGTTGGTTCGGGGACTGCATGTTTCACCTTATCGGATCACTGAACCACTTGGTGACCCCGCCCCCACTTCACCTGTCACGTCTCGACCGAGAGAGTGCAGCGTGCACGCTTTACTGCTTTTTCGCGGGGTACTCGGCCTCTTCCGCATGACCCAGAGCCATCTCCGCATGCCTCAGCGATTCCTTGGCATGTTCGAGCGCCTCCATGGCGTGTGGATTTTCACTGCCTTTGAAGGCCTCCTCCAAATGTTTGATGGTTTCCTTTTCGTGGGTAATCCCCTCCTTCGCATGTTTGATGACCGCCTTGACATGCCCGTCTTCGGCCGCGACGGCCCAACTCATGACACCGCCTGCCAGTACCGCCCATACCAAGCTTGCAGCCATGACCAGTTTGAGCCAGTTCATACGTCCTCCTTACGAATTTATCGATCAATGGGTCCTCAAGCTGAGCCTAATACCGTGGGAGCACGACCCCCTGTTCAGAATCTCAGATGATCGAGGTGTAGGCTCGGTATCCTGGTCTCACACTGCCGAGCACCAGGAACCTCGTGACTCAACCCCATCTCTTTGTGCGTCCCTCATAAGGGGTCGTCAACGATCGCGAACTTTCAAGACAGCGAACCTGGCCGTCATCAAATGATGCCGTCCGCCGCCATACGCACTCCCCTTTCCTATGATGATCATCTTCAGTCAGCTTACTTCGATGACCTCACAAGGTGACCTAGCCGTTCACCCGGGGCATCAGCCAAACGTTGCCTGACAACTGCTTCAATGTTGATTGATGCTCTGTAGAGAGTGCCTTCCATTCTCTCTTGAAGAGGAGAGGCCATGGCATGATTCGAAGAACGATCGATCACGGACCATGTCAGGAGGAGAAGGAACTGCGGAGCAGAACAGGGTCAACCGGATGAATACCTCAACGCAGGACAGCGATGGCGGGCTTGGTCGATCTGGATGAAGCCGATGTGCGCACAACCTCCGAATCAATTCTCACGGCTGTTTTAACACTTCCGCACTCAGCATGATGACTTCGATCTCTTCGGTGATCTCTTCCTGACGCAAGCTGTTTCGTCTCAGAGCAAGCTCTGCCACGTCCTTTTCCAAGCGCTGGATGGCCTGGTCCATGTGTTGGAAGCGGCGGAGATTCTCGGCCATCAAGGCACTATAAAAGACTTCGTGCAACAGACCGAATAGGTGATGGTCGATCAGGTCTGTCGCAAATGCGAATGGATCAAGGTTCAGCAAGGGTGGATAGCTCATGCGCGCCGGACGGCCTGGTACTCTTTTCATCGGTTCGTGAATGCGTACCCCGTCTCCCTCGGAGACCGGACTTTGATGAACGATCGTGAACTCCAGACGGACTCCCGGTTTCTGGCTTGCCTGTAGCTCCCTCAGTTGTGCCATCAGTCCGAGGAGAACCGCAGGCACTTCCTCGGCAACGGTCGGGCCTGCGAGCGATGCCGCAACTCGTCGGTCCTGCGCGAACTTGGTACCGAGCTTCCGCCCGATGAGCACCAGTCGTGGCTGGTACGGTGCACGTTCGCGGATGTGCCGCTCCACACTCTCACGCAACCGTTCATTGTAGTCTCCGCAAAACCCACGCTCTGACCCGATGATCAGCCACACCGCTGTGCCCTTGCCCAGTTGGCGAGCCGCCTCGGGATAGAACGTGAAGAAGTCCTCTGCGGCAGCCTCGATGCTCTCCACCACTCGACGTTGCGTGGTCAGAAATTTGGTCAATTTCTGCTGCTCCATGAGCGCGAGGTTTTTCATGGCGCGAAGAATGCCGTTGATATCCCGCAACGCATGGAGACGATCGTCGAGTTCCCGACGCCGGCTCATGCGGCGAAGCCCTCCTTGAGCCAAGTTGTCACGGCCTCGGCCCACTGCTCGTCTCGGTGGTCAAGGGTCAGGCGATTTGTGGCGAGGCGCGAGGCGATGTGCTTGAGCACTGGACCGATCTGCTCAGGCGAAACGTCGTCGAACAAGCCTCGGTTGAATGCGGTGAGCCAGGCCAGTTGGAATTCGATGGGAAGCGGAGAAAGTCGTTCTTGTTTCAAGAGCTCGCGTAAGACGTGGCCCCGCTTGATCTTGGTTGCCATCGTCGCCTCCACTTTGGCGCCGAACCGCGTGAAGACCTCCAGTTCAAGAAACTGCAGGAAGTCGAGTTTCATGCGCCCGGCCTGATCCTTGATGCGCGGATGCTGACCCTTGCCACCGATCCGCGAAACCGACTTGGTGACATCGATAGCCGGGATCGCGCCTGCGGCATAGAGTCGCGCATCAAAGTAGATTTGGCCGTCGGTGATGGAAATGAGGTTGGTCGGGATATAGGCGGCGATTTCTCCTTGCGTCGTCTCGACGACGGGCAGCGCCGTCATGCTGCCGCCGCCCATTGATGGCGCCAGGCAAGTGGACCGTTCGAGCAAGCGCGAATGAAGGAAGAAGATATCGCCCGGGTACGCCTCGCGTCCCGGCGGACGCCGCAACAGTAGCGAGAGTTCCCGATAGGTTTGCGCATGAGTGGTGAGGTCGTCGTAGACCACAAGCGTGTCGTGGCCCTTCCACATCCACTCTTCTGCCAGCGCGCATCCTGCGAAGGGGGCCAAGTACTTGAGCCCCGGCAATGCCGTTGCCTCGGCAGCGACGACGGCCGTGTACGCCATCGCGCCATACTCCCGCAACATCTCGATCGTATTGACGATACTTGCCCGTTTTTGACCGATTGAGACGTAGACACATCGTACGCTGTTCCCGCGCTGGTTGATGATCGTGTCCAGCGCGAAGGCGCGCTTGCCGACCCCATTATCACCGATGATCAACTGGCGTTGCCCTTTCGCGACAGGGATGAGGGTATCGACGACCTTGCTTCCCGTATACAAGGGTCGATGGACAAAGTCTCGAGCCAGGATCGGCGGCGACGGAGCGAACAGTTCGCGTCGGTTCGAAGAATCTGCCGGGGGTTGTCCGTCGAAGGGATCACCCAGTGGGTTGATCACGCGTCCCACACATTGGTCTCCGACGGGGAGACTCAGCCGTTGCCCGGACAGATGCGCGATCGTTCCAGCCGTCAGGCGAGTCGTCTGCGTGAGGAGGATCCCACCGAGCCGGTCCTTGCCCAAGTGGAACACGAGGGCACGACTGCCATCCTCGAGCCACAAGATTTCTTCCATGGCTGCGGAGGGGAGCCCCTCGATCCAGACGATCCCGTCGCCGACGGATCGGACACGGCCTTGTTCCACGACGCGCAAGCCCAGCCGGTATGTGTCAAGCCAGGCTGCTTGTCCGGAAAGGAGCGAGTTACGAGGCATGGGGAATACTCACTGCTGAGGCTGCTTCGGAGAAGGCCTTCAATTCGTCTTGCAGATTTGCTCCCAGCATCCACGGTCCAAGGCTGAGACGGATGCCGGCCATTAAGTCCTGGTTTTCCCGCCACTCACAGGAAAGAGGCTGGCCGAGTAACGACTGCAGGGCTTCCAGCAGAGACGTTCGCTGCGACTGGGTGAGCACATGTGCGCTGGTGACGACGGCGGACACATCCGCCTTCGCACAGGCTGTTCGAATGGCTTGCCGTCGTTCATCGGGAATCCGGCGCAGATCTTCGAGCAGGACTTCCACCAGTCTCACTTCGAGGTCGACACTCGCGAGTCGTGCCAGCAGCCGGGCGGCAAACTGTCCCCCTTGAGCGACGGCGGCATGCTCCGCTTGCCTGGTCAGATCCGCCTGTCGCCGTTCATTCACTGCCCTGACCTTCTCTCGCTCCTCCTCCAGCGAGGCTTGGAGTGCGGCCAGTAGCCGACCTCTCTCCCCGTTTACTTCTTCTACCATCCGATTCCGAACCGTATCTTTTTCCCGGTTCCATTCCATCTGCCGATTCTCATACTGCTCCCGCAAGGCTTGCGCGTCTTTCCGCAATGTTTCCGCCTCAGACAGCCTGTTTTGTATCTCGGCCTTACGATCGGCAATCACTTTCAGGACCGGTTTATAGAGCAGCCGCTTGAGAACCCAGACCAGTACCAGAAAGTTGAGGATTTCCAGCGAAAAGGTCGTCCAATCCAGTTCCACGTGTCCCCCTTTCCGATTGACTGTTCCGCTCGCGTCCCAGTCGCCAGACGACTCGCGATTATTTCAGCATGTACTCCAGCAACGGATTTCTGAAGAGAATGATCAGCACGATCACCAGGCAGTAGATGGCCAGCGACTCAATCATGGCGAGGCCGATAAAGAGAGTCCGTGTGATCGACTTTTCCGCTTCTGGCTGCCGCGCGAGGGCCTCCAATGCTTGCGTGATCGCCCGCCCCATGGCGATGGCGGGCGCCACTGTGCCGATCGCGATCGCCAGCGCGGCGGATACGGTGGACAACACCGAAAACAAGGTCATGTCTCGCATAGGTCATCCTTTGTCTGATGGTGAATGGAGCGCGTGCGTCTGGATGGCACCGGCGAGGTAGATCAACGCCAGCATGCCGAAAATATAAGCCTGAATCAGTGCCTCGACGATATGGAGCAGCAACAACGGAACCGGAGCAAGAAAGCCCGCCACTAACAGTACCAACAACGCCGCCATCTCAAGACTCATCATGTTTCCGAACAGGCGGACGGCGAGGGTGAGGGTTCGCGAAACCTCACCGATGATGTGAAACGGCAACAGCAGGGGCGACGGCGCGAGATAATGGCGGAGGTACGGGATGATCCCTTCGATACACATACCGAAATAATGGACGGAGAGGAACACGAGCACGGCTAACGCAGCTGTCACCGACAGATCACCGGTCGGGGCATCAATGCCGGGAATGAGCCCGATGAGATTGGCCAGGGCGATGAAAATCCATAACGTGGCGATGAAGGGGAAGATCCGTTCTGCATGGCCGGGTAATACAGCGTTGATGCTCTCTTCGATGGCTCCCACTACGCCTTCCACCGCGGCTTGCAGCGGGCCGGGGTCGCGACGTAGCCGGCTGGTCACAACCCAGGAGAAACACGTCAGCGCCACCATAATCCCCCAGGTCACCATGATCGAGTGGGTAATAGGGATCGGCCCCAGCTGGAAGACGATTCCCGCGGCTTCTCCGCTACGCATAGTTTATTCCTTGATAAAGCGATACACGTTGAACGCCCCCGCGACGACCCCGACGATGATCAGGCTGAGAGTCCATCGCATCGAGTACCCTTCGACCAGTCCATCCAGCCAGCGGCCGAGATAGGCCCCCACAACGACCGGCACCACAAGCAGAAGCCCCAACATTCCAAGGTAGGCCGTTTGCGCCAGCAGCGTCGGACGATCCTTCTCGGCCTTCTGCATGCGATCGATTTGTCTCGAGACGCGCTGCTGCAATTCATCGTGGTTCTTCATACGGACGCCTCTCGACCGCGGCCCAGCCTCCACAACCGCTTGAACATTTCTTCTTCGAGACGATGCAAGCTGTCTTTGATCTCTCGTAACGAAGCCTCTTCCTTGCGCAGCTGCTCCTCCAGTGCCTTGGTGATCCTGACGCAATCCTGGTCTCGCAGGTAATGCCTGGTATTGACGAACAGTTCGTTGTCGACGAAGTACAATAACCCTCCCGGCAAAGCGAGGAATTCCCAGTCGTCGTTCGTGCGGAAACGCGCCAAGCCGAATTGGAGAGGCGTCATCATACGCTGATGACCGGCCATGATCCCGAAGCTGCCGGAGGAGTCCTCGCCCACGAACATGGTGACACGCTCAATACGCTCGTACTGCGTCGCGCTTTGTAAATGCATGACGAACGACGTCATTGCAGAACCTCTCGCATCGCGCCGCGCATATAACAGCGGTCTTCCGATACGTCGTCGAAGTCGCCGCGGAGAAAGGCTTCGCAGTCTTGAAGCGTGATGTCCAGGGGGACCGAAGCGCCTTTGATACCGGTAAAGGCCGCCGTGACATGAAACGGCTGAGTGAGATAGCGCTGCAGTTTGCGTGCGCGCATCACAATGCGGTGGTCCGTTTCTGACAGTTCTTCCAAGCCCAGCATACTGATGACGTCTTCCAATTCTCGGTACCGTGCGAGATGCTGACGGACGCCTTCGGCCACCGAGTAGTGCCGATCGCCGAGAAAATGTCTGTCCATGAGTTTGCTGCTGGACTGCAGTGGATCCACGGCCGGGTAGAAGCCTTTCCCGGCCTGGGCACGCGTCAGGATCACGCTGGTATCGAGGTGGTTGAGAATGCCGGTGACGGCGGGATCGGTCATGTCGTCCGCCGGCACGTAGATCGCCTGTACGGAGGTGATGGCACCTTTCGTCGTCGAGATGATGCGGTCCTGAAGTTCTGCGACTTCGCTCATCAAGGTCGGCTGATAGCCAACGGTGGCAGGCATGCGTCCCAGAAGACCAGAAATTTCGCTCCCGGCCTGGACGAACCGGAACACGTTGTCGACCAGGAACAGCACCTCTTTGCTCAGGGCATCCCTCAAGTATTCGGCATAGCTCAACGCCGCGAGGCTGACGCGAAACCGCACGCCCGGCGATTCGTCCATTTGGCCGAAGACCATCAGTGTGTGGGGCATGACTCCAGCCTGCTGCATCTCGTGCCAGAGTTCGTGTCCCTCGCGAATGCGTTCCCCGACGCCGGCAAACACAGACACACCCTGATGCAGCGCCACGATCGCGTGCATGAATTCCGTAATCAGGACGGTCTTCCCGATTCCGGCGCCTCCGAATAAGCCGGTTTTTCCGCCTCGAATAAATGGGCACAACAAATCGATCACCTTGATGCCCGTCTCCAAGATCCCGCTCGCGCTGATCGTCTGGTGGAGCGGCACCGGCTGACCGAGAATATTGCGAAACTGCCCGCTGGTGAGCACCGGTCCCCCGTCCAGTGGTTCGCCGAAGACATTCACCAGACGCCCGAGACAATCCGGTGACACCGGCACCTGCAAAGGAGCACCTGTGTCAAACACCCGCATCCCTCGCTGTAACCCACCAGTGCTGTGAAGCGTAATCGCCCGAACGTGCCGTTCATCAAGGTGTTGGTAGACCTCAAAGACATAGCGCTCGCTGTCGAGTACGGAGAACAGCGCTTGGTGAAGCGGCGGCAGGTAGTCGCAGACGATGTCGACGACCGGTCCGTGCACGGCAGCCACGACTCCAATCGGGTCATGATTGTCGTGAGGCCTCGTCATTCCTCTTTTCCTTCAACACCTTGAGATTCCAGATGTGTCACCGCCACGATCCTGCCTGGTCCTGTCTCCGGAACCGCCACATGAACAAGCCAAGCTCAGAGAGGCTCACTGTTAATAGCCTTGCTCTGCAAACTGAGAACCCATCGCCCCTCAAGAGCGATGCAAGAATCATTTCGAGCATTATTTAACGGTGTAACTGCTGATGGAGAGAGTCCAGACCACGATCATCGGGGAGTCTTGCCACAGTGCGAGATCAACCACTGTGGCGGAAGACTACAACAAGCCACCTTTGGTTACTCCAGTTCACTTAGGTAAGGCGCTGCGCCATTAGGGCAGGCACCGAGGAGCACAACCGCGCCCCTGTCCCTCCGGAGCAACTCGTGCATTCTTGTGAGGGCTCGCGGTTATTCACGAGTCAGTGAGGTGACTTTTCGCGTGAGTCGGATCCCGCTCCTTCGAGCGGCCTGCAAAATATTCCTGCGAGCGGTAGCGGGTAACGCCTCGGGAACATAGACTCCTGTCAATTCATGCGGCATGCATTTCACGAATAAGGTCGTTAGATGGGCAGTGCCCCAGGCAATCGGTGACGATGAAATTCTTCGTCGGCGCAGCTCGAACATCGAGGGGAACTGTGCATCCCAACGGATAAGGCACGACCGTCCCTGCTTGTCCCCATATACCAAGACCGCCAGGGCAAAACGCTCATTGTGCAGAATTCCTTTCTGAACCAATGTCGTCATCGCGGCTGGGGTCGGTGTCGCAGGAAATCGTACCGGGCTGAGCCCTCGAGACTGGCGCAATTTCCCCTGGCGATACCATCGCCGAAGACGATCGATGTCCATCCCGCCGATTTTTGCATCCATCTGTTTCAAGCCAAGGGTTCGCGGAATCGTCACGACCTCATCTTGTGCAGCCAGCACGACCCCGACCCGACCGATCGGTGCGGGAAACCGGAAGAGTTCACGTTCCCCAAATCGAGAGCCGTAGCGAAATCGACCCTCGCGATAGATACGGGGACGTGAGACCGCTTCATCAAATGAGGACTCCGCTGACCATTGTGACACCGGAGCGTCGCTCGCCGTTTCTTCAAAGATCCGCACCTCCACCTTGTCCACTCGATCAAGCTGAGCAGCAGCCTGCACCGCAAAAAGATTCGTCAGGCCAGGTGCAGCACCTGCGTGAATCAGCGCCCATTGCTTGTTCTTCCGAAACTGTTGATCGAAGCGGAACTGCTCCGGCCGAAAGGGATCGGCTCGCAAGTGTGAGGCCGTGTCGAGGTAGTGCGCCCGCAATCCCAAGGCAGCGCGCATGACGATGTTGTTGAAGACGGCAGGACAGGCATTGATGAGCAGGTGGCACCCTCCGGCGGCCTTGACGATACTGCGGAGATTTCTCGCATTGACCTGTTGAACCGCAATCGTGGATTTCGCACCGAGAAACTCGCGCGCACGGACGGGATCTCGGTCGCCGCACGAGACGTGATGCCCCTGACGGGTGAGCAACTTCACCAGGAGCGAACCGGTGGCTCCAACTCCGAGAACAAAGACCTTCATGGGGTCGCCACTGTACCATAACTTCCCTCCCGCATCGTGGATGCTCGGAAAGAGTGCGCTGCGAGCGCGTGTGTCTTCAGGAGAAGTAGAAAGAGGAACTGGACGCTCAAGTCCGATGAGAAAGGCTGGTGGAGATTGCCACAGAGTAGGACAACCACTGCGGCATGAAGGGACAACCTGCTCAGATCAGGGGGTGAGGATGGCCGCTGGATTACGAAGCAGCTCTGAAACGCGGATGACTACGGAGTGGAGGGAATTGCCGACTTCCCACTGCCTTTCGATGTTGCGAAGGTCAAGCCCATGGCCAGCGCGGCACCGCCAACGGCAGCTGCCATGTCCTTCTGCGCATCCCACTCGTCGCCTTGAGTGCCGAGATAGGCGTTACCAAGTTCGGGGCTTACAAGAGCTGCCACGACGGATTCGATGATTTCGAACAGGCCGCTTTGGGCGAGAATCAAGCTGACCGATAGAGAGCAAGACCAGAAACCCCGCACTCCGGCCAGACGCATGAGGATCTCCCGCACCGGATAGGCCAAGAGTGCGCCATAGGCGAAGTGGACGATTCGATCGAAGGGATTTCTACTCAACGACAACAGGTCTTGGAGCCAAAACCCCAAGGGCACCTCGGCATACGTATAGTGTGCACCCACTGCGTGGAGCGTCATGAAGACGGTGATCAGACAATAGGATACATTTGAAAACTGAAACCGCCGGTAAGTCAGGGTCAGCAGTGTCACTAAAGCGAACGCGAGCAGATTCTCAAGGAGCCAATCTCTCCGATTGACGGGGGCGATGGCCAACCAGGTCCAGAGCAGTCCGTACCAGAGAAGAAGTCCCGAGCGCAGAGGAATGCTTCTCGACTCTGCCCGACCGAGGCTTGGGAGACCACCCTTCATTTACGTGGATGAGTCAAGGATAGCCGACTGAGGCTGGGTTGGCATCCGTGCGCCTCGAACCACGCGGACGGCTGCAAGGATTGTCACACACAGCAACGCTCCGTAGAGCGCGGCGGCAATGTCCTTCTGAGCATCCCAGATATCTCCTTGTGATCCCAGATAGGTGATCCCCAGCTCCGGATGGAGGGTACTTGCCACCCATGATTCGATGATTTCCCATAGCCCGCTCAATCCTAAAACCGTCATGACCGGTAAATAATACAACAGCCAGCCTCGCACCTCTGCACCCAACCGGAACAGTTCTTCCATCGGGTAGGCGAGTAAAAAGCCGAAGCTGAAGTGGACGATCCGGTCGAAATGATTCCGACCAAGATGGAACACCTGATCCACCCACTGACCGACCGGCACTTGGGCATAGGTGTAATGAGCCCCGATCGCATGGAGGGTCAGAAAGAGGGTGATGAGGGTGTAGGAGGCGTGGGACAACGGAAACCGGCGATGCATCGCGATCAACCCCGCCACGAACGCCGCCGGCAACAGACTCGAGATCAGCCAAAACTGGGGATCGGTCGGCGACTGAGCCGTCCAGACTGAGAGGGCCAGATACCAAAGCAGTAAGCCGATCAACAGAGCCTTGTCACGCGACCACATCGGGTCTCCTTCTGAAGTGGATCAACGGAGAGTCAAGCTAAAAGCGTAAGCTCTTATTACTCTACCGAACGGATGGTGACCCTGCAAGCTGATCGCATGAGGTGCACCTCATGCCTTTAGGTTCGTGTGTGTGAGCAGATGCCGTCTCCCGGAGTCACGTTGCAAGAGACGGCTGCTCGCGAATAGAACACCACCCCAACCCGT
>JAHBWQ010000122.1 GCA_019636915.1 Nitrospira sp. | reverse complement strand
GGGAGCCGAGATGAATCGTATTGCGGCGGCGTCGGCCGGATTGGCGATGCTACTAGGCTTGGCTGCTGTCACGGAGGCACAGCATGAACATGGACACCCCATGATCAAAGAAGGAACTCCCACTGGGAGTCGGCAGAACGAACGCGTGGCGCTCGAGTTGAGTGAGCAGGCTTCAGCCGGCATGAAGCTGACGATGCGGGAACACTTGGAAGCGATCCGCGATATCGTCGCCGCGCTGGGACGGCAGGACTTCGAGCAAGCTGCCAAGGTCGCTCATGATGAACTCGGCTTTCCCAAGCATCACCAGGCCATGCAACGTGAAGGCGGGGCGACGTTTCCTCCCAAGTATCACGAGCTCGCAATGGCCCACCACCAGGCGGCAGAGGATTTGGCCAAGGTGATTCCTTTGAAGGATCTCAAGACGATCCTGCCTCAGCTTGAGCGGACCATCGGGGCCTGTGTCTCCTGTCACCAGGCCTTTAGGTTGTGACGGCTCATCATGATCGACGAGGTGTACATCCTCTATTGCGCGAGTGTCATCATGGACAGCATGGGAAGAAAGAAACTGAAGTAGGCAGGGTGCAGGCAGAGGCAACGTAAGCAAGCTGCGGAGGGATGACAGAAGTTGTGTTTTAGTGTGGCTCTATTCTGGTGCTGGAGTAAGTCGAACAAAGGAACCATATGTCGTTGGTCTAACGCTGGAGGTACTGCTCATGAGGAAGTTTGATAAGCAGTGGGTCGCCAAACTTGGGGGAGCTGCCTTGATTGTCGCTATGACAGGGTTTCCCGTCTATGCCGATGAAGGCCACGGGAAGATGGGGCACGGTGGTCACGATCAGGAGGAACAGGACGATCATAGTGGGCACTACCTGAAACATTTATTGAAGCATGCGAAAGAAATCGGGCTGACGCAGGAACAAGTCGGCAAACTGAAGGCCCTGCAGCTGGACTTCAAGCGTACTGAAGCCCGATTGGAAGCCGACACCAAAATCGCCAAACTTGAACTGCATGCGCTGATGGAAGATGAGCAGGTCGACCTCAATGCGATTCAAGCCAAAGTGGATCAATTGAAAAAATCAGAAGCGGCCTGTATCTTCGCGGCCATCAAAAGTAAGCGCACTGCTACGGCTCTGTTGACTCCTGACCAACGGGAAAAGGACCGTGCCGTTCATGAACAAATGAAGAGTGGAGCACAGCACGGAAGTGGAATGGGAGGGATGATGGGAGGCAGAGGCGGCATGGGAGGCATGATGGGGGGTATGGGAGGTGGAATGATGGGAGACCGTGGGCATGGACAGGGTAGTGGCGACCATGGCGGTGGCGCTCCCACCGAGGGACAGCAACACCAGCATTGAGCATCGAGTGCCGTTGTCCGTTCTTGAAAGAAAAGCATCACCGACTAAGCTCGCATGAGAAACGAACATAGGAAGGGGAGAACGCATGTTCTTGCGTATTGTGGTTAGCCTCGTCGTGGTGGCGTTGACGGCTTCGTGGGCTCTGGCTCAGAGCCATTCTGGAAACAGGAAGAACGGAGAGAGAATCTTTCAACAACACTGTGCCGGATGCCATGGCACCACCGGTGATGGGCTTGGGCCTGAGATCAAAGAATTGATCGTGCCACCGGCGAATTTTCGGGCGCCTAAATATCGGACCAAGACCGATATGGATCTGTATCTTGGGATCAAACAGGGAGTTCTCTTTAGCCCGATGCACGGATGGGCTGATCGGTTATCCGATCAAGAAATCCGTGATGTACTGCGCTACATTCGAAGCCTGGCTCCTTTCAATCCCCTCGGCTAGCTCTGCTTCAGAGGGTTCATGTCCCTGTCGCATTCTGCGACAGGGACATTTCATGGTGAGGCCTGAAATGCCACAGAGCACGTGGTCTTTCATTCGCATCCTTCGGTAAGATCTCGTCACATCACGACAATTCTGGATCTAACGACGAGATCTCCTGGCATGGACTTGGCTTTTCAATCGTACGAATGTTTACATCAAATGGAGGATCTGTCATGTCAAATCAGGATCTCAAATGTTCGCCGGAGACCGTGGTTCTTGCGTTTCTCGGCGGCGCCATCGGCGGAATCTTTGCCGGTCTCCTGCTTGCCCCGAGATCGGGTCAGGATACGCGTCGAGAAATAACGGGGTATGCGAGGAAGACGGAAGAAGAGGTGATCGAAAAGGCGAAAGAGGCGCGAGCGGCGCTCGATGACGTTATCGAGCGTGGAAGGCATTTCGTGGATGAGCGTCGAGCCGATATTGAAGCAGCCGTGAAGGCCGGGATAGAGGCGATGAAGGAGAGAAAGGAGAAGGGCAGTAGCTGATACCATGCTTGCCATTCGCTTTCATGGCCGAGGCGGGCAAGGCGCTAAGACGGCGAGCCGTATCGTGGGCACGGCGGCGTTTCTTGAAGGATTCGTCGCGCAGGATTCGCCGATCTATGGAGCTGAGCGGCGGGGTGCGCCGATGGCGGCCTTTACCCGCATTGCCAAGGAGCCAATCCGGGAGCGGGGGCTCATCGCTCATCCCGATGTTGTGGTGGTTGCTGATGCCTCCCTTGTCGGCGATCCTGCTGCGAAAGTGCTCGAGGGGGTTGATGCAACGACGGTCCTATTCGTGAATTCTCCGATGTCTGCGGAGCAATTCGGCGCGCAGGTTTCCGTCGTTGGTCATCTCACGACCTTGAATTTGACTGAGATCGCGCTCCAGCGTTTGGGCAAGAGAGGAGCCATCAGTGCGTTGCTCGGTGCCGTAGCGGGACGACTCGTGGGTCTTCGTCAGGCCTCGATCCATGAAGCAGTCGCTCGGGAGTTGGCGGAACTCGGGCTCGCCGCCTCGGTGATTGAGCAGAATCAACTCGCCGCAACGTATTGCTACGAGGCGGTGCCCGTGATTGTGCTTCAACCCCATGCTCATCAAACCGTCCCGGTGGCGCTTCGCACCCCGGAATACGAATCCCCGACCAGAGGCACAGCTGGTATCACGGTAGGGCCGAATTCGGCTATCCGATCGGTCGCAGGATGGCGGACATTTCGTCCCCTCTTGCGCCTGGACCTCTGCAACGGCTGCTGGCTCTGTTTTGCCAATTGCCCAGAAGGCGCGATCACCATCAAGCCGGACGGCCGACCGGCTATTTACTATCCCCATTGCAAGGGCTGTCTCGACTGTGTCGAGGTCTGTCCCACTGACGCGTTGACCGTGGAGCAAGAAACGGCAGCAACCAATAAGTAGGGATGTCTGCCTGGTCTGTCTTGTCTCTCTGGTGTGACAGAGGGAATGCGCAACCGGATAGACCAGACAGACCAACGAACCAGACAGACCAAATGAACCAGATAGACCAGATGATGATGACCGGCAACCTGGCGACGGCTTGGGGGGCGCGCCTGGCCGACATTGACTATGTCCCTGCTTTTCCCATCACGCCGCAAACGGAAATCGTCGAAACCTTGGCGAAGTGGTGCAGCGAAGGGTCCCTCAATGCCCGGTTCGTCACCTTGGACTCGGAACATTCAATGATGACCGCCGCCGGGGCTGCCGCTGCAACCGGCGCTCGCGTGTTCACCGCCACCTCAAGCCAGGGACTGCTCCATGCGTTCGAAGTCTTGTACACGCTGGCCGGCTGGCGAGTCCCCCTTGTACTGGTGAATGTCTCTCGGGCAGTCGCTTCCCCAATCACATTGGAGCCAGATCACAATGATGTGTTGGCCGCGCGCGATGCCGGTTTTGTCCAGATCCATGCGGAGACCTGCCAGGAAGTGCTGGACTCGATCCTCATGGCCTATCGCATTGCGGAAGATCCACGTGTCTGCCTTCCCGCCATTGTGAACCTCGACGGCTTTATCTTGTCCTTTACCCGTGAGCCGGTGATGGTGCCGAATCCTGAAATGGTGAAACAATTTCTTCCGCCATTTCGTCCGGCCCATTTGGGATTCAAAGCCTCGGCTCCTCATGCGCTGGGTACGGCAGTATCAGGCGGCGCCACCTACAGTTACTTCCGTCACCAGATCCATCTCGCTTCGGTGAATGTGCTCAGGGTACATGATGAGGCGGCAGTCGAGTTCGAGCGGCTGTTTGGTCGCCGCTACGATGTGGTTGAGGGGTACCGGCTTGAGGATGCGGAGGATGTCTTGGTGATGACCAACGCCTACGCGAGCAAGGGCAAGGTGGCTGTGGATAAGGCGAGAGAGGAGGGTCGAAAAGTCGGGTTGCTCCGACTGCGTATGATCCGACCGTGGCCTGCGGATGCCGTTCGATGTGCGTTACGCGACAAGCGGGCGGTCGCAGTACTGGATCAGAATCTGTCGCCGGGTCAGGGGGGGATTCTCTTTCAGGAGATCGCGGCCTGCCTTTATCACGAACCGCTGCGACCAGGAGCGCTCTGTTCCTTTATCGGAGGGTTGGGGGGGAAGAATATTTCCGAAGGTGAGTTTCTGGCCATTTTCGAACAGACGGCAGAGGCGGGAGTCCGTGGCATCGGCGTCGGGCCGGTGTTGCTCTATACGGAAGCCGAGCATCGCGAAATGGAACAGTTGCAGTTTCTTGCCCATGAACTCAAAACAGGTCGGTGAATAGTCAATGAGTTGGGAGCCACAACGGTTCAAAGACCTCCATCAAATACCCCGTGAAGAACATGTCTTCCCAGGCGCACCGCTTTGCGCCGGCTGCGGAGGGCTCGAATCGCTGCGACTCGCGTCCAAAGTACTTGGGCCGTATGTCGTCTATGTGAATGCAGCCGGTTGCTTTACGAACTTGGCCACGTTTCCCTTCACCCCACTGGATGCGTCCTGGCTGTATACGACGATGGGCTCTGCGCCGGCCGGTGCGCAGGGGGTGCGTGACGCGTTGGATGTGTTGATCGCGAAGGGACGGTTGCCGAAGGACGAGGATGTCACGGTGGTGGTCGTAGGCGGAGATGGGTCCACCTACGATATGGCGCTCTCATCGACCTCCGGGGCCATCACCAGAAAACTCGACTTCTACTACTTCTGTTACGACAACGAAGCCTACGGCAACACCGGCGTCCAGTTGAGTCCCTCCACACCCTACGGAGCCAAAACGACGACGTCTCCCTGTGCCGTACAACGGCCGGTCGGCGCGACGCAGGAGAAAAAAGACATCTTCGAAATTTGGCGAGCACACAACCCGCCATACGTCGCGACGGTGTCGCCACGGTTCCCGCTCGACCTGGAAGAAAAGTTTCTGCGTGCTTCGAAATATCGAGGTCCGAAGCTCTTCCTGGGATTTGCGGCTTGTCCGACGGGATGGATGTTCGACCCGGCTTACACGCCCGATGTCGCACGACTGGCGGTGGAATGCGGACTTTGGCCGCTCAAGGAGGCCGTCGACGGCAAGGTCGTTCATACTTATCTTCCAAAGCTCAGTCCGGTTGACGACTATCTGAAGCTCCAAGGGCGCTTTCGCCATCTGTTTGAGCCGATTGTTCAAACGGATGTGATCGCGCATATCCAGGACCGAGTCACTGCATACTGGGAACGAGTAAAACAGACAGAACTGAAGGCGTGACTGAGCCTGTAGACGGATGAATGTTTCGATGTGCAGACGATTGGCTTGTTCATCTAGAACTGCGCCGGCCCTTCTTGCGATGGGGTTGATTTGCGTCATGTCAGTCGCTGGGTGCACCAGCCAGGCACAGAGGGCGATGCGACCCAATCCCTATCTCACCCCCGATACAAGACAGGCGATTCCGTTGTCATCCTCGGCTGGGAAGGAACATCGTGCGGTGATGCTGCAACATCTGGAGACGATGCAGGTGATCGTTGATGCATTGGTCGAAGAGGATTATGAGTTGGCAAAGGGCCTGACCGAGTCGCATCTTGGTTTCTTCAGGCATCGCCAGGCACTGGCCTATGGTGACTCAGAGAATTTCCCTCCGAGTTATCACGATCTGGCTCTGGCGCATCATGAGGCGGCGGAGGAGCTGGCGACAACTATTCCCTCCAAGGACTTGAAGAAGATCCTTCCGGCGTTCAATAATCTACTCAAGGCCTGTGTGGCTTGTCACCTTGAGTACAAAGTCACCGGCCAATCGTGACTAGCTGCGAACAGCTGGTTGCGCGGCGGAATGTTGAATAACGAGGGAGCTATGAGTGAACAGACCATTACGGCATTGTATGAGAAGGATCACGATCGGTTGGATGAATTGTTTAAGACCTTTCAGACGTCGAAACGGTCGGACTTTACAAAGGCTAAGGAGGCCTTCAAGGAGTTCAAAGTCGGCCTCCAGCGGCATATCGTCTGGGAAGAGGAGCTGCTGTTTCCAATGTGGGAAGAGAAGACCGGGATGATCGAAGACGGGCCGACACCCGTGATGCGATTTGAGCACGAACAGATCAGGCAGCTGCTGGACGCGATCCATCGGAAAGTGGAGAGTCAGGATCTCAATAGTGATCAAGAGGAGCAGTCGCTGCTTAACCTCTTGGGTTCTCACAATCGGAAGGAAGAGCGGGCGCTCTATCCTGCCATTGATAACGTCACCAATGCGGACGAGCGCACCACGATCTTCAACACCATGAAGACGATTCCGGAAGGTCGGTACAATGCCTGCTGCAGTGGGCACTGACGGGTTCGACAAGCTCAGTTTTGCTGACGTGGCATGTTGACCGACACAGCAAAACCGAGCAACCAATTCGACGAGATAGACCAGACGGACGAAGTAGACTGGATAGACCAATGAACAAGGCAGGCTGGTTAACCGTTTTTGGGGTTCTGCTCGTGGGTGGACTCAGTACGCCGGTGATATCCACGTCGGACATGAGCGCTTGGGCAGAGCCCCCGGCTGCTCAACCGAGCGGGAAACTAAAGGGTAATATCCTGCGGGGGCGAGACATCTTCAACGGGAAGGGTGTCTGCTACTACTGTCACGGCATCGACGGGTATTTGTATCGCATACCTCGACTGGAAGCCGACACCGCCAAGCTCATCGCGAAGCTGAATCCGCCCCCCTCGGATTTGCGCAACCCCGACGTGTTACATTTGAAAACCAATCAGGAACGAGCCCGCGCTATCCGAGAAGGCCATCCCGGCACCGGCATGTTTCCCGACACCACCATGACCGACCAAGACCTCGCCGATACCTTGCTCTACCTTGCACTCATCCGGAAAGATCCTCATCCGGAGCAGTAAATTCACAACTGCGAGCGAATTGTCAGATCTTCATCAGGTGTGAGAGCTGCCTTGACCGCACCTCAGTCGGTATGTACAGTGTACGGACGGGATTCGCTTTGAGTGGGATGCAGCGAAGGCGAAAATCAATCTCAGGAAACATGGCATTTCATTCGAAGAGGCGCGAACAGTGTTTTATGATGAGCATGCCGTTCAATACTTTGATCCTGACCACTCAGTAGAAGAAGCCCGCTTTATACTGCTTGGGATGAGTTTCAGGTTGCGGGTGATCGTTGTATGTCACTGCTTTCGAGAGAGTGAAAGCGTTGTACGACTGTTCTCCGCAAGGAAGGCTGATAAAGGTGAGGAACGGGAATATTGGAGGCAAAGACAATGAGAGACCATTACGACTTCTCTAAGATGAAAGGGCGCAAGAATCCGTATGTCAAGAATTTGAAACAGCCGGTCACGATGCGGCTGGACTGCGACACGGTTACCTATTTCAAATCCATTGCGGAAGAAATGGGAATCCCGTATCAGAGCCTGATCAATCTTTACCTTCGAGACTGCGCAGTGCACAACCGCAAGCTCCACATGAAATGGGCATCATAAAGAGATCGGCCATGCGTAAGAAACTATTGCCGCCTTGAGTTCCAACTCCAAGTGCAACACTTCAAGCCCGGATGGGCTACGGTGTTGCCATGCACACGAGATCCTATCGACACCTGAGTGCCGAAGAACGTGAAACCTTGAGCCTGGGCCTCGCCGCCGGCCATTCGCGGCGGCGGATGGCGGCGGTATTGGGGCGGGCCCCCAGCACCGTCAGCCGTGAGATGGCCCGCAACGCCGGGCGGAGCCACTATCAAGCCTGCACGGCGCACACCCTGGCGTCGGCGCGGGTTCGACAGCCGCGGCGCCTCAGGAAACTCCGCGATCCCTGGCTGTGGCAGTACGTCCAGCGCCGTTTCCGGGAAGGCTACTCGCCCGAGCAGATTGCCGGGCGCCTGCGACGCGCGTATCCTGACGACATGCGCAAACAGTTGTCGTTCGAAACTATCTATGCTGACCTGTATGTGCTGCCACGCGGGACGTTGCGCACCGAATTGCTCGCGGCCCTGCGTCAGGCGCGCAAGGCGCGGCGGCCTCGGGCGCGTGGAACAGATCGACGGGGCCAGATTCCCAACAGAAGGCCGCTGGCCGAGCGCCCCGCCGAGGTCGCCACCCGGACGGTGCCGGGCCACTGGGAAGGCGACCTGATCAAGGGGGCACGCAATGGCTCGGCCGTCGGGACTCTAGTGGAGCGAACAACCCGCTTGGTCATTTTGGCCAGAATGGAAGGGACTGATGCGAGGAGTGCCCGCGAGGGGTTCACGAAAAAACTTCGGCACGTGCCTGCGCTGCTGCGCAAAACGCTGACCTATGATCGTGGGAAAGAGATGGCCGAGCATGAACGCCTGACCAAGCGCCTTGCGATCCAGGTGTTCTTCGCCGATCCCTACAGCCCGGGGCAACGCGGGACCAATGAGAACACCAACGGGTTGCTGCGTCAGTATTTGCCCAAAGGCACGGACCTGTCAGGGGATACCCAGCGTGAGTTGAATGCCATTGCCCATCGGCTGAATACGCGTCCCCGCAAATGTTTGGACTTTGCTACCCCCCTAGATGTCTCTGCGCAGCTGCGCCATTATTCACCCGTTGCACTTGGAACTTGAAACAGCCGTCTTTAAGGGCGATCAATACATGCGGTATGACGTTGATGCCGATCGTGGGGATGACCAGTCTGAGGGAGGGCTTGTGTATCCGGCAGCTGTTGCCGGGAGTTGGCCCGGCCTCCTTGTGGCGGCTACGCCAGAACCTGTTGACGCACTCGCGGCCTATGCCAAGGAGTGTGCCGATGCCATCGGCGTCACGGTTCCAGATTTCGACATTGACAGCTCGCTGGGGACAACGGTTCCTGCCACCAATCTCATACCAGTTCACGCGGCCTACGCGGATGCTTCCACCTGTGATCGTCCAAACGTTCTCAACGGAAAATGCGATCATGGCAGTCGTTTCCGAGTGTTGGTTAACACGGTGGATGTCTTTGTGGTTGCGCATGCTCGGAAGATGGGCTTATCGCAAGGGCAATATGGTGATGTGGCCATTATCCAGCACAATAAGAACAATGGTGCGACCTGTTTTTATCAAGGCGCGCTGGAAGACTTTGGCTTGAGCCATGATCATAACGTTAAAGCGCCTTCCAAGGGTGTGGGGGATCCAGCTTTCTGGATGACTCCGTCGCAGATTGCCAGCAGCAAGTTCCCCTGCGGCAGTTGTCACGACAATGGGCCCATCATCCGATCCCCTTATCTCGCGCAGATAACAGGGCCCAATCAGCTGCCTGGTGCAGGGGATGTTACCTTCAACAGTGATGGACAGCCCTATTCATTTGTCGGTGCAGATTTCGCCTCATGGAAGAGCTATAAGGTGGAGGTGAGTGGTAATACATGCAACGGCTGTCATCGCATGGGCGTGAACAATCTCAGTAATATCGGGATTGTCCCAAGCAATGGCACGGCATTGGATCTAGGAATGAAAGCCACAGATCGTACACAGGTGAGCAAGAACCCGCATTCTGCCGACTCACAGATTTGGATGTTGCCAGGACAGACAACCTTTCAGCAATCGGTTGCTGACGCCGCACAGGCAATCCAGCATTGCGCACGACAGTTTCGTCTAGGTTTGCCGTTGCCTAATTCACCGATTTCGAAGCCGTAAGTTTCCAGCTGGGAGGCATTCGAGCGGCTTATGTCTTGCTTGGGCTTTCGAGCGCCTTATTGATTTCAGTGATGAGGCGACGCTCGATCTCAGTGGTTTCTTCGTGACTCACACTCAAGATCCGTCCTCCCTGCGCGACCCGTTCGAACTCTGCTTTGACGCCAAGTTTTGTCACACTGTCTGGAAGGGCCTCAAGTGACACGAGATATTGATTTCGCGAGCCCGTCACCTCAAGCGTTGCGGGGCTTGAAATCTTCCGTTCGGTCACATAGACCGCCCGTTGATCGGTCTTGACGCTCACTTTCAGATGATACCCGTTACGCGCCAAGGCGTCTTCAACCACTTTGGCCACGGTCGGCATGGGCCTCGGCAGTGTATCGGACTGTGCCCCTTTCTCCTCGACTTTCAGGGATTCCGCCATCTGGTTGGCGATCATTCGTTTGGTTTCGGCCAGTTGCAGCTCCATGTGCTCGTTGAGCCGTTTCGCGTCCGCTTTGGTTGCCTCCATGCTGCTCTTGGCATCGCGAAGCTCTTGATTCAGCAGATCGATCTGTTGCTGCATCACCTTATTCCCGTCCTGCAGCGAGCCCAAGAGAGATTCTTGCTTCGCGAGTTGCCGCTTGAGTGCTTCATTCTCTACCCGGAAGGGATTGTCCCGATTTCCATCGGGTGCGCAGCCGAGCGCAATCATGAACCAGACGATGCCAATACTCAGTGACCGCGGACTGACCAGTGTTGTATCCTGCACGTGTGCTCCTCCCAGTAGCTGGTAAGATTATCTACGCTTCGGCTCAACTTGTAAATGCGATAGTAAAAATTTGATCGTTTCATTATGGCTAGCAATCGGCTTGGAATTATGAATGTGATGGTTGCCTTTGTGATGATCGTGCCCTTGCTTTTCGTAGAGTTGTCCTTCGCGACGGAGGGAGGACAGGTTGTGGCTGCTGTCCTCCCGGAGGATTATGCTCTGTACGACCGGATCATCGAGGACAAATTTTTGACGTCGCAGATTCGATTGGTCCTCCTTGAACGGATGACTGTCTCACGGCTTGTGCCGAACCAGCCTGAGTCCATGGCACTGGATTTTTTTCAACGGCAGGGAATTTTTGATGGGATGTTGCCGCAAGGACTGGTCCGTGATTTTGTTGGTGTCAATCAAGCACGAAGCCGACTCGAAGGCCGATTTCGACTTGGTGTGCGCTATCGATTTGTGTCTGAGGATGCCGCGGATGAAGCGGAGGCCACCCTGGCACTCTCTGTGAAGAATGTCGACGATCTTCCACTGCACACTCCGACCGTGCTTGATCGACTCGCGTTGTCGCGGGTGGGACGGACTGCTCGGAACGACCAGGCACTTGTGTATGTTGAGAATGTACGTCCTGACGGAACCGGCGCAGGGTTCTTAGTGTGGTTACATCGGCGAGAACAGGAATGGGAGATTCTCGATACGGAAGTCGTCTGGACTATCCGGGGCGGGGAAGATGAAGACGAATCGTAAGATCTCCGGCTTGCATCAGATACCAGAGCCCTGTAGCATGCCGCTGTCATGGCCTCGCTGATTCGAAAGACGTTCTCAGTCCCGCCGCTTGGCTGTAATTGCTCGATCATCGGTGACCCCGTCACAAAGCAGGCGGTTGTGATCGATCCTGGTGGCGCTCCAGAGCGAATTCTTCATGAGGTCCAGCAGCTGGGATTCGCCGTCACCCACGTCTTGCACACACACGCCCATTTTGATCATTTTCTGGCTTCCAGCGAGATCAAGCGGGCGACCGGTGCAACGATTTGTCTCCATCAGGACGATCTCAAGCTCTGGGAAAACCTCGAACTGCAATGCCGCATGTTTGGGGTGTCCTACGTGCCGGCGGTGTCGCCGGACTATTGGCTGGCGGATGAGGAAAAAGTGCTGCTGGGACAGGTGTCCATTATCACACTCCATACGCCGGGACACACGCCAGGGTCGATGAGCTTCCACGTACCGAATGATCAGCTGGTGCTGGCAGGGGACACGCTTTTCCGTGGCAGCATCGGCCGGACCGACTTGTGGGGCGGAAACTTTGAGGCGATCGAAGAGTCGATTCGAGAACGACTCTACACCCTCGATGATGCAACGACGGTCGTCACTGGTCATGGGCCTGAAACCGAGATCGGACTTGAAAAAGAGTCCAATCAGTTTGTCCGCCTGTGAGGGTAGAGAAGGACATGCTGCGTCGACTTGCAGCTGTTCAAAAAGGTCGCCCTGCTAGGCCGCAACGTGCGAGGAGGCGAGTCGTACGTTGAGTTGTAGGTGGAGCCTCTAACCCGCATTATTCATCACTCTTCTGCTGAAATCACCGATCCGCTATTACGGCAACCCTGCGGCCGACGGGCACGTCCCTTGGACCTTCGACGTACTGCACGAGTGTGCCTCAGGGCCTCCGGGCTCCGCGCGTCGGTCTCACAATGCGGCTGGGTGATTTCGCCACGAACAGTCATGAATAATGCGGGCTAAGCGATGCAAAAACAACGCAGGCGGCGTTTTTCAACAGCTGCAGGTTACTCCTTGGCCATCCGTTCTTTCAGTCGTTCAATCCGCTTCTCTGTCGATTGCTTAATGAAGTTCATGTTTTCAGCAAGATGTTGCTGGGCGTTGATCTTTCCCTCTTCCCGACGTTTCTGTTGATCGAGACCAAACTGAGCGATACTCGGTCCGTCCTCTTTGTTGAGTGTCGTCCAGATCTCCAAACAGCGGGACTGTTTGGCCGGTGGATAGGTATCACAGGGTGGGTTCGCGGCAGAAGTTGAGGTGATCGCAAGACTGAGGATGAGAGCAATCAGGCTACACCAAAGCTGATTCATGCCGCACTCACTTGAGAGAGGGTTTCCTGAACGAGACACCTTACCATAACTGCTGCTGCGGCAGCCTATCGGATCGATGAGGAAGGATCAGGCGATGGTGCACTGAGAAATACAGAACAGAAATATGTGGGGACGAATGGGTTGCCTTGACATCACGTCTCAATCTTCATGGCCTCGTTAACTTCTTGCAAGGTTGCGCTCGCAACTGCGGCGGCGCGCTTACTTCCGGCCTCGACGATCTCATCGACACGTGATGGCTCGTGGGTGAGCTTGGCACGTTGGTCCCAGATCGGCCTGAGCTGTTCCACCATCCGATCCGCCACCAGTTTCTTGCAATCGATGCAGCCGATTGCGGCAGTTCGGCAGTCTGTGTTGACCTGATCTTGAATTCCCTGGGGAGAGTAGATCTTATGGAATTCATAGACAGGACAGAGGTCCGGGTTGCCGGGGTCAGTCCGTCTCACACGGGCTGGGTCAGTGACCATGGTTTTGAGCTTCTGGCGAACGACCGATTCGTTGTCCGAGAGGTTGATCGTATTGTGGTAACTCTTGCTCATCTTGCGACCATCGGTCCCGATTACTTTGGGAAACTTCGTCAGATGTTCCTTCGGTTCCGGAAACACGGACATCTTGTAGATATCGTTGAAGCGCCTCGCGAGTTCCCTTGTCAGCTCAAGATGAGGGAGTTGATCCTTGCCGACCGGAACGAAATCGGGTTTGTACAAGAGGATATCGGCGGCCTGCAGGACGGGGTAACCCAGAAAGCCGTAGG
>JAHBWQ010000121.1 GCA_019636915.1 Nitrospira sp. | reverse complement strand
TCCGCCGTACTCTCCTGACTTCAATCCGATCGAACAGGATTTTGCTGCGCTCAAGAAAAACAGGGAATACCATGAAACCGCGTCTCTTGATGAAATCGTCAAGGCCTATCAATAACTGTTGTCCTAGCTATATAGCGACAAACTCTGCGGCTCCCAAGAATGATCGGCTCGCATGGTGGCTGACCGTCCGATAGGGGCACGGCAAGTGAAGTGGCGAATCATCCTCTGGTCCGTACGTTGAGCCGCTGAGAAACAGCGAAATGCCCGGCGGTCTTTGTCGACCACCCGTTAGTCTTCAGAAGAAGAGTAGGGTGGTTTTGCGGGGATTTGTTTTTGCCGGAGGAGTTTGGTCAAGTAGGTTCGTTGGAGCCCCAACTCTGTTGCTGCTTTGGTTTGGTTCCATCCGTTTCTCCGCAGGGCACTCTCAATGAGTTTCTGACTATAGGCGTCCATACTCTCGTGGTAAGAGAAAAACAGGATGTCAGAGGATGGTTCCTGATTGCTGGAGGCTGATATATCCGTCGAAAGGGGGCCAGTCATTAACGACAGGTGTTCCGGGCCGATCGTGTCACCAGGACAAAGGACGAGGGCCCGGGTGAGGACGTTCTCTAGTTCACGTACATTTCCCGGCCAAGAGTACGCATGCAACATTTGCAATGCTGCATCGCTGAGCGTTCCGCGCCGATTGAGGCCAAGTTTTCCTGGCTGAGTAAGAAAATGGCTGGCCAGCGCAGACAGATCATCCAGTCGATCACGTAGCGGAGGCAAGTTGACGGTAATCACTGCCAGGCGGAAGTACAGATCTTCACGAAAGGTGCCTTGGCGAATCGCTTGCTGGAGATTCTTGTTGGTCGCTGCGATGAACCTCACGTCAGCCCGCACTTCCTGGGTGCCGCCGACTCGGTAGAATGTTCGGTCGTTCAGCACTCGCAAGAGATGGCTCTGCATGGTGAGCGGCATGTCGCCGATTTCGTCCAAAAACACGGTGCCGCCCTCGGCGATTTCAATTTTTCCTGGTTCTCGTTTGAGGGCTCCGGTAAAGGCGCCCTTTTCATGACCAAAGAGCTCATTTTCCAACAGGTTCTCTGGGAAGGCTGCGCAATTCACTGGAATAAAAGGTCGGTTGGCTCGCGGGCTCCATCGATGGATCGCCCGTGCGACGACCTCTTTCCCTGTCCCCGTTTCACCCAGCAGGAGGACTGTGATGGCCGAAGAGGCTGCTTGTTTGGCAACCGCGAGCTGTGCAGCCATGTGCTTGTTGGTGGTGATTGCCGGCTGGAATTGATTTTCGACCTCCTTGCGGAGGGTGGCGACATGACGATGAAGTGTCACGGTGTCGAGTGCTTTGTTAATGACGACGGTCAAATGGTCCGAGGTGAAGGGCTTGGGGACAAAATCAAAGGCACCCAGCTGCATGGCCTGCACCGCGCGCTCAATCGTTCCGTATGCGGTGAGCATCACAATGAGGGGGGTCGTATAGGTTCCCGAGGGTGGATGGGGTTCGTGTTCCGACGAGTCGCTGTGTGCGGACGTTTGACTGACATGCTTCAGAACCTCAAGCCCTGAGAGCAGTGGAAGCTCCAAATCCAACAAGACAAGATCAGGTTGTTCCTCTTGAATCAAGCGGAGCGCCTCCTGGCCATCAGTGGCCGTTACCGGTTCATGCCCCATCCAGGTGACACGATTTTCCAAGCTGAGGAGAATGTCGCGATCGTCGTCGACAATGAGAATCTTCGCACGCATGGAGACTCCTTTCTAGGTAGAGGACTGTGTACTCGGCGAATAATCAGATGACATCGATTCGTGAGGGGACTGTTTTGGTACATCCTGTGATTCAGCAGTCGGGACTGTGAAGTAAAATCGAGACCCTGTCCCAGGCTGGCTCTCAACCCAGATTCGACCATGATGCATAGTCACAAATGTCTTGGTGATCCAGAGACCAAGTTGAGCTCCTTGTGATGCGGGCATCGTCGACGGAACCTTGGAGAATTCTTCAAAGATGTTCGGGAGATGAGTCACATCGATCCCACACCCGGTATCGGCCACACAAATCTGAACAACGCCTGGTGATGATACGGAAGATTCAACGGATATATGTCCACCGGGCGGTGTGAACTTGATGGCATTGCCGATCAGATTGACGAAGATCTGTTCCAGTTTGTCGCGATCCCCCTGAACAGGCGGGAGTGACTCGGCTGGTACAACGACCAGCGACACACTTTTCTCCGACGCCACCATCTGGAGGCCATCCGCAGCAATCGTGGCGATTTGATGAAGACAGACGTTCTCTACACGTAGCTCGATCGGTTTGGTATCCAGACGGGACCAGTCCAGCAATTGAGCGATGATTCTGCTGAGTCGTGCGACATTGTGTTGAACGCGGGTGAGGTAGGTTCGTTGCAGTTCGGTCAAGGGGCCTGTGACCCCGTCCAGCATGTTTTCCGCAAAGCTGCGAATCGCGGTCATGGGCGTCCGCAGTTCGTGGGAGACGACGGAAAGAAATTTCGATCGACGCCGATCATGTTCCTGGAGTTGGGTATTGGCATGAGACAGTTCCTCAGTGCGCTGTTCAATGCGTTCTTCCAGGTGCTGAGTCAGCTCGGCGAGATCAGCATAGGTTTTCGCATTATCGATGGCTGCCGCGACATGCCCGGCGATCGTCAATAACGTATCAAGATCTTCCTCGTTGCACTGGAGTGAACCTCGACTACACACCAGATACCCAAGGATTTTGGCATGATTCTGCAGCGGTACGCAGACGATTGATCGTGTGCCAGAGCGACGCATCAATTCGAGGGTCGGTGGGTAGAAACGATGCGCAACGGATTCGATGTCATGAATCAACAGTGGCTTCCCATGAATAATGAGATCAGCCGTGATGCTGCCGTCAGTAATCGGGATTTCAAGTTGACGTGCCGCAGCTTCGGCTTCGGGTGTGACGCCTATCATTTTGGCAATGGAGGTGTAGTTTCGTTCAGGGTGGTACAACAAGACTGTCATCCGAGGGAAGCCGAGATTCTGAGCGAGCAGGCGAAGTATTGTCTCAAGTAATGAGTCCAAGTCCAGCATACTAGTTTTTGCAATGGCGGCACTGGCCTGATGCACAGTGGTCAATTGCCTAACCTGCTGCCGTATAGTGTCAAGGTTTCTGATAATCGCCTGATTGTGGTCACGCAAGGACTGTATCATCACGTTAAATGCATGCGTGAGTTGTCCGACTTCATCGTTGCTGGCTGGGGGAAGCAAGCTTGTGGTTTCCTCACCTTCAGAGAGCTTGCGAGTGGCCGTTGCAAGGATTCTCAGAGGCGTCGTGATACGAGAGGTGAGGAAGTGAGCTCCGAGTATTCCCGCTGCAATGATCATGATCGTGAGGAACAAGACGTTGCGCACAATGATCAGCAAGGCCTGGTTGGCTTGTGCATCAGTGATGCCGATGCGCACGATTCCGACGACCGCCCCTGTATTCGTCGGCGGACTAAGACCAGCCGTCTCCTCCAATTCAACAGCCCGCTGCGATTGTGATCCTGCGGTCGAAACCTCCCGAAGGACAGGCATCGCAAAATCAAACAACGTTTCCCTGCGCAGAAAAAATGACAGGAGCCAGTCCGAAGTCTCATCTTGGGCGATCAATCTCTGGTCCGGTGAAAGTACGAGCCTGCTAATCACAGGAGTCGTGAGCGGAGTTCGAAGTAGCGATTCTGAGAGGTGGTCATCCGGATAGATTGCAGGAGGGGATGCAAGAACTGCGTGACTCGAGGGTGTCCGCACACGTTTGCTCTGGCGGTCTAATATACGACCGTCTGATCCGGTAATCACCACATAGACGACGTGGTCAATGGTCATCAAGCTGCTCATGAACTGACCGAGCGTAATGTGATCTTCAAGAACGACGCCGGCAATCCGAAAATGCTCGTTATGGACGGTATTGGTTAAGAGGATTGTTCCGAGCTCTTCAAGGCTCGAGGTCATCGCCTGGCGTCGTGTTTCAACGAAGTACCAGCTCAAGGTCGAGCAGGTCACTATGAGGATGAGGCTGAAGAGCAAGACGAACTTGAGACGAAGGCCGAAGAATCGAGTCGTCGGACCCGATGGAGCCTCGTGTGAAGTGTGAACGTCATTCGCCATGGCGGAGCACTCAGTACGTTTCATCAATGAGCTTCTCCAGCTCTTTGGGGATCGTGATGCCCAGGTACCGCGCAGTCTTTTGATTCACCGTGATTCTGATGCGCTGGACCGGAATCGGCTTCAGCGGCAGTGGTGGTTCACCGTTGAGAAGGCGCCTCGCGAGGAATCCGGCTTCCCGGCCGACTTCGCCGTAATCGACCGAGAAGCTGAGCAGGGCGCCAAGCCGTGTGAACTCACTTGAAAAACCGATGACCGGCACGTGACGGGCTACCGCTGATTCAAGAATAAATCGGATGGATTCGTCTGTCAGGACGGTTGAATCGGGAATCAGCCACAGTGCGTCCGATTCAGACAAGAGCGTCCGGAGTTGTTGCGGGATGTCTTTTTCGGTTGTGACGGGAAATCCTTGTACCTGAAAGTCTTGAGCCGAAGCTCGGGTCTCTGCTTCTTTCAGTCTTGTGGACGTTTTCTCCGGGTCATAGAGGAGGCCGATGCGATGCAGGGTCGGTAAGAATGAGCGCATCATCTTGAGCTGGCGGTCTGACGGAATTTCCAGCAACACCCCCGTCATGTTACTGGCGGTGAGGTGATGCTTGATGGGGTCGAGAATCATCATGTAAAGGATTGGAATATCCAGGATCTCGAGCTTAGCAGCCAGCGCCGCCTTGAGGCCGACGGCGATAACGAGGGAAGAGTCCGATGCACGAATCCTCTGGGCAAGCTGTTTCCCACGCTCAAGGTCTCCACGCAAGTCGTACTCCACAAAGATGGCAGTTCCAGGCGATGCGGTTTTGAATCCTTCGATTGCTTCGTTGTACGCTTGAAGATCAGATGATTTTAGGATGGTAATTTCGACGCCTGCGGCGCTCGCGGGAGTTGGAAAAACGCAAAACAGCGTGAGGAATATGAACGACCACTGCCAGGCTTGCATTGAGTACAACCGGTGCGTTCGTTGATTGATGAAGCGAAGGATCATGGCAGCTATTCGCATGAACGCCTATTCCCAATCTGGAAGAGTCCCGCTACAGGCTGACAGTTAACTAGCCCATGACACGGCTCCCACTGACGTCGCCCAAGGGCTATTCTGTGTGTTTATCGTTCAATGCATTAAAAGCGGAAACTGCAACTTCGGCCTCTCTCAGGTATCCAGCTGCAGCGTGCTGTTGCCAAAAACGATAGGCTGCCCGCAGGTTTAAAGTGATACCAAACGACACCTCTGTGTGATGCGATCAATCCCGCTGCAAGGGTTGTCCTGAGAGTAGGCGGAGGCATCATCCAGGCTGGTTGATTATTGCTTGGATCAGTCTTGCTGTGCAGTAGGCTCACGTCCGCGGGACCTCTGCTGTAATAGTGCTATAGAACTGGAGCAACCGTTATGCCGTGGGCTCAGGGCAAGGGGGCTGGTGTAGAAACGCACAGATTCATGCAGGTTATGGACGGGCTGCCTGGATTGTGAAGCTAAGCAAGCCTGCCAGGGGTGTATCATAATAGATTCATGGTGAATCGAAATAGATTCAGGTGGTGAAGCGTATCGGACATCTGACATCCGATACACACCTCGCTGAATCAAGCCCATACCGAATGCCCTTCGGGGCAGACGAGTACCGTTCCACATGTGATTGGAAGGCTGGTGCTCGCTGGGTCATCGGGTGGAATTGGTTCAATGGGTAATCCATGACAGTGCACAGTTATCTCGCCTTCGTCTGAATGGAGCTGAGGTCCCAGTCGGCGACTCCGTTGAGGCCAACTTGCCTCAGGAGCGCCGCGCGCAGCCTCCGAAGTGAGGAGTCTGTCGGCTCCTTCTCGATCAATGAGCAGACGCATCCCATCGCATCGTACCAGAACCCGATGAGTGCGTTCGTGCGGACACTTTCTCGGTCGCACGTCACATTGACCGAGGTGATGGTGAGACATTCACTGAACTCACATCGCTCGATCATACCCCCGGCAACGATATCCCTGGAGGGGGAATCCGGATTGGGACTGGCCGACACAAACCAACGGTATTGGACGTTGGGCTCCAGGGCCAAGCCCAAACTCTTCAGATCGATGGATTGAACACCCGCTGCCGCTGGCGTTGGGAGAGGGCCTTCATAGATGGGGCGCACTTTTCGGTCGTCATTGATGGTGAATTTCAATGGATGAGGCGTCGGTTTCGCGAGAAACCAATTCAGCGTCGGTGTTTGCTTGACCGTGAGGCCGACATGGTCTGGCACCAGCGCGACGATTTCAGCTTCGGCGCCGTCGGTTCCACGTAAGGTGCCGCCGATCCTCGCGCGAGGCTGAAGTTTCTTGGGTGGTGTGTAGACCGGCAGCTGGACATCCTCTTGCTGCCTAATTTGGGCCACGACTAGGTTGTCTGTGGCTGCCACAAACGTGGTCACGCTCAGAACACTGAGGGCGAGGGAGAGTCCAACGAAAGAATGGATGTGACGCATGTGCATATCTGCTCCTTCCCGGCGCTAATCGACGTATGGCGGAACATCGTCGTGTCGCGACGTCCTCGATCAAAGCCAGTTATTCATCAAGAGGAACGGCGACCAGTAAGCCGGATGTCCATAGATCCGGTCGTTCAAGAGTTTAATCTGGGCTCGTTGGAGGGCCACTGCTTTTGAGAGAGCCGGATTACGTAGCTGTCGGTAAAACTCAGCAATCAAGGTCGCGGATGCTTCATCATTGATGAACCAGAGTGTCGCCAACGCGCTCCGGGCACCGGCTTTCAACGCGACACCGGCCAATCCAAGCGCCGCACGGTCATCGCCGATTCCGGTTTGACAGGCGCTCAAGGTCAATAGTTCGAGAGGCTCCTGCCGGAAGCGAAACAGGCCGATCAGTTGGTCGAGCGTCTGCATCGTCAATTTTCCATCAAAGGTCAGGAGGAACGAATCGTTCACGTCGGTCGAGAACTGACCGTGTGTGGCGATATGTAGGCCTCCATACCGTCCTTCACGCAATTCTCGTTCCAGCCTGGAGGTCTGGAACGTATTGTTCATCAGTTGGTCGCCCTTGTAGAGTTGTTGAATGGATTGGACCTCGTCCACCACATAGGGAAGGGGGGGGAATCCTTGCACGGATTTGGTGAGCCCGGCCGTGAGAAATCGGAGCTTGTCCCGATTGAGTGGTCGTGGGTCGGTCAACGTGAGCCCGGGCGTCATCGCGAGGGCGAACTTGTTGATCAGAAATGTTGACCCGTCGTGGAGTGCCGCCAACGGGATCGTCCGAAGGGCGCTGTCCGGCACGAAGACCAACGTCGTAATGGTCAACGGTGAAATCTCTGCTTCGAGCGGACGGATGAGCCAGTTGTAGAGTTGTTGCGCATGAGGCAAATATTCACGCGTGGTGCGTTTTTCAACGACTCGACGGAAGGCACGGATTTCTTGAGTCAGTTGGTCGGCAGTCACCGGGACCGAAATGCGTTTGAAACCAGTCGGCAGGCTCATGAGCAGTTCCAGCCTGGAACTGAACATGATGGGATAGATGACGGCCGTGTCCGGTGATAATCGATCGAACGTCGTCAGTCTGGACCGCACCGCGTCGACACAGTCGTCCTTGAAATAATCTCGCAGCTCGGCTGTTTTATAAGCCTCGATGGCATCCCGTGCGGCGTGTAAGTCGCCATCGACGGATTTGTCTTCATCACTGAGGGATGCGCGCTGTAATAATAAGTCGGCGAGCTCAAAGAACAGGGGCTTGACCGTATTCTGCCCAGCAAAGGAATCGTCGGAGGAGGCTTGTACCACCTCAAGTCGAATTGGTTGAAGTGTCAGGGTTGCTTGCCGGTACGAGGCGATCGCTTGATCCAGCTGCCCCGTCGCGGCCAGCTGGCGCCCCAATTGCCATTGCCAGCGATAGAGAGATTCCGGCGCATCCACTGATTGTGCGATGAACAGAGCACGCCTGGTGAGCTGCAACGCCTCATCCATGCGAAATTCTATTTCGTAGAGGTGTCCAAGATATCCGATGGCATACGACAAGGTTCTCTTGTCTCCCTGCTGTTCCGAGATGGTGGCAGCTTCCTGGAGCACTCCGGCCGTGCGCAACACGAGCGCATCATGTTCCTGGAGCAGATGAGGCAGCAGGCGCTGGTAAGCCAAGGCGATGCCGATGAGCCCAAGCGAACTATTGCGGGACGATGGAGTCAGGTCCTTCAATTGATCGAGTGCGGCGTCAAGAGCGAGGCGACTCTCAGTCGGTTGGTGGAGTCGCAATAATGCGCGTGCAGCGTTCGTGCGAGCTGTGGCGGCCAAGAGGGAAAGTCCGGCGCTCTGTGCATGGGTCACGCTCTCTTGAAAGGCGTCGAGGGCCTTCTGATCTTGCTGTTGCAGGACCAGGAGGATGCCGAGATCGTTCAGCGTGGTTGCGAGGAGCGGTGAAGAATTCTGCTTGTGCGCGACGGATGATGCCTGCTGGAGGAACTCCGATGCTTGCGGTAGCTGACGCATCGTCAAGTAGGCTCGTCCGAGATGTCCCAAGATAGGGGCTTCGACCATGGGGTCGCCGCTCCTCTGCGCCAATCCGAGTGCGAGTTCCAGGGATTGGAGCGCTTGTTTGGATTGCCCTAATCCTAAGGAGGCCTGAGATGAGAGGACTAAGGCCTCAATCTGTGCCGGGATATTTTTGGAACTCTTGTAGAGTTCTGCCGCCTGTTTCCAATGAGACAGAGCATCACCGAAAGCGCCTCGTTCAAAGGCAAGACCTCCTGCTTTCATCGACTGTCCTGCTGGAAAACTAACGTCATGGGGTTCCGACGGTGTCGAGGTGAGCAATGAGATCGCCACTACCAGCACAGAGCAGAGGCTCTGTCGGATGACATGGAGAAAGGATCGCGAGGGGAGCAACATGGAGCCTCTTGTCAAAAGACCTGGACGACCGCCTGAAGATGGATGCCATGATCCTGGAGGTTGCCGGCAGGGTGCGGGACATGATTGAGCGGCACACCCCAATAGAGTTCAAACCGTGCCCGGTCTTTCGGTAAGACCGTCCAGCGTAATCCCAACCCGACACTCGCCAAGGTCTGTGGATCGTCGGTTTTCCCCTTAGCCTGCCACGCCCGACCGACGTCGACGAATTGAGCAAACTGCAAGAGAGGCTCACCGCTGGCATAGCGGAATAGGGGAAATCGAGATTCAATGGAGAAGAGAAATCCATTGTCACGAATCAGGGTATTTTCACGATAGCCACGGACGCTGAATCGGCCACCCATGGGGATCTGTTCCAACGGGAAGAGGCGATCACTCGCCAACTGTAAATTCAGCTGTCCCAGGAGCTGCATTCCCCACCAGTCGTCGAAGCGTCGAATACCCTGGAGTTGTCCCAGCCAGGAAAAGAAGCGGCCATCTGGCAGCGGCAGCCCAGTTAATGAGACACCAGAGTTGGTGGTGGCATTCAAGACGTCCAGGCCTACTGAAAAACGGGAACGAGCGGCAATGACCGACGTCGAGGTGCGATGTACATATTCCTGGACAAAACGAAGGGCACTGACGGCGCTGACTCCGGTATCCGATGAGCCGTTGATGAACGGTGAGGGCGAGCCAGGGCTGTCAAAGATCGATGTGACTTTGTTATAGAGCCGCTCGCCGGTGATGGCGACGGCTAGTTCATCAGTCAGAGTCCGATACAGCGGATGGCGGAGTGTAAACCCGATAATTTCCGAGGTGGAGTTGAGATTCAACGCGCGGAACTGGCTTTCGACGACCACAAACTCGTTCAGACGATAGGAGGCGGTGAACGTCGTGTCATAGCGGTTGATCGGGAGCGTATACGACACATCGATAACAGGATGCACCCCGCGCGAGCCACCGTACGTAATGCTCAGAGGATCGCCATGTCCGGTCACGTTTTGATGGGCGACCGTCAGTAAGCCTCGCTCGGCCCCGACCGCCGGTGTCTGATAGTTGCTGAACTCTGCCCACATTTTCCAAGGGCTTTGCTCTTTGATGTTGACGTGGAGAATACTCTGTCCTCGTTGATCGCCGGGACGGAGTTCCGCATTGATCCGTTCAATCCGAGGATCTTGTTGGAGTAATTGCAAGCGTGTCTGAAGTGGCTCCATCTTCAGCGGAGGCCCGGCTCCGAGAGCCAGGCGGTCGCTGAGAGTGCCCCGCCTGAACCAGGAGGTTCCTTCGATATCGATTCGAGCCAGGGCACCCTCAATGATCTGGATCTGAATCACTCCATCGATGACGTCTTGATCGGGAATGACGGCGCCGGAGGTGATGTAACCCTTGTTGACATACAAGAGCGTGAGCGCCAGCCGCAGGCGCTCTAAATCCTCAGTGGTGAGGATCTGGTTGTGGTAGGGCTTCGTGACGGCTTCAATCTCCGCATCAGAAAAGACGGTATTTCCGGTCACCTGTATGGATTTGACCAAGACTTGGATCTGGCCGAGTTGAGTCTGGGGCTCGCCCTCCGGGGGAGCACTCGGCACTGATGGAAGCACTGGGTTCGGTGGAGGCATTGCGGGCGGTACGAATTTTTTCTTGAGCGGGCCGGATGGCTCTCCTGATCGGAGAGTCGGGTCGAACACCGGGGGGAGTACCTGTGCCCCTACTGGAGTGGATGTCGTCATGATCATCATAACGAGCCCCCCGCACAACAAGGCTGGGACGACGTGACGACGTCGGGTGTGCCGCGCCGAGCCAGCAGCGCCACTGATCATGAAGGACAGCCTGTCGACCCAGTCGCAAATGTCCGAACTAAGAATCCAGATGGGGTCAGCCGTCGTAGTGAGAGCACTGGCGGTGTGTTCTTTTGCGAGGTCACTGTTGGTGACGCATTGAGCCCACGATTCTGTACCATGGGCCCAAAAGCATGCTCGGTTTCCTCTCCAGTCCAATGCTCCACGGAAACCGGGCTGCTGAGCCATCCGCTTGGTTCGTCTGGAAGCGCATCTCGTCCGGCGAGAAGAAATGTACTCTGTTCGCCTCCGGCTAAGGCGACACAGCGATTTTGCAACAGGACTTGAGGCGGGCTCGTCTTCGACACAAGCTGACCGACGGCGCTGCTCAGATTCGAGATCGGGGATTGAATCGTCACGGTACCGTTCACTCCAAACTGAGAATCGGCATTCACAAGGCTCGACTGATCCTTGAGATACAGTGGTGTTGCGATGGAGATACTTCCGCCGTTCCCATCTTTCGCCTGAGCGAGTACCTCGCTGTTCTGTAGCAGGACGACTTTCGGGTCGATGGTGATGTTGCCTCCATTACCGCCGCCATTGAGAGCCGACGTACTGACTTTGCCATCGACGACTCGGACAAGATCACTCGCCTGTATGGCGATATTCCCACCATGCAGTTGATTCGACTGTGTTGTGATTGAACCTCGTTCCACCTCGAACTGCTTGCCGGCCTTGATCTCGACATTACCCGCCGCGCCTGTTCCAGCGCTACTGGCGGAGACGGATGCATTATCACGAACTGTCACAGATTGCTCGGCGGAGAGCGTGATATTGCCACCGGATCCTGCACCGGTGGATGAGGATGTCACGAGAGCACCGTTTTCGAAACGGATCGTCTCTCCCGTAACTAGAATCCTTCCTCCCGTCGCTGTCGCCGTTGTGCCCGAGGTTTCTCCTGAAATGCTGCCCTGATTCCGGATCCGGACTGAGTTGGAGGAAACCGTAATATCGCCACCGGCGCCCGTATTGCTGGTTCTTGTAGAAATTCCACTGTTGCCGCCGTCGATAAGCAGCGTATTCGCGGGGCCCTGCAAGCCCTGGATCGTGACCGTTCCTGCGTTACCTGTGCCAGTTGAGGAAGCAGTAATGGTTGAGCCTCCACCGACGGCGACGTCATTGGCCTTCACCAAGATGTTGCCGGCATGGCCAGGGCCGCTGGTACTGGCGGTGATTGAGGCATCGTTGGTGAGAGTCACGTGATCCATCGCAGTGAGAAGAATGGATCCCCCGGCAGCCCGGAGATCGGTACCTGTTGTCGAGGCTGAAATGGCTCCGCCATTCTGAACGGTAAGGGTTTTGGCAGAGAGAGTAATTGTACCTCCTACACCGGTGCCTTCCGTATCGGCGAAGATGCCACTTTTTGAGCCATCGACCAACACAGAGCCTCTAGGACCTAGAGCTTGAATTGTAATCTCTCCGCCCTGACCTGTGGGTATGATCCCCTGGGGAAGTGTACCTCGAGCAGGGGCTCTGGTACTCCCACTCGAGAGTTGTGCTCCCTCTATTACTTGCAGCGTATCAGTGACGATCTTGAGCCGTCCGCCAGGCCCTGAGCCGAGTGCGGCGCTGTTAATAACGCTTCCATTTGTTACGACAATGTCCTTTGCGGTAAGATCAATGTCAGCAGCTGGCGAGCTGCTAGCAGAAGCGGTGAAAATGAGCGATTCGGGAAGGACTCTCTTGGGAAGTGTGAATGAAGCGTCTGCCTCCATCCTCAATGTGTCTGAGACTGTTACCGTCACTCCACCTGGCTTGTCTAAACCACTAGAGAACGTGCCAAGTAACCCCAGTTTCATCATCAGGTTTTTTGCCGTGATATCAACTTCTCCAGCTCTGCCAATTCCTAATGAGCGAGTATAAAGAGCCGCCCCATTCAAAATAACATCTCCGGTTCTGGCAGACACGGTGATGTTGCCCGTGTTTCCTCTATCAAAAGACCACGAGAACCCTTGAGCTTCTGTACCGCCTTCGATCATTCGAATGTTCCCATGGGTGCTCGTCAGCTCAATACTACCCGCATTGCCTGAGGCATGAGACACCGACCTTATACTTACGACCTTGGAGGTTTCGATATCTCCGTTTGCCCGTAGAAGAATATCTCCTGCATCGCCGCTTCCCTGTGTTTCACTGCTGATACCGGTAAACGGCTTTTCCGTAAACTCATTCCTGATCCCTCCACTAGGGACGCCTACGATTGATATCTTGTCTGATTCAATGCGGACGTCAGGACCTCGGTTTATAGAGGTGTTGTGAGCGAAGATCGAGCTCTTGGCGGTGAGGACAATGGTGTCCTGACCCGGTGTGACAGCAGAAGAAGCTGAACTGCTGGTAGTACTAAGAAGGGCGTTGTGAACGTCTAAAACCAACTGACCGCCACGGATGGAGATTTTCCCATTCCCGGTTTGACTGACATCAACCGTAGAGCCCGGTGCAAGATGAATAGATCCGAACGAGGTAAACGATGTGCCGTTAATATTTGCGATACTTTGATTCTCGGGCTCAATGGGGACGTTCTTTAGAAGCTGGCCAGGAGAGTTTACGGAAGCAAGGTTGATTTCCCCACTCGGTGCAGAAAAACGAACCGGTCGTACGAGGCCATTGTTAAGAGTCCCGCTCTGAATCGTAATGTTCCCGCCGACGAGCGAGATTTTGTGTCCTTCTGAAACCGTGAGCTGACTGCCTTGAACGCTGATGGCGCCAGGATTGGACCGGAGGAATCCAAAGGCATCCACCGATGCGCTTGTCAGTAGGCTTGTGTGAGCCGGATCGGTATGGAAAATACCACCATTATGTCCGTCAAGTTGTGCAAGGCGAA
>JAHBWQ010000120.1 GCA_019636915.1 Nitrospira sp. | reverse complement strand
TCTGCTTCCGCGTACAGAACCTTCCCACGCCCTTCTCTCTGAAATACCGGCATCTCAAACCACGACTCTGTCCGATACCCGATACCCACATTCCAGTCCGAGCCGGCTTTCATTTGCCCACCCTGAAAATCGAACTTAGGGAGGAGGTAGTTCTTGGCAAGCTTGATGTCGATGTTATTCAGCTTCGCTTCGATGTAGAGCTCGCGCACTTCCGGCCGATCTTCCTTTGCGGCTACTTTGTTCGCGGCGACTTCCTCCGCAGTTGGCAACGGTGTTTCGCCCTGGAATTCCGGCGCCCATTCCGATCGCGGCGTCACCGGCTCACCGTTCTCCCAGAGAAAGAGGGATAATTTGTATTGCTCATACTCCACCTTCCGCTGCGCGGCAATGGCGGCCTCTCGCCGAACCTGAACCTCTTTGTTAGCCTCAATGACATCGAGCGGCGAAGCCAGACCACGCTTCGCCCGTCCCTCAATCTGCGTGAACCGCTCTTCGGCCACAGCCAGAGTGCGCTTCACAATCTCGGCCTGTTTCGCGGCAACCTGCCAATCCCAGTACTGCACAGCGCCAGCCAGGTAGAGGTCTTGCCGTTCATGTGCCACCGCAATTTCCGCTTGCGGCCCCGCGAGTTCGGCCTTCTGAAAGTCGGCGTACTCTTCGTTCATCATGAGACCGCGCAGCAGGTGGGCCGACCCACCCAAGATCAGTTGCTGGTTATGCCAGAAAAGCAATCCATCATTCGCGAGAAGGGCGTGGGCACCCTGGTTGGTGCGATCCCCAAATCCGTTGCGAATCCCACCTTCAATCGTGAAGCCCCAGGGATGCCCCATCTCGATCGTGCTGTCGTTATATCCCCCCGTCGTCGTATTCACGAAGGCGAGGAAATTCCATGACTGATACCGATCGGCTTCGGTCCTGTTCTTGAACTTTGGCTCCCAGGCCCCAAGCGCCTTCAGGATCTTCGCCCGGGCCTCAATCCGTTCAACCCCGGTTGCCCGAAGCAGCGGATGGGTTAATTCAATCCTGGCGAGCACTTCACTGATGGTCAGGGGCTCGGTGCGGGAGGACTGCGCCTTCAACGCGCTGGAATCGTGCACCGGCTCAGCCAGCGTCACCACCGGAATCAGGATCAGAATCAGGAATAGGAGAGCGGCCATCGAAGGATGCTCCTTGTGCCGGACTAATCGCGGCCCGGTTGTTTGTACCCGTTCAGGCCCACCGCTGTCTGTGGATTTCCATACTGCGCCAAGGACTCTGTCGCCCACGGCTTGCCCAGGACACCCCTGGCATACAGCATGCCACCACGCGCTACAGCGTAGTCAGCCTGCGCCCGATACAGCTGGTACGCTGATTCCACCACATGGCGCTCACGGAGGTTCACGAAGAGCACCGTGGTCGCCCCCATGTTAAATCTCGTGCGCTCACCTTCTTCCAACGTCTTGGCCAACCGCAGGGCCTCCGTCGACGCCGCCACTCGGTCCCTGGCGCGCACTTGAGCCGAAAGCCAGTTGTCCACGTCGAAGCTGACTTGTTGCTCGGTGTACAGCTGCTTCAAGGCCAGTTGCTGCTGGGCCACCTCCGCAGCCATGACCTTTCCACGGGCTTCCCGCTGAAACAGCGGCATCTCGGAGTGCAGACCGACCCGGTAACCGATTCCCACAATCCAGTCCGAGACGCCCTTAGTGGGCCCGCCCTCAAGATCCAACGTCGGAAGCAGTTTGTTCTTCGCCAGCTTGATATCGATATTGTTGATCTTGGCTTCCATGTAGAGGTCGCGCACCTCCGGACGTGATTCTTTAGCCTCTACCTTGTAGCCCGCAACTTCCTCGTTGGTCGGAAGCGGTGTTTCACCCTGGAATTCCGGCGCCCATTCTGGTCGCGGCGTCACTGGCTCGCCGTTCTCCCAGAGATAGAGGGAGAGCTTATATTGCTCATACTCCACCTTCCGCTGCGCAACGATCGCCGCTTGTTTCCGCCGCTGCACCTCTTGGCTTGCCTCGACAACATCGAGTGGCGCGACCCGCCCGCCCTTGGCCAATCCTTCAACCTGAACTAAGCGCTCTTCGGCAACGGCCAAGGCTCGCTTCACCACCTCGGCTTGCTTCACGGCGACCTGCCAATCCCAGTACTGCACGGCGCCAGCCAGATAGAGATCTTGTCGCTTCTGCGCCACCTTGATCTCCGCTTTCGGTCCCGCGAGCTCGGCTTTCTGGAACTCGGCGTTTTCTTCGTTGACCATAAGCCCGCGCAGCAGGTGAAACGACCCACCGTAGTAGAAATGCTGGGTATGATAAGTAGCCAGGAGATCAGGAGGATAGGCGATACGGTTGTTATTGCCGCGATCCCCGAAACCGCTGCGGAGCCCGCCTTCGACTGTGAAACCCCAGGGATGCCCGACCTGGATCGTGCTGTCGGCATACCCCGCCGTATGTTGACTCGGGATATCGAACGCCGTCGTGAGATTCCACGTATTATACCGTTCGGTCTGTGTATAGTTCTTGATCTGTGGCTCCCAGGCCCCCAGCGCCTTCAGGATTTTCGCCCGGGCCTTCGTTCGCTCAGCGCCCATGGCTTGAAGCAGCGGATGCGTCAACTCGATACGAGCCAACACTTCTCCGATGGTCAGGGGAGCGGTGCGCGTCGACTGCGCCTGCATGCCACTCGAGTCGATCACCGGTTCGGCCATCGTCGTCACCGGCAGCATAATCAACACAACCAACAACAGAGCGACCATCGAGGAACTCCCTTCCAGTCACGTCATGTCAGGTAGCGGACGGCGCCCACACTAGCAATCTCCCCTTCATTTTTCAAAATAGATAAAACAGATTGGATCTATCGTGAAATCCGATGTATAGTAATGCCCCCATTGTGACCGAGGAGGCCGTATGGAGTGGTTGAACTACCATCATCTCCTGTATTTCTGGTCCGTCGCTAAACATGGAACCGTGACCAAAGCCTCCGAAGAACTTCGCTTGGCGCAGCCCACCCTCAGCGGCCAGATCCATCTCTTAGAAAATACCTTTGGAGAAAAGCTATTCATTCGAACAGGCCGGCGCCTTGTGCTGACGGAGATGGGCCAGCTCGTGTTCAAGTACGCCGAGGACATCTTCGCGACCGGGCAAGAACTCCTCAATACCGTCAAAGGAAAAACCGACGGACAGCCAGCACGTCTGGTGGTGGGAATTGCAGATGCCGTGCCCAAACCATTGGCGACCCAGCTCCTCAAGTCAGCCATAAGGATGTATCGGCCGACGCGCCTGATCTGCCAGGAAGATAAACTGCGCCAACTGCTGACTGACCTGTCTGCTCATCGGTCGGACTTGGTGATCGCCGACACTCCCGCCCCCCCAGGCGTGAAAGAACATACGTACAACCACCCCTTGGGCGAATCGGGGGTCACTCTGTTTGCGACAGCGACGCTGGCGGCCCAGCATCGGCGGGACTTTCCCCATTCACTCCGTAACGCGCCGCTCCTCCTGCCCACGTCCACCGCCGTGCTTCGTCGATTGATGGACCAATGGATGGTGAACCATGGCATCCATCCCAACGTGGTCGGCGAATTCGATGACAGTGCGACCCTCAAAGCCTTCGGTCAGGACGGCCATGGAATCTTCCCTGGCGCCACCGTCATCGAGAAAGAGATCTGTCGCCAATACCAGGTGCAAGTGGTGGGACGGTTAGATGGACTCATCCAACACTTCTATGCAATCACCGTCGAACGACGGCTGAAACATCCGGCCGTCCTCGCGCTTGTCCGCACAGCCCGGCGCGAATTGCTCAGTTAGCAGAGCACAGCCCCTCGCCACCAGGCACCCTCGATCAGGACTAACGGCGCCCGACGGCTTTCAGTAGATGCTCTCGTTCCTGACTCGTGAGCTCTTTCCACTCGCCGCTGCCCAGTCCGTTGACCGTGATGTGCATGATCCTGGTTCGATGCAGCATGATCACCCGATAGCCGAGCGTTTGACACATCCTCCGGATCTGTCGATTCCGCCCCTCGGTCAAGACAATGTGGAACCGATCCCGCCCGACTCGACTCATTCGACAAGGCTTCGTTCGGTTGCCGAGAATAACGACACCCTTCTCCATATGATCCAGAAAGGCCTGATCGAACGGATGATCCACTCGAACGAGGTACTCCCGCTCGTGTCCGAATTCGGTACGGAGGATCTCATTCACGATATTGCCGTCGTTCGTCAGTAAGATGAGTCCGGACGAATCCTTATCGAGCCGCCCGATCGGAAAAATCCGTTCAGGATGTCCAATCTCAGCAATGATATTTCGTGGGACATGCGATTCGCTCGTGGTCGTGACACCGACCGGCTTATGGTACTTGATATAGAGGGGGGCTTTCCCCCAGGGGAGGATGTGGCCTTCACGGGCGATGACGTCGGATGGCTCGACCTGATCCCCAAGCGTGGCCACACGGCCGTTGATCGTGATCACTCCGGACTCGACCAATCGGTCGGCTTCACGCCGAGAGCAGATCCCCTGTTCAGTGAAAAACTTATTGATGCGGATCGTCTGAGCCACGGGAGGATAGAACTCTTCTCGGTGACGCGGAGGTTAATGGACGCGACGACCGGCCCTGATGCGACCGAGTATGCGATAGATCAACCGCGCAATGGAAAATTGTGGGGCGACAAATCCTTCAATGGGGGCGATCTCGCTGATATCCATTCCCACGATACCTGGTCCGTTGGCAAGAGCCGTGATGAGATTGAGGGTGTCGTACCAGCCAAGCCCCCCAGGCTCTGGAGTCCCCAAGGCCGGAATAATCGACGCATCCAGCCCATCACAATCGAAGGTTAGATACACCGGCGTTCGGCAGGCCGCGATGATGTCAGGAATCCATTTCGCCGCCTTCCCTTCGTACGGACCGGATGGATCGAGGATCGTTGCGGCAAAGAACGTCTTGATGCAGTCCGCTGTGTCGATCCGTACAACCTCCTCAGGGCTGATCGACCGGATCCCCACCTGCACAAGCGGTAATCCATCACCCACAACCCGCGCCATCACGCTGGCATGGCTGAACGGATTGCCTTGATAGGCCTCGCGTAGATCGCCATGGGCATCAATTTGAACAACCGTCAGCTGCGGGTAGCGTTTGGCATGGGCACGAATCGCACCCAATGCACCGGTGTGTTCCCCCGTCAGTGTGACCAAAAACCGTCCGGATCCGATGTGTCGTGACACGAACGCTTCAATGGCGTCGACGGCATCCTGGTCAACCTTCCCGTTCAGTTCCAAGGGGGAAGCTGTGGCCACCCCGCCCCATTCTCGATAGGGCTCACATCGCAGTTGTTCGTCGTAGAACTCCACCTGCGCGGAGGCTTCAAGAATAGCCGAAGGGCCTCGGTCCGAACCACGGATGTAACTGGAGGTGTGCTCGTAAGGAGCCGGTAGGACATAGACACCAGCCTGGTCCGGATGGCACCAAGGCTCATCGATCCCCAGGAAGTTATGGTCCGGGCCTTCCCAGCCAACGGGAAGCGTCATGGGCTTTCATCCCTTCGCGGAGTGCGCGACCTAGGCGTACCTATGCAGGCAAGCTCCACAGACATCTACCGGCGAGGACGGGCGGGCACGTTTTCCGGTGGGATAAACACGGCCAGCGCAATAACCGTCGTCCACTTACCCTTCTTTCCGACGGCTGACTGAGTAATATTCAACGTCTGCACGATCTTTCCGCCCATTTTGAATACCTGTTCCCGCTCTTTCCAGGCAACGTTGGGATCGAACTCGACGCCTAACGTCGTCGCCAGCATCTGCGCCGCCAAGTCCTCCGTGTACTCGCCCGTCTCTTCATCCGTCTCGCCATGGGCATGGTGCTCGGAGAGATACCCGTAGGTCCCTCGATCGGTTGGCTTGGCAAGCCCCACGGATGCCGACACGAGCTGGTTCCGTTCATTGGTTTCGGAACGGGCCATGACGCAAAACGTGATTTCACCGGGCTTCAGCAGCTGCTCACCGCGCTTCCGGGGGATGATCTTACAGTGCGGCGGAAGGATGGAGGACACGCTGACCAGGTTGCAATAGGCCACGCCAGCGCTGCGCAACGCCTCTTCAAAGGAGGCCAGTTTTTCCTTGTGGACTCCCACCCCTCTCGTGAGAAACATATGCGTAGGTACCATCATCTCCCCTTTCGTCCGGCTATCCGCCTTTCTGGTTGTTCGGAAATTGTTGCGTGACGTGCGTTCAAGCGGTCAGCCTGCAAACACACTACTCCGTACCAACGGTATTGGGCGTTTGTTGTAGCAAGATTGAACAGGCTTCGCAATATATTCTAGACACTTTTTTCGGATGGATTGGACGGTTCCTTAAGGTTCATGACGAGCATCCGAGGTTCGGTCATGTCTTCGATTGCCGCACGGACACCTTCGCGCCCCAACCCGGAATCCTTCACGCCGCCGTACGGCATATGGTCCGCTCGGAACGTCGGAATTTCGTTCGCCAAGACGGCTCCCACTTCAAGATGCCGAAACGCGTAAAAGATCTTGTTGATGTCCTGGGTAAAGAGACCGGCCTGTAACCCAAAATCGGACTGATTGAGCATCGCTACGGCTTCGCTGAGCTGCCGATAGGGTGTCACCGTCACGACCGGTCCAAATACCTCTCGACAGGAGACTTTCATCTCAGGCCTCACATTCCCCAACACCGTGGCTTCCACCAACGACCCCGTCCGCTTCCCCCCCAAAAGCACGCGCGCCCCGTCCTCCACCGCTTCGCCGATCCAGCTCTCCACCCGTTGAGCAGCCGTCTGATCGATGAGAGGACCGATGGTCGTCGACTCATCGGCGGGATCGCCTAGTTTGAGCCGAGCCACGTGCATGAGGAGTTTTGTCGTAAATGCATCGACGACCGTCTGGTGCACGAAAACCCGCTGTACCGAAATGCAGGTCTGGCCGGCATATCCGAACCCGCCTGCGGCGCAGCGCTGCGCCGCCAGGTCAAGATCGGCATCCGGCTCGATCACCACGCCCGCATTGCCGCCAAGCTCGAGCGTGACTTTTTTCTTTCCACATTTGGCCTTCAACATCCATCCCACCGACACACTGCCGGTGAAACTCAGCAGCTTAAATCGAGGATCGACCACCATCCGTTCGGCAAGGGCATTCTCGCAGGGCACGACATTCAAACCACCTGGAGGGACACCCGCTTCGAGTGCGATCTCGCCGAGCAGCAGCGCCGTCAACGGCGTTTGCGGGGCCGGCTTGATCAGAATCGGATTCCCCGCCGCAAGCGCCGGCGCCACCTTGTGAGCCACAAGATTCAGCGGAAAGTTGAAAGGGGTGATGCCGAGAATCGGACCGATCGGGAATCGGCGAAGGATCCCGAGATGAGTGTCAAAGCCGGGTGTCCAATCAAGCGGCACCACCTCACCTGCAATCCGACGCGACTCCTCGGCCGCCACGGTAAAGGTTTGGATGGCTCGACTGACTTCCCGCTTGGCATCAGTGATCGGCTTCCCCGCCTCGGCCGTGATGGTCTGCGCACACTCGTCTCGCCGTCGGTAGAGCAACGCGGCGATCTGCTGGAGAATGTTGTACCGGGCATGTCCCGGCAACTGCGCCATCACCGCCGCCGAACCGGACGTCGATGCGACGGCCTCCTCGACATCGGCCTCGGTGGCTTGCGCGACCTGAGCCACGGATCTTCCGGTGAACGGATCGACGACCGGAGTCGCGACCGCACCCTGTTTCCACTGGCCTTGAACGAGAAATGGACGGGATTCCTGCACAGGAAGATTCGCTGGAGTCTCTTGGATGAGGGTTGGTATTAATCCGCCGCTTCCACCGACGCAGCCGGTTCGGCTGCCGGTTGCACAATCGCGGCGGCCTCCTCCTCTGCGGCAATGGCCTTGGCGATCAGTTCTTCCGTCCCCCAATCACGAATCGCCTCCAGGGTAAACCCCTCGTAGGTCGAGACGCCATGACAGGACGGACAATCCGGCATCGGAACTTTTCGATAAAAGACTTCCGTGAGGCATGACATGCACACCCAGAAGTCGTCATCGCGATGAGAGACCGGCCAGAACGATTGCATCGAAGCCATAGGGATACCTCTCCCTTGTATGATACAGAGGACTATCGCACCTGAGTACCGATGTCAACCCTACACGCACAAACCCACCTTCGCTTCGCAGTCCTCAGCAACCCACTTCCTCCTACTTTGTACCGCTTGCTAACAACCGATCGATCTCTTCCTCGAACATCTCAAACGGAAACGCGCCCGGAATGGCCACGGCCGGTTCCTTTTCCGTCGGCTCCGTCGCGGTCCGAACAAGGATGAACCCAGGGGTTCCATGAAACCCCCACTGGTTGGCTTCCTGGCGGTCTTCGAAAATCGCCTTTGTATACCGCCCATCGCTCATGCACCGTTCAAAGGCTGCTTGATCTAGCCTCAACGTCGCCGCATGGCGCCGATACACGTGCTTGTCCAGCTGTCCCCCTTCGGAAAACAACCGGTCATGCATCCCCCAATACTGGCCTTGCGCACCAGCACATCGTGCCGCTGTCGCCGCATCGAGTCCCACCCCTTGGTCGCCCCTCGGAAAATCTCGGTACATGAATCGTACTTTCCCGGTATCGACGTAGCGTTCCTGAATGCGTGGCCATGTCCGCTTGAAGAACTTCAAGCAAAACCCGCAAGTAAAATCAGAGTACTCAATCAACGTGACCGGGGCATTGGCTTGCCCCCTCACCCGGATATCGGTCTCGCCGGAATCTCCTGCGGATACCGGTGCAGACCACAAGAGAAAGCCAGCTATGACGACTCGACAGGCCCACCGACCAGTCATACACTTCATGAACCGCGTACAACTCCTGCTTTTTTTCTCTCCATCAATCCCATCATCAACAGTGGCCACACGACAGTGGCATCGCTCAGTACTTCGGCAAACCGTCCACCATCTTTCGGCGTCACAAACTTTCCCCAGGAGAGTCCTTCTTGATAGGTACAGCCGCTCAGTCCTCCCCAGTAATCCGGTTCCGGACAAATCCTTACCCCGTAGTGAAAACGTGGAGGCTTCACACTGAGGCCCAAGCGAAGGTTACTGATCTCGATGTAGGGACCTACCTGCTGTGCCCAATTCCTCGGCACCCCACCACCGATCGTGAAGATTCCCAGCCGCTTCGCCGAGAGCACATGATCGGCATAACTATTGAGATCGAGATAGGGATTGAACGAGGGCTGTGACTGGAGAATGCTCTTGAGGACCGAGAGGTCTCCGTTGTGACCGATCTGGGCTCGTGCTTGAGTCACCTCCCGTGCCATTGCCCATGTGCCCATATCAAGCCCCACTTCAGAATCAGTAAAGGCTGGGATATAGATCGGTACGTTTTTTAGGTAGGCGCTCTTCAAAATGCCTTCGCCCTGAACTTCCTCCGCCAATGTTTTGCCCAGCTCACGTGTCAATATCTCGGAACAGAGTGGGCGATCCTGACTCAGCCGTTTCACCGTCTGGGTCACGATGTGCTCCACATAATTCAAATTGGCTTCCATCTCGAGCGTATCGTAGACACGGTTATATCCCTTCTTAAACAGTTCCTCGTCGCTCATCGAAGGATCATGTCGATAATGTGTCTTTCCGACCGATTCACTAAGACCATGCGCCATGAGCGCGCCGGTTGAGATGATGCACTGCACCATTCCCTCATCGATCATCTTCGTGATGATCTTCCCCATCTTGGCAATGGTCATCGCGCCGGACAACGTCATCACAACCTTACACTCCGGGTCTGCAATCATCTCCCAGAGCACCTCGAACGCTTTCCCTACGTGCCGCCCACCAAAGGCCGTCTTCCCCATCGCCTCCAGCAGTTCGCCGAACGAAGAAATCTTGTCGGGATCCAGCGGCTCAAGCGCCTCTAATCCGTCTTTTGCTCCATCACGAAACTCGCGTGCATACATAAAGACAACCTCTACAACCCTCTGAACCGTTCACTGATGTGGATTTGTTTATACACAACCCCGAATAGAGGCGTCAACGAACGAATGTTGCACGATGTCGTTCATCAATTGACTGCTCGGAAAGAACGATCCAGCAAGCGAAGAGATACCTTCTCCGAAATAAACCTCGCGACATCACACCCTGCAAGCATCCCGCACACTCATCTTCTCCAGCAACCTTCGATGCAAGCATGCACGGGCCGATTGGTAAGGAAGCAATCGGTGAGAGAGCGCACTCCACTCGCACTGCCGAGAATGCACTTCACTGAGTCCCGGCAGGCACACCGAACGTGGCTGCATTCCCCGAGGCAATTCAGCCTCGCTCTAAAATAACGGCTTCTTCCCGCCGGCCTTGCTGATGGCGTGATTGAGGGCTTTGGAAAGACTCTCGGCAGCGGCTGCATCGCAGACCGGAAGAGAGAGCTCTCCCTTCTTCTCCCCCGGTTTGTCCTTTGGCGCACGATCCTCGTACACCAGCTCCTCCAAGTTCGTGACGACCAAGCGACCCGTTTTGAGATCATGGATGGGCTTCCCCGGCATCGAGAGCGTCGCGACCCATTCGGTCACACAGGCCGCCCGTGTGCAACGCAGCCGAATCCCATAGAGGTTCGTTCCCTCTCCCTCCCGTTCAGAGCTGACATTGGGAGACATGGCGTTCAAGTTAAACTCTTGAATTTTTTCCACCGGCGCTTGGAGATCAAGAGCACCGCCGAATCGCATCCGTTCATTGAGCCGCGTCGTGAGCTGGAGGCCGGAGGGAGGCCGAACCACCACATCGACCTTTGCCGTTCGATCCATCTGCCAAGGCGCTCCATCCTTCGGAGCCATCCGTTGCAACCCGCTGCGCATGGTGGCGCAGGCTTCCCACGTATCTTTGATAAACGCCATTGTCTCTTCCAGCGACGGCCCCTCCGGGTCAACGCTCTCGCTCGATCCCGCCCACACAACCGGTAGGCCAGTCAGCAGAAGGAAGAAGCCAACGACACCCCACTTCATTCGCCATTTTGCCATCATGTCGACCCATCAATACTGGCGTGTAGTTTTTGAACCCACAATACTGGGGAAGTGTATCCTGTCGCCAAGAGTCTTTTCTAGTTGAGATCATCCATCGATGAGCAAGAAGTCAGAGAAGGGGGTGCTTATCCTCGTCCCTCCGCAGCGGGGGAATAGCGCATGCGCGCTGGGAGTGGAGCTAGAGAAGCCAGGTTATTGAAGAGGCTAGGCGCTCGCACCGTACGATCTAAAAAAAGAACGAGCGGGAAGATTTTCTCTCCGGCCACTATATCCGAAAAAACAATAACAGGGGTCGCCAGGCTTCGGGTGCCACCAGACCGGCGATCGTCTTCAATTCTTCATCGTTTAGTCTGCAACTCCACGTTGACGAGTTTTATTTCCGAGAGATCCGCGAGCCGCGGACACCACCGTGTGCCGGCACGCCACAAAGCCGAGACCAGTTGGTCGTAAACCGTCCCCGGGTGGTCGTAATGAATTCCGTACGCATGAGAAGCTGCACGTCGACACGGAAACACGAATGACTTCGCCGAATCGTCCGACTCCACCTCGAATCGTGTCACGGTCAGATCAAGGGTAAGCCGGATCTTAAACCAACAATGGGCATGATGGTCGTCGACCTGCATCGAGTGCTGATAGCACTGCAACACATCTCGGACGGTCACCATGCTCAAGGACGTGTTCCCCGAGAACACCTCGGCTCGCTTGTCGAGCACCAAGGCCTTGGCTAGCGACAAGGCATGCCCTACCTGAATCGGGTTCAGGAGGTCAAAAGCCGACTCATAGATGGCGATGTTGGGATGGACCTTGAATTCGCGCAGGGATCCACGCTTGGCCAATTCGAGGTTCCAATAAAAGTCCACAGCCTGAGACTGGCGGAAGCGAAAGGTTACGAGGTTCATAATTCACACCCCGTCACTAAGGGTCGCTTTGCTTGAAACCTTCAGGAAAGTACTCAGTCGCGGCTAATCAACACCGCCCTTCCGCAATATTTTCAGCTCTTTCGTTTGACGGAAGCTTGTACTTGCCAGGCCTCCAGTGGAAGGAACAGGTGGTGGTCCCAACGGGATTCGAACCCGTGTTTAAGCCTTGAGAGGACCGACCAAACTCAAGAAAATCAACAAGATGACACTTCAGAACCACCTAATGAGTAACATGGTTTTACAACGGTTTACAAGACCCGTGTCCTATATAGGACAACCCTGTTTTCTCTCTTCATGCGGTACTTTGCTCGAACAGCTCAGAAATCTCCATCCACGAGCCTCTTGTACTCCATGCGGACCGGTATCCGGCCACCGGTGCCACGTCCACTCACTGCAGTCTCGTAAGACGAAAGGCGTCTCATGAACGCAACAACACCCCTAGTGCGGTTTCTCCTCAAAACGACTGGCCTCCCTCGCGAACAGATCCTTACGCTGTACCAGGCCGGGTATCCTTGGCCGCTGCGGACCACCTACGAGGTACGCAAGGCAGGCCTCATCGCGCAAGCTGAAGGCCTCCTCTTTCCCGCCGCACTGGAGAAGGCCGAATCGGTGACAGAGGAGCAAGCTGAGGCCTATTCCGACAGCCTTAACGGCGATGACCGGACGAAGGGTCAAGGTACCTCACGCGAGGTGGACGCCGCCCTGGCTTCGCTGCCGTATCTTCAAGAAGTCGGGGACCATGTCGAACGCGTGGCGGCGGACGCGAGAGTCTCTTGCCGCACTGTCTTTTGCCTTTCAGTGGCACTTCAGTCGTACGCCGAGGAGCATCCCGGATGGGAACTGCACCACATGTGTGTGGGCAGACGGCCAAACTAAGGAAGGACGAGCAGTCGAATGCTGACAGCGAAGCGCGAGAAGTTTTGTCAGGAGATGATCAAGCCGAAGGCAACGCAGATTCAGGCCTATCGCGCTGCATTCGACGCCAGACGCATGAGCCGGGCGGCGATTGATACAGAAGCCTCCAAGCTCATGAAAGACCCTGAGATTACCCGAAGAATCCAAGAGCTGTTGAAACCTGTGGTGGAGAAGATCCAGCTGACGCTAGAGCAATGGGTTGAAGACGGCTTGAAGCTCTACCGGGCGGATCCACGCAAGCTCTTCGATCAGTTCGGCAATCCCGTTCCAATCACCGAGCTCGGGAATGATGAGATCACGCTGATTGAGGGGTTCAAGTTCACCGAGGAGTATACGAAGGTCAAGAAAGCGAGTGGCGAGCATGAGGCGGTCCCGACCGGCTACACCCAAGACTACAAGATGACCTCCTTCAAGGCCCGGCATGAGTACATGGGTAAGGTGCTGAAGGCCGTGAAGGGGCCAGCCTGGAAAAAGCCGCTGGAGCTTGCCGATGACCCCGCCACAGCACAGAAGCAGATCGAGCACGCGTTTGCCCATGGGGACTTGAGCACAGAGGAACTGACCGCCTTGATCCGATCCAGGGAATTACAGCTCAAGGTCAAAGAACACGACGAGATGAAAAGCCGGATGGTGGCCCTTGAGACAAAGCTAGAGCAGCTCCTGGCTCAGCAGAAAGGGAAGTAGCCATGAGCCTTACTCAACGACTGAGAAAGATAGAAAAGCATGTCTCCGGTCTGACGGCCAACGCCTCCAGACGAGGGAAAGTGATCATTTTACGGACGTATACCAATGACCCAGGAGCCACACTGATCGGCTATCGAGATGGCTCAGGGCACCTCTTACCACTGGACCGTACCCAATGGCCTCATG
>JAHBWQ010000012.1 GCA_019636915.1 Nitrospira sp. | reverse complement strand
TTTGGAAGCGCGACGACCTATCGTGTGACGGGGGGGGATCTGCATCAGGAAACCGGTACGAAGCTTCGAGGTAGTTATTCAACCGGTTTTCGGGCACCCACAATCAATGAGCTGTTTTTCCCCGGATTCGGCAACCCAAATTTGAAACCTGAAAAGAGCCAAGCGTTTGATGTAGCCCTCGAACAGGCATTGCCCAATGATCGAGGGAGCATCAGTGTTGGTTACTTTTGGACCCGCTACAGAAATCTGATCCTGTCGGTGTTCGATCCAGCCGAGTGTACGGCTCCTGGTTCGTTTGGGTTTTGTGCGCAGAACGTTGGGTTAGCCAAAGCGGAGGGTGTGGAAGTGAGCACCAAGTTGAAGCTCTATCGTGATGGGCGATGGGTGAAGAACTTGGATCTGCAGATCCAATATACGTACGCAGCGACGCGGGACATCAGCAGTGGCTCGGATACACGCCTTCCCAAGTGGCCACTCCATCAAATTTCGACCATTCTGAGCTATCAGCCTATAGAAAGTTTACGAGCCAATCTGGAAGGACGATATGTTGGGGAGCGGTTTGGCAATACTGGGAATGGAAATCCTACTCCCTCATTTGTCGTATGGAATCTGTCCGCAAGCTATGACGTGACGAAGTACATGCAAGCCTATCTCCGTTTGGACAACATCTTCAACGAGAAGTACGAAGAGACGCTGTTCTTTGGGACGCCGATTCGATCCATCTTTGGCGGCGTACGGATCAATTATGATCTACCGATCTAAGGCCGCATGAACGCGTTTCCACGACTGGTGATTGCGGGAACGGCAAGCGGTGTCGGGAAAACAACGGCGACAGTGGCGATTCTGGCGGCCCTGCGCGAGCGGGGCCGCCTCGTACAGCCGTTTAAAGCCGGCCCTGATTTCATTGATCCCAGCCATCATCAGGCGGCGACAGGAAGGCCGTCGAGGAATCTCGACGGCTGGATATTAGGAGAGCGTCTCAATCGAGAGACCTTTACGCGTGCTGCAGCAGATGCGGATCTCTCCGTGATCGAAGGGATGATGGGCCTGTTTGATAGTAGCTCGCCGCTGACTGATATTGGTAGTACGGCAGAGTTAGCCAAACAATTGGACGCACCGGTTATTCTGGTCATCGACGGCAGCGCCATGGCTCGTTCCGCCGCCGCGATGGTGGCAGGCTATGCGTGCTTCGATCCTGCGGTATGCGTGGCCGGCGTGTTGTTCAATAGAGTCAGCAGCGAAGGCCATTACAAATTGTTGAAGGCCGCGGTTGAGCAGGAGACGGATGTCGTGGCGGTTGGGTATCTCTGTCCTGATGCAGAGGTGACCATCACGGATCGACACCTTGGTCTTACAATGGCTCACGAGCAACGGAATCGGAGTCTCTATCATCGGTTGGCCAAGGCTGCCTTGAACACAGTGGATTTGGATCGCCTTGAATCACTTGCTAATTCATGCGCGCGGTTACCTCCGGCTTCAGCGCGCATCATGTCTTGTCGGCCAAACCCCGTTCGTATTGGGGTGGCGCAGGACCAGGCCTTTTGCTTTTATTATGCGGACAATCTGGAACTACTCGAAGCAGCCGGAGGCGAACTAGTTGCATTCTCTCCACTCCATGATGCTAAGCTCCCCGATGATCTTGGCATGCTCTATCTTGGTGGCGGGTATCCAGAATTGCATGGTTTAGCCTTAGCTTCCAACAGGCCCATGAAATCGGCGATCAAACGATTCGGGGAACAAGGCGGAACGATTTATGCGGAATGCGGCGGCATGATGTACCTCACACAAGGCATGAGAGATTTTGACGGCCGCTTGCATGAGATGGTGGGCCTATTCCCGGCCGAAGCAACCATGCAGCGTACGGGGATGACGTTGGGGTATCGCTCGATTGAGGTGGCCCAGTCCTGCGTCATCGGGCCGGCTGGGCTCACTGCACGGGGGCATGAGTTCCACTACTCGACGATTTTACCGAAAGGCCCGCTGACTTATGTATGTACGTCGACCGATGCACAGGGCGCGTCGAAGGGGGCCGATGGAATGGTTGCAAACAAGACGCTGGGGCTTTACACACACTTGCATTTTGCCAGCCAACCATCGTGTGCAAAAGCACTGGTCGATTCAGCAGGTTGCAGCACCACGTAGGCTTCGGGATCATGTGCGGATTGATTGAGGACGGGCAATGAAAGGTCCTGTTGAAAAGGTCTGTGAACACTGCGGACAGCCGTTCCGGTGTGGCGGGTACCAATGCTGGTGTGGCACATTGGGGATCACAGAGCACCAGATGGACTGGATTGCTGCACGGTATGAGGACTGTCTCTGTCGGATCTGTCTGGGAAAAGTTGCCGCCGGTGAGTTAGGACCGCAATCGTCATCAATTTTTTGACGGATAGGCTGAATCGAGATTGGAATGAGCCGACCACAGGGACGATTTTCTGAGCCAGAACGGCAGGCGGTCTATCGGGCGATCTTTGAACGTCGAGATGTGCGGCGAAACTTTCTTCCGCGACCAATTCCTGAGGCGGTGATGAGGCGGCTGTTGACGGCGGCCCATCATGCCGGGTCAGTCGGCTTTATGCAGCCGTGGGATTTTGTGGTAATCCGCAAGTCCGCGACGAAACGCGTGGTCAAGAGGTTGTTCGTGGAAGCCAATACTGAAGCCGCGCGCCGTTATACCGGTGCGAAGGGCGATCTCTATCGGCGTCTAAAACTTGAGGGGATCGAGGAGGCACCCATCAACCTGTGTGTGACGTGCAGTCGGAGGCGTGGGGGTCGGAACGTGCTTGGGCGTTCCACGGTGCGTGCCACGGACTTATACAGTACCTGTTGTGCGATTCAAAATCTCTGGTTGGCCGCCAGAGCTGAAGGGATCGGAGTGGGTTGGGTCAGTATTCTCGATCATGAGGCGCTAAAGCGGGTGATCGGCGTACCGAAATCGTTGACCGTTTTGGCTTATCTGTGCCTGGGGTACGTGTCGAAGTTCGAACCAGCACCAGACCTGGAAACCGCCGGATGGCGGAACCGGATTCCCGTGGATCAGCTCATCCACTATGACGCATGGGGGAATCAAAGTTCGGACAAGGAGAGATACGGAAATGCGGATTACCAAGGTTTATACAAGAACGGGCGACGCGGGAAAGACAAGACTCGCGGGCGGGGAACAGGTATGGAAGGACAGCCTTCGAGTCGAGGCGTACGGTACCGTCGATGAATTGAATGCTTCCATCGGAATTGTTCGAGTCTTCAATCAGGAAGCCGTCGAGCGCAACAAACAGAACGGCCAGTTGGAAAATGAGCTTCGATGGGTGCAGAACAAGCTCTTTGATATCGGGAGTATTCTGGCGACGGCACCAGGGCAGACCTTCAAAAATATGCCGCAGGTACTGGCAAGCGATGTCACACGGCTTGAAAGGATGATTGATCGATGCCAGGAGATTTTGGAACCGCTGAAGGAGTTCATCCTCCCCGGAGGAGGAAAAATTTCAGGTTTTCTCCACCAGGCCAGGACAATTTGTCGCCGAGCTGAGCGCTTGTGTGTGGCGCTCTCAAAAATTGAACCGGTCGATCCGACCGTCATCCAGTTCGTCAATCGGCTGAGTGATGCCTTATTCGTCCTGGCTCGATGGGTGGCCAAGACACAGGACGAACCGGAATTCTTGTGGGAACGGGATGTCGCCGAGAACTCGAAGTAAACGTCGGTCTGCCGGACGACGCAAGGGCCGTATTATTGTCGTGTTGGGTGGGGCCTCGTCCGGGAAAAGCGAGATTGCGCTTCAGTTAGCCGGCTCGCAGGAGCCACGTGCCTTTGTGGCGACAGGGCAGGGACTTGATGACGAAATGGCGGAACGCATTGCACGGCATCGGGCGACCCGTTCAGCCGAATGGCAGACGATTGAAGAGCCTCTTGATGTGGAGGCCTGGTTTTCCACACAGGGGGCAGAGTACCGGATCATACTGTTCGATTGTGCGACACTTTGGTTGAGTAATCTGGTCGGGATTGGACTCGTGGAATCAGTAATTCTTGCGCGTGTAGACACTCTTCTTGACGCGATGCGATGCACTGGCGCCAAAGTGATCATCGTCAGTAATGAGTTAGGATCTGGTCTCGTTCCAGCCGATCCATTAGGACGAGCCTTCCGCGATCTTTCCGGACGAGTGAATCAATGCCTTGCTGCAGGAGCGGATGAAGCCTATCTGGCGGTCAGTGGACTACGGCTTCGCTTGAAGTAAGGAAAGGAGCGTGATGTCGATTCAGGATGTCTGTCATCAGATTCGGCCGTTGGACCCAGCTCTGCAAACGAAGGCCCGGACTCATTTGAGTCGGCTGACCAAGCCGCTCGGTAGTCTTGGCAAGCTCGAGGAGTTGGCCACAGCTTATGTCACCATGACTGGTGAGTTGAAGCCCAGTATTCCGCGGGGAATGGTATTTACCTTTGCTGCGGATCATGGTGTCACCGCGGAGGGGGTGAGTGCGTATCCCCGCGAGGTCACCCCTCAGATGGTGCTGAACTTTCTTCGAGGTGGAGCCGGTGTGAATGTTCTCGCTCGGCATGCGGGCGTGGTTGTCCGTGTGGTCGATATCGGAGTCGATTATGACTTTAAGACCGTATCCGGGTTGATTCACCGAAAGATCATGAATGGGACGGGTAACGTGATGCGTGAGCCGGCGATGATGCGAGAACAGGCGGAGCAAGCCGTTCTGGTCGGGATCGACTTGGCGACAGAGGCTGTGCGGGAGGGCATCGGTCTGATCGGGACGGGGGAGATGGGAATCGGGAATACCACTCCCAGCGCGGCTATTACTGCGGTGATGACCGGTCGTCCCGTGGAAGAGGTTACCGGACACGGGACAGGTATTCAGGAGTCCGATCGTGCGCACAAGGTACGTGTGATTCAACGGGCTCTCGATCTGCATCGTCCGAAGCCGTCCGATCCGATCGGTGTGTTGGCAAAGATCGGAGGATTGGAAATCGCTGGGCTGGTCGGGCTGATGCTCGGTGCGGCGGCCTCCCGTGTGCCTGTGGTGCTGGATGGATTCATCGCCGGTGCCGCAGCGTTGATTGCCGTCGGACTTCAGCCGCTGTGTCGCGAGTATCTCATTGCCGCGCATCGGTCGGTTGAGAAGGGGCATCGCGCGATTCTGCACCACCTGCGATTGACCCCGCTGTTTGATCTCGATTTTCGACTCGGCGAGGGGACCGGAGCCTGTTTAGGAATGGATCTCGTCTGTGCGGCGGTCAAAGTCTATACGGAGATGGCGACGTTCGAAGAAGCCGGTGTCGCAAACAAGTTGTGACGTCTATGGAAGCCATCGCCCGTCCATTTCTCTTTGCCTGGCATTTCCTGACGACGATTCCATTGAGCAGGGCGCATCATGAGCCGACAGCGCCGGAGCTTGCTGCGTCGATGGTCTGGTACCCTGCGATCGGCTTGCTGATCGGTGGTGGCTTAGTTGCCGCCGACGTAGCCTTGCGGGTGCTCTTTGAGGGGACTGTCGTGAGCGCGCTGTTGATTGCTCTCTTGGTCCTGTGCACCCGAGGGCTTCATCAAGATGGGTTGGCCGATATGCTCGATGGGTTGGCTGGAGGCCGGACACCGTCCGAGCGGCTCTCGATTATGCGCGATCCTCACATCGGGGCGCTTGGTGCCACTGGGCTCTTTCTATCGATCCTGCTTCGGTATGCAGGCTTGTTGGCGCTTCCTCAGGAGATTCGAGTCCCTGCCTTGTGCTGTATGCCGGCGGTGGGTCGTTGGGCCATGGTGACATCAGCATGGATGTCTCCTTATGCCAGAGCGGAGGGAGGCTTAGCGGCACCATTTCTCACCCATCTGTCCTGGCGGCACGTTGTCCTCTCGACCCTTGTCGTGACCATTGGGTTGGCTGTGGGGTTTGGCGCAGTCAACGCAGGTGTCGTTATGTTGGCGGGGGTGTGCGTTCTATTGATCGGTTGGTGGGGCTGCCGCAGTTGGTTCGGTGGGATCACCGGCGATACACTTGGAGCCACCAACGAGGTGAGCGAGATTCTGTTCCTCCTGTTCGTTCCTCTCTTGCTCCGGTTGTCATGACCGGCGGCGAACTCCTCGTAGCGTCTGCAGTGGACGTGCTGGTCGGCGACCCCCATTGGTTGCCGCATCCTGTTCGTGTGATGGGACGATGCATCACCTGGGTTGATCATGGGATACGAGGGATCTGTCGGAATGCCGTCAGTCTTCGTATTGCAGGGATCGGTCTTGCGGCCGGACTTCCGATGACGACGTTCTTGATCACATCGGTCATCCTGGAAGAGGCAGAAGGGGTTACGGGATGGTTAGGAACGGCTCTCTCTATCGGATTGGCTTCGACGACGCTCGCCGCACGGGATCTGTGGGATCATGTTCATGCAGTGGATGCCTCACTCCAGGCTGGAGAGCTCCCAGCTGCGCGCCGAGCGGTCGCGATGATTGTCGGAAGAGATACAGATGGACTCTCCGAATCAGAAGTGGCTCGTGCGACTGTGGAAACAGTCGCAGAAAGCACGGCAGACGGTGTGGTCGCTCCACTATTTTATCTGGCGATCGGTGGTGCTCCCCTGGCGTTGGCGTATAAGGCGATCAACACGCTGGATTCTATGATCGGCCATCATGACGAACGACACATCGATTTTGGATGGGCATCGGCTCGACTTGATGATGCGGCCAACTGGATTCCAGCTCGTCTGACAGCGATGTTGCTGATTGTTGGGGCCGGTTTGATGACCAGCCAATGGAGTTCGGTCCGCCGAGGATGGCGCGTGTTCAGACGGGACGGGGGAAAACATCCCAGTCCCAACAGCGGCAGACCTGAGGCCGCCATGGCCGGGGTTTTGGGCGTGAGATTGGGTGGTACCAACTTGTATGACGGTGTTCCGCACGACCGTCCAATCCTCGGCCAAGAGGGGCGAGAGGCCGGACCTGACGATATTGCGCCGGCGGCCAAGGTGATGGCCATGGCCAGTGCGTTGGGTGTTTTCCTGGCAGTGGGAATCAGATGGCTCCTGTGACAAAGCCTCTACATGGCGGGAATGTTTACGACGCTGCGCGAGAGTTGGGATGTGATCTCGGCGAGATAGTGGATTTCAGCGCGAGCATCAACCCATTAGGTCCTTCTCCTCATGTGTGGAGAGCCATCGCCTCGTCTAAGCATCTCCTGGGTCATTATCCGGACCCCGATTGCTGGGACCTGCGCCGAGCCCTGGCTACATTCTGGCAGATAGATCCAGACCAGATTATCGTTGGGAATGGTTCCACGGAGTTAATTGATATATTGCCTCGTGCGTTGGGGATTCAACGCTTACTCATTGTCCAACCCACCTTTTCTGAATATGCCGCAGCAATGGATCGGGCTGGAGGATGCACCACTGCACTCTATGCAGAGCGAATCAACCACTATGCCGTTCCGGTTGATCGACTTTGTCGGGTCATGGAGATGGGACGAAACGAAGGCCGACCCTTTGACGGTGTGGTTCTCTGCAATCCGAATAGCCCGACGGGGGAAGCCTGTTCCGTCGAAGATCTTATACGATTGGCCAGGGCTGCTCACAAGCGAGGTCTTTGGCTGATCGTTGATGAATCGTTCGCGGATTACTGTTCTGATAGATCTATCTTACGGCGAGCGAGGTTGTGGCCACGGGTCGTGGTCCTGCGCAGTATGACGAAGTTCTACGCGTTGCCTGGACTGCGTGTGGGCTATGCCGTCTCGGCACAGACAACGGTTAAACGACTTCTGCGACAATTACCTCCTTGGTCGGTCAGTGTGATGGGCCAAGTGGCGGCAGTCGCGGCCCTGAAAGACGACCTCCATGCACGAAAGAGCTTGACGTTCATGGCACAGGAACGTGAGCGATTTCAGACGAAGCTTGCGGCGCTACCCGGCTGTACGACGATCCCTTCCCACGCGAACTATTGCCTGGTTGAGTTACCCCGTGGTCTGCATGCGCGTGACGTGGCGAAACAATTGCGAACAAGAAGCTTCTTGATTCGTGATTGTTCGTCCGTACCTGGGATGAATTCGCGATCCATCAGGCTGGCCGTGCGAACCGTTCACGACAATGACCGACTCATTCGAGAGCTTTCTCGATTGCTCCATGATAGGGGATCGCGATGAGGGAGGTCACCTCACGAGTTCACACCCGTTATCATGTGAGAGAACAAACACTTGTCATCGATCTTGACGGTCGGAAGCGTGTGCTGTCATCGGCTCCACAAGGGGGCGGGCTCACGGTCGCTTCCTACATCCTCAACCATCAAGTTGAGGCCAATCCGTCGGCGAGCGGAAGTCAGTCCATGGTCTTTCGTGACCCAGCCCGCTGTTTACGGGAGTTGGCTGTTCGCATGGGAGTTCACAGGCCTACGGTTGGGCTCATGACTGCAGTGCCCATGACACAAGTGGTGACGGCTCGAGCCCAGTCAGACGGGCTATGGGTGGAGTGTTTTGCAACGGTCGGTGTAACGAATGCTGTTCGAGTAGGAGAATGGCCGCTCGAGGGTACGGCTGACAACAGATTGGGAAAACCTGGGACGATTAACATCATACTTATCACGAACGGGAGTTTGTCCCAGGCCGCCATGGTTGGTGCGGTACAAGTTGTCACAGAGGCCAAGAGCTGCGTCCTACGTGATCATGATGTGCGCAGTCCCAAGAGTGGCACGGCAGCCACCGGAACCGGGACGGATGCGGTTGTAATTGTCTGTTCCCTTCGCGGACAGGGACCAGCACACATCTATAGCGGGACCCATACCATCATCGGAGCCTTGATGGGACGAGTCGTGACGGACTGCGTTGGTCGTGGACTCGCGAAGGCAAAAGCCTGGCAGGAATTGCATCGATGACGGCACGAGCGCTGGCTGTTCTTGGAACTGGGTCGGACGTCGGGAAGAGTCTTATCACCGCGGGGATTTGTCGGCTCCTTCATCGTGCAGGCGTCCGGTTGGCTCCATTCAAAGCACAGAATATGTCGCTGAACTCGTTCGTGACCCCGGAGAGCGGAGAAATTGGTCGAGCGCAGGCGCTTCAAGCGGAGGCCTGCGGAATTTCTCCTCATGTCGATATGAACCCAATCTTGCTCAAGCCGGAATCGGAGAATTGTTCGCAAGTCGTGATACGAGGGAGAGTATGGTGTAAGCAGGACGCTGCGACGTATTTTGATCAGAGAGCGCGGCTATGGTCGATTGTGAAGGGCAGCTATGCTCGGCTGGCAAGCCAGTATGAGGTGATCGTCATCGAAGGGGCTGGGAGTGCAGCCGAAGTTAATCTGCGCGACCGCGATTTGGTCAATTGGCCGGTCGTCAAACTGGCTGATGCCCGCGTGGTCTTGGTGGCCGACATCGAGCGAGGAGGTGTTTTTGCTCAGGTGCTTGGAACGTTGGATCTGTTAGAGCCGGACGAGCGGGCTAGGGTCACTGGCATTATCATCAACAAGTTTCGAGGGGATGCGAATCTTTTTACTGCTGGAGTGAGTTTCTTGGAGTCTCGGAGCGGGATTCCTGTATTGGGGGTCGTGCCGTTTCTGCATGATTTGCTGTTGGATCAGGAAGACAGTCTGGATCTAGAAAGACATCGACAGGCAGAGTTTTTGCCAGACCGAATTAACATCGGCGTCATGCTCTTGCCTCATATGAGCAACTTTACCGACTTCAATCCGTTGTTCGCTGAACCGGATGTGGCCGTGAAATACATTGCCACGCCATCGTTGCTGGCCGATGCCGATATCGTCATCATTCCTGGAAGTAAGAATACGCTCGTCGATCTGTCCCATGTGCAAAAACAGGGGTATGGCTCTGCCCTCGATCGTCATGTCTGTAGCGGGAGAGAGCTTGTCGGAATCTGCGGTGGTTATCAAATGCTTGGCAGAACCATCTCAGATCCATACGCGGTTGAGCGAGGCGGGATAAGTTCTGGTCTAGGCTACTTAGACGTCGAGACTGAGCTTGGAAAGAAAAAGTGCACTATGCAGGTAGAAGCTATTCCGACTGATTCACTGGTATCTGATCAAAGCATCGTCCGGGGTTATCAAGTCCATATGGGAGTGACGGTGTGTAGGACCGAACAGCCATGTTTTCGTATTCAGCGTGGTGTTGCACCGACGGGAGGAGACCATGCACTGATACCTACAACCGAGAAGGGATGTGATGGAGCAATTCGGAAGGATGGTCTTGTGTGGGGCACCTACATTCATGGAGTATTTGATGAACCCCATTTTCGCCGTGCCTGGCTCAATCGTGCTCGTATGAGGAAGGGACTTTCACCGCTTGAGCGTCACACGTCAACCTTGGTCACCGCTCGCCTACAAGGTGAGCTTGATCGATGGGCCGACCATCTGTCCCGATCCGTCGATCTATCCTCCTTGTTGACTGGAGTTACCCCGTGAAGCAGGGTCTCCCGGTAATCTGCATTTCTGATATCCGTTTTTTCCTAATATCGTAGCCCACCTGGTTGGTTCTGGACAGGCTCTCCTGTACAAAACCTGCGGATATTCACCGTTTTCTTGCCAACTGTTTGTAAGGCGATACACTGCATGGGAGCGGTCCGAATCAGTTGTGTGAGCCCCAAGAGCTGTCCTCTATCTGATGATGATCTGACAAGCTGAGGGTATATGGGGTTGTGTGCTCTCGTGAAAATCTGGTGTGAGCGGGGAATCGGAGCGTCCCTGATAGGGTGGAATTTTCGAAATTGGGAGGTGTGTAGCGCATCGAGGATTGGAGTGCGGGCTGATAGAAATCGTGGTTCCGCATGATAGGCACGGGCTGACTGCCGTCGAACGTTGAGACGAAGTCGCGGTGATGCGCGTCGGCATGCTGGTTCATCAGAGAAGTGTGCCGACTATCGAGAAAAGGGGAGGACAGTGCCGATGAGTAAAATCGTGGTCGTCGATGACTCCTATGCAGAGTTACAACTGATCGAATCGTACCTGAAGACAGCTCACCATACGGTCCTATCGTTTGTAACGGCAGACGGGTTGGAAGACAAAATTGCCTCTGAGAAACCCGATCTCATTGTGTTGGACGTCGTCATGCCAGGTCGGAACGGATTTCAGGTCTGCCGAGACCTTAAAGGCGACGAGCGATTCAAGAACGTTCCTATCGTCCTGTGTACGTCGAAGGGGCAAGAAAGCGATAAATTTTGGGGACAGCAACAGGGGGCCAACGGACATGTGGTGAAACCATTTAAGTCGGAAGATCTTCTCCAGGCAGTCAAAGTCGCACTGGGGTGAATGTTGCGATGCCGCGGAGTGAATCATGATGAACTCACTGCAGGAGTTCCCGGTCCTTCTTTCAGATGGGGAGCCCGAACAACGTAAGACCTCCAGTTATTGGAAAGTCTGCGTAATCACATTGGGTGATGAACGGTTTGCGATTGACCTTCGGCAAGTCCGTGAAGTCTTCAAACTTGCCTCGGTAACACCGGTGCCTGGCATGCCGGATCATGTGGTGGGAGTTGCCAACCTTCGTGGTGTCATCGTCCCGCTCGCCGATGTGCGGGCATTTCTTGGATTGCCGCTTGCTGATACGTACCACTATGCCCTTGTTGTATGGCATGGTCTTCAGCAGGTCGGTGTGGTGATCGACAATGTGCCGGAGATTCGCACCATCCACGCTGACGATCTGGTGGCTCCATCAGCTCATCATAGGACTCAGGGTGCTTCATTGATTTCGTCTTTCTTCAAAACTGATGCCAGGTTGACCGGACTATTCGAGGTATCCCGACTATTAGCCATGGTCGAGGGGGAGTAAGTAACGGGAAGTACTGAAGACGGCGGGGAGATGAAACACGAGGTGAATCCTATCATTGCCCGCCTTGTTTCGGACGGTAAGGAGGAGTGTCATGGTGAAGCTTGGTCGCGTCTCGAATTGGTCCGTACAAGGTTGGTTTAGGAATTTAAGAACCAGGACTAAACTGCTGGTCGGCTTTGCCGTCATCATCACCGCCATGTTGACAGTCGGGTTCCTCGGGTTAATGGGGCTGCATCAGCTCAAGATCCAACTGCAGTCCATCTACGATGAGTCAACCGTCGGGATCTCCAACACCGCCGTCAGTAGTAGTAACCTCAGTCTCTATCACAGTGCCCTTATGAGTGTGGCGAGCCAAACGCAGAAGGATGGCTTTGATGAAGCCATTATTCCGCTTGCTGAATTAAAAAAGCGAGTCCTGGTTCCGCTTGAAACATACCGACCGTTTGCGACTCATGAAACTGATGATGGTCGCCGTGACGGACAAGACGTAGACGTCCTGCTGTTCAATCTCAACGAGTATTTCAGGTCGGCGGAGAGCGCCGTCGGCGCCTTCAATGATAGTTTTGACCCATCGCTTTCTGCGGAACAACGACAATCGATGCGAGACCTTGGTTATACCGTCTTGTCCGAAGAGACCACGATGTGGCATGGCCGAGCGATCTGGCGATTCCAATGGTTGGCTCAACTTATTCGAGATTTTGCGAAGGAGATGAACGAAAGCGGGCAGCAAAAAGCCAACTCTTTGACTCAAATCATGCTGGGCGGAGCAGCGCTGGCCTTGGCTCTTGCCTTGGCGATCGGATATTTCCTTGCTCGTAGTATTGTCAACAGTATCGTTCACGTCGCAGATGTCGCGACGCAGGCCGCTGCGGGGAATCTACAAGCCAGAGCCAGACTGCAGAGCGAGGACGAGGTGGGGCATATGGCTAGAGCGTTCAATACGATGTTGGATCGAATCACCGTCTTGGTCTCGACTGAAGAGGAACGAGACGCTATGCAGAAACGTCTCGTGCAATTTCTTGTGTTGGTGTCTGATGTGGGAAAGGGGGACCTGACGAAACGCGGTGAGGTGACCGCCGATATGTTCGGGAACCTGGCCGATGGTTTCAATCTCATGATCCAACGATTCGCACAATTGATGAAGCAGGTGAGAGAGTCAGCAGAGCGAGTCAATCGATCTGCCGGTGCGTTGCGTGAGAATGCCGGCCAAATGGCCAGCACCGCCAGGCATCAAGCTGACGAATCGATGAAGACGCTTGGTGCGGTCGAGCAGCTGGCTGTATCAATGAGGCAGGTTGCGGAAACGGCTGGCGCGTCATCCGAATCAGCCCGTCAGGTGTTGAAGGCAACAGAGGAAGGGCGGGTCGCGGTACAAGAAACGGTGCAGGATATGCAGCGCATTCGAGCGGCAGTCCAACGGATGTCCAAGCAGGTGAAAGCGCTGGGTGATCGTTCCTTGGAAATTTCGCAAATCGTTTCAACGATCCGTGATATTGCGAACCAGACCAACCTCCTTGCGTTGAACGCGGCGATCGAGGCTGCCGGTGCCGGTGAGGCCGGTGCTCGCTTTGGTGTTGTGGCCGATCAAGTTCGAAAGCTTGCTGAGAGCTCGACGCACGCGACGCGTGAAATCGCCGATCTGGTGAAGGTGATTCAGGGCGAGACGCAGCATGCCGTCGTGGCCATGGAACATGAAACACAGGCGGTTGAAGCCGGATCGGCTTCGGCGCTGCGAACTGGTGACGTGTTCAAGGACATTTCCGCAATCGCCCAGCGTTCCTCAGAGCTTGCACAGAGCATCGCGTCAGCGGCAGCCAATCAAACGTCCTCAACCGATCAGATGGGGCGATCCATTAAAGATTTTACAGGGGGTGCGGTCGCGACACAGAAAGCCACAGATTCAGCCCGAGTCACGGTTGAAGAGTTGGCAAAGTTAGCCGAAGGCCTCACGACATCGGTCTCGCAATTTAAACTGGCCTAACTCGCGTGATTCATGAGTGATTCTCCTGCAGGGGCCGGTACAGCACTCGGGCAAGCCCACCGATTGTTTTGCCACATGATAGTCAGACATGGGGCCAGGAGCATGTCAGGTCTGGCTGGCAGGATCGTTTGTAGAGAGGCCTTCAAAGAGAGCCTTGTACAGATGCGTCGCTTCCTCAAGGTTTCGGGTATCCACCTCGCACCGACTCTTGGCAGTTTCGTCGCCAACGGTGCCCGAGCCCCTGAGTTCTTCAAGACGTTTAGGACAAGATTACCGGGGAGGGCAGAAACCATCAGGGATCGTGTGGGAGCGGCACCTTATTGAGGTCGCGGACAAGCATGACATCGGGATAAAAGGCAAGAATGAGTTCTGACTTTGACCGGAAAAATCTCATCGACATCTTCGTCATGGAAGCATTGGATGGGATGACCGTCTTAACTGAGGCGCTACGCTCATCCGTTGATAGTATTCCCGCGCCACAGTCATTAAGCGCACAGTTCATTGTTGCTCATCGTATTCGTGGAGCGGCGGCTCTGTATGGTTACAAAGGGGTCGCACGGTTGGCTGAACGTTTAGAAACCTTACTTGAGCAAGCTCCCGGCTTCCTTCCTGAGCAATGGCCACAGACTGTGGGCTATATGCGAACGCTGACTCAAACTATTCAGTCTCTTGTTCGATCCATTGGTCAAGGTGAGAATGAGGATGAGAGTTTAATTGAACGCTGTCTCGCCTCACACCCTGAGCCGGGTGATGCTCATCAGGAGGGATCTCCTCTCGGTATAGAGTATCTCGTTCCTGAACTTGACAATGAAGTGCTGGCTTATTTTCAACCGGAGGCCGAGGGATATCTTACTGCCATTGATGATTTGATCATGGCTCTCCGACGGAATAAGGATGATCGTGAGGCGATCGACAAGCTTTTCCGAGCCACGCACACGCTCAAGGGGTCGGCCTACACAGTGGCGTTTCAAATCATCGGGGATGTCGCGCATCCGATGGAAGAGTGCCTGATGGCGATTCGCGAGCAACGTCTTTCACTCACTGACGATTTGCTTGATGCGATGTCCAAGGCATCTGGCATGATCCGACGCATTCTGCATCGCGATCCCGCACAGCGTGAATCACTACAACACAGCCTTCCTCACCTTATGCACGTTCTGACGCACATGAGTGCGGGACAAGATAGCCGTACCACGGCCAAGCAGCCACGTGTGGCAACCAAAGGTGTGCCCGTTCTAAGTGGGACAGAGATCTCCGGTGCGCCTCCCCAGAGTGGGAGGCCTGATAGGTATTTGTTTCCCAACCTGGAGGCTGACGTTCAGTCGTATTTTGTGCCTGAGGCGCAAGAGTATCTGGAAACGCTAGAAGCCGACCTCTTGAGGCTTGAGAAAGATCCTCACAACCGAGAACTTATCAATCAGCTGTTTCGTACCGCCCATACGCTGAAAGGTTCAGCCTATACTGTGGGATTCAGAGCGATTGGTGATCTCATCCATTACGTTGAAGATTTCATGGGGGCTGTGCGTGATGAGCGGCTCATTGTGTTGCCTGGGCATACGGATGTGATGTTGCGTTCCGTTGATGCGGTTCGAGCCCTCATACAAGGGGATCCGGGTTCCGCGGTTCTCACGAAACAACGATTCGAAGCAGTTCAATCTGAGTTGAAATCCCTCGCACAGAGTTCCAGCACCGACGCCGTCACCTTAAGGTCATCAGATCAGGTGCCGGGTGCGTCAAAGAACCAGATTGCCGTAACGAGTGAGCCACAGAGGCAAGACCGTGGAGCCAGTGGCGTAGTCGAGAGCCGTGAGGTCATCCGTGTCAGCCATGCTCGATTAGAGCGGCTCATGAATCTCGTAGGCGAGCTGGTTATCGGGCGTGGTCGGCTCGAGCAACGGTTGCGGGTGTTGGAGCAACTGTCTCGGCAGGTCTTGGTGTTCAAAGCTCGGTTAGGAGATTCCGTCCAGACATTCGCGGACAAGCATATGTTTACCTACAAGGAAACACCAAGTCACCATTTAGAGCCCGCCATTCAGGGAATGAGTGGGCTTGGAGATTTCGGGAATCTCGAGCTGGACAAGTATGATGACTTCAACATCCTGGCTCGGCGCATCGGAGAAATCACGGATGACATCAGCGAGTCGATGCTGCAGCTTGATGGATCCATCCGGAGTGCGCATGATGACATGAGCCAGTTGCAACAGCTGACGCTGTTGATGAGAGACGAAATCGCCCGCGCCAGGATGGTCCCCATAGGTACTCCTTTTACAAGATTTCGTCGAACGATTCGTGAGATTGCACATGCCTTGAATAAAGATGTCTCCCTTGTAACCTCCGGTGAACAGACTGAGGTCGATACCGGCGTTGTGGAGCGCTTGGTCGACCCCCTTGTGCACCTCGTCCGGAATGCTGTTTATCACGGTATTGAACCATCTGCTGAACGAATTGCAAAGGGGAAACCAGCTGTCGGGACCATCTATTTGCACGCGAGTCATCGAGGTAACTCCGTCATCATTGAGGTTGAGGATGACGGGGCAGGTATGGACTTGAAGAAAATACGCGCAAAAGCCGTCAAGATGGGATTGGTTCAATCTGATCACATAGCTTCGATGTCGGATACGCAAGCTCTACAGCTGATTTTTCTTCCAGGGTTCTCCACTGCCGAGCAAGTAGGAGATCAAGCTGGTCGGGGGGTCGGGCTTGACGTTGTCAAACAGGTTATTACAAGCATGAATGGGCATATCGATGTGGAGTCGGAGCCTGGGGCTGGAACAAAATTTACGCTCCATATCCCGCTGACCCTGCTCATTGCGACGGCTTTATTGGTAGGTGCTGGTACAGAACGATATGCAATTCCATTGGCAGGCATCGTAGAAGTAACCATTCCAACAGTGTCCTCCCTGCAACAGCAGACTCATCAGACGTTCTTGCAGGTTGATGACCAGAGGATCCCGGTTCATTCATTGCGCCATCTATTGCATCGCGAACAAGCTCCGATAGATGAAATGATGCCTATCGTCATTGTTAGAATGGCCACCGGTCCTATTGGGCTAGCGGTCGATGAGCTGTTGGGCCGACAAGAAATCGTGATCAAATCGCTTGGAAAGCTGAAACCGTTCGAGCGGTCGGCTTTCGGAGGTGCCACGATCGATCCAGAGGGGCGCATCGTTCTTGTGATTGACCCATCCCGCTTGTTCTCACAAGAGGACAAGATCTCGGTTGCGATGATGACATCCTCGCGCAAGGACCGTCATGCTCAGGATGTTCCATCACTCGAGTCGACGGTGGGGGGGGTACACGATGTCCGGTTGTTGTTGGTGGATGACTCATTGAGTATCCGCAAGTTCGTGGGCAAGATGTTGGAGTCAGCAGGCTATCAGGTTGACACAGCGGTTGATGGAGAGGATGGTTTCCGAAAAGCCGCCACAGCGCGATACTCGCTGATCATTACGGATCTCGAGATGCCGAAACTCAATGGCTTCGAGGTTGTTCAGGCGCTTAGAAGCCGACCAGATACTAAAGACACGCCTGTCTTGGTCATGACGACCAGGGCTGGCGAGAAACATCACCACATGGCGATTAACATTGGGGCAACGGCCTACATTACGAAGCCTGTGGAAGAACGGGTTTTGCTGCAAGAGATTGAACGATGGGTTGGACGAACTTCAGTTCTTCGCAAGTAGCATTGCGGAAAGCTTTGTATTGATTGACGAAATAGGGTTTCTTGCAGAAAATGAACGGAAGGGCATTGGCATGAGTGTTCTGGCGAAGAAGGAGAATCTGACATCCAGCCCCACTTCGTCACGACGTTTTCTTATCACAACAATTGGCGGACGATATCTGGCGTTCGATGCCGAACCAATTCAAGGTGTCCTGACTAATGAAGAAGTAAGCCCCTTTCGCGATCCAGTTGTATCAGGAAGGGTCTATAACATCGTCAATCTCACCATGCGACTCAATCTCCCGAGCGAGAGACTCGGGGATGGTACAAGCACGGTGCTTCTTGCCAAGGATGGGCGTCACGGGAGTGTGCGAGTTGAGAAGGTTCATGGCATGCTCGAGATCCAGCGATCCCATGTTCTGCCTCTGCCTGCTCAGTTCCGTGGGCCAGAACAACGATGGTATCTTGGCATGATCCCGTTCGACCGCAGTGTGGCACTTGTTCTGAATATTACCTGGGTACTCGAAGACCAGATCCAGGGAGTCATCTCGAGAACTGATCGAGGCGGAATGGTGCCTCTTGCTGCTGTGCAGGGAGCTGCGGAGAGCAAGAGCCAGAGATGCTGAGAACAGGTGGAAAGTCTCAGCACCAAGGAGCCGCTCATTCATGGCAGGTGGTGGTGTTTTGGGTGGGAGGAAGACAGTTAGCAGTGAAGACTTTGGACGTGACGGAGATTTCAGGATGGACTCAGCCGATTCCGGTGTCAGGGCAAACCCCTTTTTTCACGGCTATTGTTCGTCTTGATCATGCGGTACTACCGGTTTTTGATCTGGCTGCACTGCTTCAATGTGCGGTACAGGGGAGCCACCCATTGTGTTTGAGAGTGAAACATCCCTTGGGCGACATGGCGCTGTGTATCGACGAAGCGATTCCAGTTCTACACACTATTGACCACTCGATGATTCAGACGTATCGCGGCACGGATTTGCCAGCCGAGGGAAGTTATGCCAATGGCCTTGACGAGATTCCGATTCTTTCGGTGTCCAGATTGGGGATGGGCTCGTGATCATGCCCGTCGGTGGTTGGACGAAGGAAAGGTGCAAGCATGCCGAAGATCTTAATCGCGGATGACAGCATTGCAGTGCGAAAAGTGGCGGAACGCCTGTTAGCGGAAGCTGGCTTTAGTGTTATGCTTGCTGCAAATGGAGAAGAGGCCTTAGCTTATCTTGCGAAGGAACGACCAGACGTGGTGGTGTCAGATGTCATCATGCCGGATAAGAGCGGGTATGAGGTATGTGCATTTGTCCGTGGGCAGCCTGCGCTTGCAACGACGCCTGTGCTTCTGATTTCAGGTATCGTGAATGACGAAGTAACCAGGCAGGCGGAGTCTTGTCGAGCCAATGGGGTTTTGAAGAAACCCTTCCAAGGTACCTCGCTTAAAGATCGAGTTTTTGAGCTTCTTGCGAAACGACAAGAGGCGTCACGTCCTGCTCCTAGTTCTCCTCATTCTGCTCAAGAAGCAGCACCGGAAAATATCCTTCCTGCCTTGGGAGATCCCCTCCAGAGTGGGCCTCAGGAGACGAGTCAGATTAATGAGTTTGAACGTCAGCTACAGGTAGAACGTACGCGTTCGGAAGAGCTAACGAAGCGGGTAGCAGACCTTACAACACAACTTGCGCGAACCAAGGAAGGTGAGTCTCAGCTGACGATGGAACGTCAGCGAGTCGGCAGCCTGCAGCAGAAGCTGACAATGCTTGAGCAGCAAATTGCGAGAATTCCTGAGCTGGAAGCTGCGGTCAAGTCTGAACAGGATGTTGTCAACTCACTGAAACAGGCCATGGTGAATGCGCAGACACTCTCCAGCCGGGTGGAAGAATTGGAATCATCCTTGGACACTGAACGGGCGGCTGCCGAACAACTCGTCCAACAACTTGCCGATTTGGAAGGTATTTCGGCAAAGGTGAAAGAGACAGAAGCGCGGTTGGCGAATGATCAGCGGCAGATCTTGGAGCTTCAGCATGCACGTGTATCGCTCCAGGCCGAGCTCTTGACCGAACGGAAGAGCAGGACTGAAACAGCGGAACGAATACAAGAATTGGAAACAACGGCTGCCAGAATCCAGGAGTTGGAGGGACTTCTTGCCTCTGAACGTGAACGCAATGGGGTACTGACACAACGGGCGGTGGAGGCAGAGCAATCTGCTGAAAGTGCGACGAAACGATTTGAGGAAATGGTGAGAAAGCTGGGTGAGATTGCAGGATTAGCGTCTCAGCTAGGAAGCAGAAAGGGACAGTCGTAAGGCGGATAACCGGAAGCCCTCATGTGGCTCGTGCGGTAGTGAAGGACCGACACTCATGCCTGTTGAAGCGGAAGATGGGTTCCAGAAAGAGCTGGTTGAACTCTTTGTGCAGGAGGCTCATGAATGGCTTCAGCAGATTCATGTGGCACTGGATGAACTCCAACAGGCACCGGAATCCGACCGGCATCGTCTGCTGGCTCAGACGATCAAGGTTGGGATTACCAATCTTGGGGGATCAGCAGCGACCGTCCATCTTGCTGATGTCGAACGTGCAAGTTTTTCCGCCCTTCCGCTTATTGAAGTCCTGCAAGATCCTTCCGCCAGAATTTCTGCCAACGACTTTGTCGCACTATGTAAGCAACTCGGGCATATCCACGGAGCCCTGACTCGTGCGACAGGAGTGGCGTTCGAGGCGGTGCCCCCACAGACGACTGAACAGAATCTTTCACCGACAGTTCCCACCAAAGAGCTGGTGACCCTGCTCCAGGGGCTTCAGATGAAAGTCAGCTCATCACAATCGGTGTCGAGAAATCTTATTCAGACGATTGTGGCTCAAGCCGAGGCCCTCATCCAGCGTGGCATGGAACACTACCATGTCTCGTCAATTCAAGAATTTCTTGATCGGTCGGCCGAGGGAGATCAAGTCTTCCTCACCCTTGTTCAACAGCAGGAGCGTCATCTGGCAGGTGTGCTCCGTTCGCTCATATCGGGTGCTACCTCAGCTGCAGTATCTTCAGGTGACCTGCTGATGGCCGTGGAGCGCGTCGCACAGGTGTGGTCGGCTGCTCAGCAGGTGAATGCGTCACAAGCCGTGACATTCTTTATGGGTCTGCATAGTTTTCTCGCGATTATGTTGCAACAACGTGTTGTGATCTCATCGCGGAGCATCGAGGCTGTTCTGTTGCGTCTGGCCCAGTGTGTGAAAGCCGTTGAAGCGTGGGTAGAGAGTGGGCGAGTCGAACGGTTAGCCATCCAAGGTGTGGTATTTCCCTGACCAGGGTAAAACTCTCGGCCATGTGTCTTCTGATTAAGCGTGAACGTTGGGCATCGCGTTATCTGCGGACGCGGTATGGCAGTGGTCAGGCACGCGTACGAGTGACCAGACATAAGCGAGTTGTCCTCGGTACAGGAGTGTCGTCGTGACAACATGGTATGAGAGAGCGATTCAAACCTTGGATGAAGCAGCGGTCGCTGTGCAAGGACGGCATGTGGTTTCGATCCGAAGCCTTGAAGTGCTTGCATCAGACGTGGTGGCGTCGCTGCACAAGACGGATGAGCTTGTGGTTGAAGCGTTGTCTGGGCCACCGGGTTCGCCACTCCTTACCAACCTCCTGAATGTCGCCATCTTGGGTACACGAGTTGGGATTGGATTGGGGTACTATGGAGAAGACCTGCATCGCTTGGCACTTGCCGGGCTTGTTCATGATATTGGGTTATTTTCTGTGCCCGCTTCGCTGCTGAACAAAAGGGGGCGACTCACGCCAGAGGAGCGGACTCTGATCGAACAGCACCCGGAGCGTGGGTACGAAATCATCCTCGCATGTGATCCTGCCTTTCAATGGTTGGCACAAGTGACACGTCAGGCGCATGAGCGGTGGAACGGACAGGGATATCCCCAAGGCCTCAAGGGAAGACAGATTGACGAGATGGCCCAAATCTGCGGACTTGTCGATGTGTTTGATGCCTTAGTGAGTGAGCGTCCGTATCGTCCCAGGCTGTTTCCGCATGAAGCCATGAAGGAGCTTCTTGTCGCTGAACGAGCCACCTTCCCACGAGAGATTCTTAAGGCGCTGGTTGAACAATTGTCGGTGTATCCGGTTGGAACTACCGTTCGGCTTACCACTGGGGATGTCGGAGTCGTGGTGAAAATTAATAGCCGCTATCCCCTTCGTCCAGTCGTGAGGGTGAATGAGCTAGATCGAGGAGCGGGTGTTCAACCTCGTGAGCTGGATCTGAGCCTCACTCCGTTGATTACGGTCGTGGAGACGCTCAAGTCGCCTGCTGCTGGACAGGTTCAGGAAGAAGTGAGCCTGTCGAGGCCACCTCTGTCTACGACTGCGCCAGAGGTTTCGGATCATTTTACCGCCCTACTTGAGAGTCTTGATGCGATCGTATCAACTCTTCAAGAAGTCGTTGAAACCGAAAAGCGTCATTCCTAATCAAGTCGCAATCAGCTCGTCCGTCACGTTCGCCAATCCCTTTTCTTTCCGAGCATAGTTCTCTTACGATCCTTCCCGTGGCACAGCAGGGGAAAGCCTCCAAGTCTGGCTTGACTGTCAACGCGGTATTCGGACAGATGTAGGCCTGTAAACCTGACTCAGACGGGGAATCAGACAAAATGTGAAGAATGTCCATGACATAGCGCAATCGCGCGGCTGTGTCTGAGAAAAACGAAGGGAGCCACGAGAATATGTCCTCTGAGTGAGGATTCTGGTCGCCACTTTTCTGGGAAGTGCGAGATCGTTATAATGCTCACACCATAGACGGATTAATTCATGAACTAGAAGGGGAATTGCGTGCCAAAACTTATTACCGTTCACCATCCGCAGCAAACGACGCAGCAGGCGCTTGAGTATGTGAAGACGTACATTCTGTTTCCATCAGGCTTTCTCGGCCTGGTTTGCTTAGTCGGGAGCGTTGGCGGGTTGGGCTACCAGTTGCTCGGAAGTGAGAGTTACACGTGGGATACGTTTTATCAGAGTTCAGGCTTATTCCTTTCAGGCATAGGCTTGGGGGCGGCACAAACGCTGTATCAGCGGTATCTTCTTCGAGAGTTTCCCGAGGTTCTAGCTGCACGGATGCGGGATGGTTTGAACAGACAGAAGGGGAAACTGAAGAAACAGTCCTCGGCACCGGAGATTGAACATGCAGGGCGCCAACTGATTCCGTTAGCCTATAGCTTGGGTATTTTGCTGCTTGTAGGAAGTGCGATTGCCGCTTTCTCATACGGACGCGTGCACATGATTCCCGCCCTGCTCATGCCATGGGCGGGGTTCTATTGGGCCAAGATGTTCCTTTGGCGGAGAGTCATCACCGTCGCAAAGTGATGCGAGGTGAATCATCACGCACGACGTTTCTTTGATCCAGACGTTCGTCGCGATGCCGTGTGCGCTTGGCGTTCCAGGGCCGCGACCCGCTGTTCGAGGTTACGGACGGTCTCTCGTGTCTCTGGAAGCTGAGAGATCCCGCCCTGAATTCTTAGGGCCTTGTCACGTGGCATTGCGGGTATCCCACCGACGACTTGGTTTGATTCAATGCTGCGATTGACGCCAGATTTGGCCGCGATCATCACTTGATCACCAATCGTAAGATGATCGGCGAGTCCGGCTTGTCCGCCGATCATGACATGCCGGCCGATAGTCGTGCTCCCAGCGATCCCCACTTGTGCGACAAGAATGCAATGCTCCCCTACCGTAACGTTGTGGGCGATTTGAACCAGATTATCGACTTTGGTTCCCTGCTTCACCAGAGTATGGCCGAATGTGGCACGGTCGATCGTGACATTCGCTCCTAACTCTACATCGTCCTCAATGACGACGCCGCCGAGTTGAGGAATCTTGTGGTGTCGGCCTTGATGCTGGATATAGCCGAACCCATCGGCTCCGATGACTGTGCCGCTGTGGACGATCACACGAGCGCCAAGAGAACAACCTTCGCGGACCACGACATTGGGAAAGAGCACACAATCATCCCCAATCGTTGAGCCTGCCCCGACAAAGACTCCCGGATAGAGGGTCACGCGATTGCCAATCGTCACGCGGTCGCCCAGTGTCACAAACGGCCAGATAGATGGGTCAGCTCCTATTCGTACATCAGCTCCTTGCATGACCTGTTCGGCAATGCCTCTGGGCGGCGGGGTCTGCACGAAAAACTTCTGTGCAACCCGCGCAAATGCCAACATGGGATTGTCGACCACGATTTGAGGAATAGGGAGATCCGGTTGATGGCAATGGATCAGAAGAGCTGCAACCTGCACGTTCGCCGCGGCTTTTGCCATCTTGTCATTGGTCACGAAGGACAAGGCGCAGGAGTTCGGTTGGCTGAGACTTGTGAGCGCCGAGACTTGTGTCTGGAGGTCGCCGTGAACGGTCCCTCCAACGACCTCATGGATTTGGGCGAGCGTGAGTGGTGTGGGGAGTTGAGGCCTACTCATCGTGTTGTCCCCTTCTTCTTCGTCTTTGAGCTCAATGCCACCTTGGGTTTCTTCGCGGCGAGAGGTTTGGGCTTCGCCGAGACGGATTTGGCCGACGACGGTTTCTTCGAGGTGGCTTTTGCAGAACTTGTCTTTTTCGAGACCGGTTTCTTCGGAGCTGCTTTGGCGGGCTTTGCTGCTGGTATTGGTGCTTCCGATTGGGGAGTGGATGGCGGTTCAGCCAACCGTCTCTGGACATAGGCGGCAACTGATCCAACGGTACTGAGTCCAGGAAGGTCCTGATCAGGAATTTGAAGTTTGAATCGCTCTTCGATTTCGAACAGCAACTCAATGACCGCGACTGAGTCGAGTCCCAGATCATCTCGAAGGTGGTGGCTCTCCGTGATCGATGCGGGATCCCGCTTCAGGTAAGTAGCCAAGGCATGCACGATTTTTTCAGTGATCGCGGGGTCGATCCGTTCAGTCATTATGAATACTCCTTCACAAGTGGAATGAGGCCCTTCGCAGCGACGCCTACGAGGAGGTGCCTCACGATCAATCAATCATTACTCACGCCACAAACTTCTTAAAGACCACGGTGGCATTGTTGCTGCCGAAACCGAAAGCATTGAGGAGGGCATACCGAACCTTTCGTTCTTGAATGGTTCGGCGAATGCCGTCCAGCCGACAGTCCGGGTCAGGGTCCTCATAGTTGGCTGTCGGGTGAATCTGCCCGGTATGGATTGCGAGCGTTGTGGCTACGGCCCCGATGGCGCCGGCTGCGCCGAGGGTATGGCCGACGAGCGATTTTGTGGCATTGATGGCGATCTTATCTGCACGACTCTTGAACAGGTTTCGGATGGCCTTTGTCTCAACGGCATCTCCGATCGTCGTCGATGTCGCATGGGCATTGATGTAGTCGACCTGATCGGAGCCGATCCCGGCTGATTCCAGCCCGATCTTCATCGTCATGCTGATCTCTTGCCCATCCTCCTGAGGAATCACCATATGGTAGGCCTCACTCGTTGCCGCATATCCGGCGATCTCGGCATAGATTCTGGCCTTCCGTTTCTTGGCATGCGCCAAGGATTCCACGATTAATGCGGCTGCCCCCTCACCCATGACGAAGCCGTCTCGACGTCGGTCGAAAGGTCGTGACGCGCGTTCAGGGGCATCGTTGAATTCACTGGACAGCGCGCGCAGGGAGCAGAATCCCGCAAAGACCAGCGGGGTAATGCTGGCATCGGCCCCGGCGGCAATGACGACATCGGCCTGACCGGTGCGGATGCAGTGGAGTGCCTGGCCGAGGGCATGGGCACTGGACGAACAGGCCGTCGAGATCGTGAGGTTAGGGCCTTTTGCGCCATGTGCCATGGCGACAATTCCTGAGGCGGAATTGAGGGTAATGGTGGGAATAAAATTGGGATGCACCCGATGGGGGCGTTGGGTTTTAAAGAGCTGAGTAATCTCACGCTCGCCCATGACCATTCCGCCCATACCCGCTCCGACGATGACGCCAACGCGGTGAGGGCGTTCCTTAGTCATATTGAGATCGGCGTCGGCCACCGCTTCCTTGGCTGCGACTAACGCAAACTGCGCATAACGATCGACACGACTGGCTTGGGTGGTGGTCAGGTATTGCTCCGGTGAGAAATTGTGGACCTGGCCGGCGACCCGAGAACGGTAGTCCGACATGGGGACCCACCCTAAGGACGGAATGGCGGTCACTCCAGATCGACCAGTCAGGGCCGACTTCCAGAATTCGCTGACGCCAATTCCAATTGGAGATATCACCCCAAGACCTGTGATCACAACACGTGAGGCCATGCTTCTTCCTCCTTATGGTGGCGCCACGGCGCCTTTCTTACCGGAAGACCGGTGGACAGTCAACTAAGAAACGGATGTCTAATGGCGAACTTTTAGCAACAAATACAGACCGAAGCTCAGGAATAGGGCATTCGCCATCCAGCCGGCTACGATGGGTGCCAGGGCTCCTCCTCGTCCTAGCGCAATGGCAACGGAATGCGTGGTCCAATAGCAAAATCCCACAATGAAGGCTTGTCCGATTCCCACAGTCATATTCCCGCCACGGACACCGCTTCGCCGCAGACTCAGCGCAATGCCGATGAGGACCATCACGACTGTGACCAAGGGCAGCGCCATACGATCGTGGTAGTCTGTGAGCAACCGGGAAAAGGTGAATCCTTCCTGGCGAAACCGTTCTAGGTAGTTGTGAATGTCCCGGAAGGTCATCGTTTCTGAGTTTCCTACGAGTGAACTCGTGAAATCGTCGGGAATCAACGGAATAGTGATGGGCTGTTCTGAGAACCGAGCAAGCTCGACATTCTCGCTCGAGTGAAATTGGCGGTGATGCCCATTCCGAAGCACCCAACCATCAGTCGCATAGCGAGCTTCCTCAGCCTCTGTAATTCGGTCGAGCTGGAAGGGCGGGCGAAAGTAAAAAATGCGTATCCCGCGCAAGGTTTTGCCCTCGGCATCGATTTCCGCTACCTTCATGAGGCTGTTGGTACTGATGCGAGCCCATGGTTGAACGGCTTTGATGGTGACGGGTGCCGGTTTCTGTTCGATCTGGATGGCACGAACCTCTTCGGCCTTTTCGGAGGCGAGCGGGATAATCGTTGAGCTGAAACTGAGGAGGACCACTGACATGCTGCCGGCGAAGAGGAGAAAAGGGGAAGACATCCAGAGCAGGCTCACTCCACAGCTTCGCATGGCCGTGATTTCATTGCTGCGGGAGAGCAGACCAAGCGTCAGCAGGGTGGCGACGAGAACGGCAAAAGGGGCGACCTGGAAAGAAATCGAGGGAATCTTCAGTGTGAAGTACAACAGAATCGGCAGGATGCCGGATTCATAGCGAAGAAATCGGCGGACTTTCTCGAAAAAATCGATGACCACATAGATCGTCACCAAACCAGAAAAACACATACCGAAAATTTTCGCATACTCGCGCAGGATATACCGGAACAGAATCGTCATCGTGCTACTGCCTACTTACCCGATAGAACATCATGAGGGTGACAATCATAAAGATAACGTTGGGCAGCCACGCACCCCAAAACGGATGAAGGATGAGGGCTGTCACCAGAAAATCGCATCCAACGTTCAGGATGTAGAATGCGATGATGATACCGACACCGACCGCGAAGCCACCGATACGACCGGATCGTTTCGACACGATCCCAACCGGGACGCCAAGGAGGCAAAAGACAAAGGAGGCCGTGGGGAAGGCCAAGTCTCGATAGTATTCCATCATGCGCCGGAGTGCGCCGGCATCTTTGCCGTCGGTTTCAGCGAGGCGTGCCATGATTTGGTCGTACGAGGGGCGTTCCTCAGTCGCCGCGTAACTGCTGAGGTTCAGATTGATCTTGATGTCATAGCTGGAAAAGGCGATCTGTTGAGACTGATCGATCTGAGGCGGACGGCTATGAATCATGCCGTTCTCCAATTGCAGTGCTACGTGGTCATGTTCAGCATCCATAAAGATACGATAGTGTTCCGCCACAATGACACGTGGCTCATTGGGGAGACGTTCATCCGAGATGAAGATGCCGGGCGCCGGGCGCCCCTGTTCACCTTCCGGAACATAGATCATCATATTGGGGATCGGTTCGTTGAAGGTCCCGCGTTCGAGGGCCAGCGCGAGTTGATCTTTCAACAGATTGAGCGCCACCTTCTTGAGATTGAGTGAACTCCAGGGCTGTCCCCACTGAGACAAGATCAACGTCAAGGTAAAGACGCAGACAGAAAACAAGACCACGGGTTGCGACAAACGCACGAGGCTGAGGCCGGCCGCTCGCATGGCGATCAGTTCTTTATCGAAGGACAACCGGCCAAAGGCGGTCACCGAGGCGATGAGCCCGGCAATGGGAAGCGTGAGGACGAGTCCGGAGGGAAGCAGCATGGCAATCACTTTGAGTACGGCCCAGATCCCGACTCCTTTGGAAACCAAGAGCTCGACGAGACGCAAGAGTTCTCTGGTCAGCATGACAAAACAGAGGGCGCCGAGGCTGAGCCCGAACGGAGAAAGAAGCTCGGTGAAGATGTAACGATCAAGTAGCGTGCGTAAGATCACAGAGTTTCTAAAGACGGAGAAATTGAAGACACTATAGGAGAGTCTATCTCCCTTGTAAACACAGGAGAAAATCTTGTCAGGAAAGATTTCCTTGACAGAGCATACGCCCTATGTTACATGCAGCGCGACTTTGATCCTATCTAGAGATGTATGGGTTCTGTGAGCGATTCATCACTCCTTCAGGTGCCCGTCCCTATCTCCCAGCCGAGTGCATGTTCGTCCTACTTCTTCAGCTCTCATCGAGCAAAACATGGGTGGAGGCGCTACGTAACTATTCGTCGTTGTTGACAAAAGGAGGAGTCCGTGAAGACAAAAGGTACGGTGAAGTGGTTCAATGATCGAAAAGGGTTTGGGTTTATTCGGTTGGATAATGGGGACGATGTGTTCGTTCACTACTCTGCATTACAAGGAGATGGATTCAAGACACTCAAAGAGGGTGAAAACGTTGAGTTTGATATCGTGCAAGGAGCCAAGGGCCCACAAGCGGCCAACGTGCTGAAGGCAGCCATTGCTGCTTCGTAGTCATTTCTTCGTGTGCCTTGTTGGGCAGAAGGACTGGCTCTCCTGGTCGTAGACCAGGGGAGTCGTCTCTTCTGCCACAACAAGATTACTGTCTAATTCCCTCAATTTCTAGACAAAACCCATTGGGGCTGTTAGCGTTTGGCTGTTCCGTATATGGAGGGCATGTTTGTGCCACCGGATCGAGGCCGTATCCTTCAACAGGCTCAGCTGCTGTCGTCTCGAGGGCAGTATGAGGCTGCGATCGCGGAGTGGAAAAAACTCGCCAACGACAATCCGTCCGACGGCAGTATCCACAATACCATCGGTGATTTGCACTTAAAGCGGAATGTGCCGGCCGATGCAGCGGCAGCCTATATGCAGGCGGCTTCTGCCTTTCGTGCGGAAGGAGCAACCCTCAAGGCTATCGCGGCATTCAAGAAGGTGCTCAAGTGTGATCCGACGCGCTATGAGGTCTACCGTCATCTTGGGGATTTGAATGTAGAACGAGGCCTCACCAGCAGTGCCGTGCAGGATTATCTCACCCTCGGGAAGTATTACCTCAAAGAGCGCCGTGGGAAGGACGCCCTCGAAGTTTACAAAAAGATCATCACGCACGACCCATCGAACCTCAACGCGCAGCAACGCGTCGCCGAACTGTGTGTTCAGGAGAATCAGCAGGATGAAGCGACGAAGGTCTATCTCCAGTTGGGTCGAGAAAAGTCAGCGCAAGGACGATATGATGAGGCAAAGGATGCTTATCTGGCCGTCCTGAAAATTGATCCACAGAACAGCGAAGCAGCGCAATTTGTTGAAAGCCTCAAGCAGGGCGGAAACGGATCAGCCAAAACCGTCAAACCGACCGCTTCTGCATCCACCCAGAAATTCACACCGACTCAGAAACCCACGGAGCCGGTTGATCTACTGGCCGAAGCGGTTCGGCGCATTATGGAAAAGCAGTACAACGGCGCAGAAGCCATTCTGAACCAGCTGTTGACGCGAGAACCTGGCAACCCGCAAGTCTGCCAACTCCTGGCTCGGTTGCATCTACAACGGGGAGATGTACAAGTCGCGGTCGGAGAATATCGCTTTTTGGCCGGCGCGGCGTTGCGGGCCCGCGATCTGGATCTTGCGGAATCACTGATTCAGGAAGTGTTGGTCGTAGAGCCGAACTCCGTCCCGTTGTTGGAACTCAATGGCGAACTGTACGAAGAAAAAGGCAACCACGCAGAGGCTGCCTTTCAATACGCCAAGGCGGTCGAAGTCCTCTTAGCTCATCCAGAGCCCGGGATGGAAAGCCTCCACGAGGAACTCTTTGAGAAGGTGAAAACCCTGTCGACCGATGCCGACTTCGTGAATCGATTGGCCGAACGAGTGAAGAAGGGGGCCACGGGAACAACTCCTGGGGAACAGGAAGACGTTCGGATCGAAGAGGCGTCTGTCGATCAGCAAGCTGCTGTCGTAAAGAGAGAGCCGGTAGAGCAAGAAACACAGGAGGTTGTGATCGTAGGGGCTGAACCGGATGCCGTCTCGAGTTCTGCCAACATCTTTACAAGGGACGACGAGTCATCGGTACTCAGTGCGGCACCAGGCATGGATACAGATCCGCAGGAAGAACAGACCTTCTCTGCCCCGATTGTCGCTCCCCCCGTGATGGTCCAGGATACACAGCCATCGGTCCCTCCTTTGCCTCTGTCTGCGAGTGATCGATCGTCAAGTAGCGCACGGACTTCGGCCATTCCCGCCACCATGCAGCAGGGCATGGCGAAGGAACCAGCTGAGCCACCGCCAGACTACGAGACGTACTATGCATTGGGAGTGGCCTATAAGAACATGGGGTTGTACGACGAAGCTCAGAGCGCATTCCGTATCTCCATGGGCAGTGATCCCTTCTATCTCGATTCGGCCTTGATGACAGCCATTTGCCTGAAGGACGAGCAACAGCTCAGCAAGGCGATTGTGGGACTCGAAGCCGTCTTAGCCGACCCTCGCTGTCAAGGAGCAAAAGGGCAAGCTATTCGGTATCAGTTGGGACTTCTCTATGAAGCCCAAGAACAGTGGGAGAAGGCGGCGCTTGCCTTTCAAGCGATTCCGTCGTTTCACGATGTTCCACAGCGCTTGGCAGCACTCAAGGGAAAACAACAAGGGGGAGATATCGGTTTTCGCTACGCTTCGTAACTACTCTTGTGGTGGTTCTCCTCTTCTTAGCGCACTTGATTCGGCGCCGTTCTCCCATCCAAGACGGCAGCAACATTTTTCACGCACACCAGTCCCATCCGAACGCGAGTCTCCAGTGTGGCGGATCCCAGGTGTGGAAGCAGGACCACATTCGGAAGAGTCAATAACCTCGATGAGACCACCGGTTCCTGCTCGTAGACGTCCAACCCAGCACCTGCGATAGTTCCGGCTTCGAGTGCCGCGATCAACTCGGTTTCGTCGATGACCGGGCCTCTTGAAGTATTAAGAAGGAACGAGGTCGGTTTCATAGCGGGCAGTTCCTGTCGGCCGATGAGATGGTAGGTCGCATCAGTGAGCGGGACGTGGAGTGAGAGGAAGTCGGACTCTGAAAGCACCTCGGGAAGAGATCGCTGTGTCCATGCGACGCCGGGTGGGGACACGACGGCATGGCGTCCGGCATAGATGACGGGCATGCCGAATCCCACCGCGCGTCGAGCCACGGCCTGTCCGATGCGTCCCATCCCGATGATCCCGAGTGTCTTGCCTGAGACCTCGCCCCCGAGCATCTGTGTCGGTCTCCAGCCCGGCCACGTGCCTGTTCGAACCCAGCGATCTCCTTCTGCCACTCGTCGCGCCACGGCGAGAAGAAGGGCCCAGGTCAGGTCGGCCGTCGCTTCCGTCAATACATCCGGTGTATTGCTGACAACGATGCCCCGCTGTGCGGCGGCCACCACATCAATGTTGTTGTACCCCACGGCATAGTTGGCGATGATCTTCAGTCGAGTTGCGTGGGACAAGAGCGATGCGTCGATGCGATCGCTCAGTGTGCAGATGACGGCGTCAGCTTCTGCAAATCCTTGCCGAAGTTCCGTGACGGTCGGTGGATCATCCGAAGGGCTGGTGAGCAGTCGGTACTGCTGAGGAATCGCCTCGAGCACCGGTGGAGGGAGGAGACGCGTGATGTAGAGTGCCGGTCGATCCATGTGTGCTGGTCTTCTCCCACATTGTAGGAGATTATCTTCTGAATCGACAACGGCCTTGTCCTTTCCAGACCCGCCGTTTAGAATGGGATTGTTCTCATGCCATCTTCCATCCTGATTCAGCCGACCAATTCCCGCGCCATCGCCAACGATCTTCGCGCTCTTCTGGGCTCATCGAAAGTCAAAGATGATGTGCCGACCATTACAGCGTACGCGGTGGATGCCAGCATCTATCGGATTTCGCCGAAGGCTGTCGTCCTTGCGGAGTCGGAAGACGATATGGCCGCGACAATCAGGTATGCCGTGTCACGAGGGATTCCGCTCACTCCTCGTGCGGCCGGCACGAATCTGACCGGGTCCGCGATCGGCTCAGGAATCATTCTCGACGTCTCACGTCTGAATCGAATTCTGGAAGTCAATCGAGAGGAGCGTTGGGCCAGGATCCAGCCAGGCATTGTACTGGCGGAGTTGAACAAACAACTCAGCTCCCAGGGGTTGCTGTTCGGTCCCGATCCCTCGAGTGGCGACATGTGCAAGCTCGGTGGCATGATTGCAAACAATTCCTCAGGACCTCATACCCTTCGGTATGGATCCGTCAAAGACAATGTGCGGAATCTCCGTCTGTGTCTCACCTCGTCGACATGGATCGAGGCACGAGCGTATAGACTTGATGATCCCGCCCTTGAACGGGTGCTGACCATGGTGCCCGCATTACGTGACGTGCTGGTGCTGACACAAGCCCATGCTGAACTCATCGCGGCAAAACGGCCGACGGTCAGTAAAAATAGTTCCGGGTACAATCTGTTCGGCCTTGCCGACGGGCTTGCCCAAGGCTTGTTCGACCTACCGAAGCTCTTTGTCGGGAGCGAAGGGACGCTGGGAGTCGTGAGTGAGGCGACGCTCACATTGGCTGAGAAGCCCGCTGCGACGTTGACTGCGCTCATTCATTTCCGGAGTCTTGAAGAAGTCGGCGAGGCGGTGCCGCAATTGCTGACGTTGCAACCGAGTGCCTTGGAAATCATGGATGCCAATACGCTCAATTTGATCGGGCGTGGTCAACACGGCATTCCGCAGGATGCGGCGGCTACACTGTTGCTTGAGTTGGATGCCGACTCAGAAGCGGTTGATCTACATGCGCAGGCCGAGGCCCTGGGTGTGATCTGCCGTCCGTATCGGTTGGCCTCGGCCCCGACGTTGGCCTTCGATGCGGAACGGCGAGAGCAGCTCTGGAAAGCGCGGAAGGCACTCTATCCGACCCTCTATCGGTTTGATCCAAAAAAGAAGCCGATCAACTTCGTCGATGATGTGGTCGTTCCGGCTCAACGTATCAGCGATTTGATTCGCTATTTAGAAGAATTCTTTGACGGACAGCAGATCCCGGTGGCCATCTTCGGTCATATCGGCAATGGCAATGCACACATTGTCCCTTTGTTGGACGTAAATGATCGCGGCGATTTCCATAAGATGGTGCAGACCTATCAAGAAGTCCATTCAACGGTGTTGAACCGCTTCGGTGGATCGATTTGTGGCGAGCACGGCGATGGTCGAATTCGTGCGGAATTGGTAAAAACCATGTTCGGTGAGGAGCTATACGACCTCTTCGTTCAAGTCAAACGCGTATTTGATCCGGGGAATGTTCTGAATCCCGGCATTAAGCTGAGCAACGCCTCCTTTACCGACCACATTGATTACACGAGACTCTCCAAGTCTTGCGCGACCTGTGCCAAGTGCAATGCGGTTTGTCCTGTGTACGATGTCTTTCAATCGGAAGACATGAGCTCACGCGGCTGGTTCGAAATCGTCACCTCAAAGGACTACAGTTATCTGAATTCTAAACGCGTTGTGGAAGCCTGTCTGAACTGTAAATCCTGCCGCACGATCTGTCCGGCCGGAGTAGACGTGTCAGATCTGATTCTTCGGAAGCGTGCGGAGCATCCCAACAGACTGGCCGGCCGGATCTTTACGCTTCAGGCGAAGGGCGCCGTCTTTGAATCTGTTTTGCGGTTTCTGGGCGTCACGCAGCGTCTCTGGGACCGGCCCGTTGTCAGACGACTGTTGGAACGGATTACGACGCCGATCATGAAGGGCCTGGCTCCGACGGCACGATTGCCGCACGACCTTGTGTTACCGAAATTGGCATCACGGCAGTTACGGGAGCGATATGCCCATTTGATTCCCGATGGAGCGGACTCTCCTCCGGCTCGACCCGTGGCCTATTTCCACGGCTGTGCGGCCAATTATTTCGACGATGGAGTGGGCGATGCCGTCATCGAAGTCTTGAAGAAGCACGGAGTCGAGCCTGCACTCCCGCCACAACGTTGTTCAGGGACGCCGGTACAAACCTATGGCCATGTCGACCTTGCGCGCGACGGGGCGCGATTCAACCTCCGGTCGTTTGCTTCCTACGACAGCATCGTGACTGGGTGCGCCTCCTGCACACTCATGTTGAAAGACTACCCTGCGCTTTTTGCCGACGGACCCGAACGGCTTCAAGCGGAAGAGTTGGCGAAGAAGGTCGTCCATATTTCAGAGTTTGTCGCTCGGTCGTCGCAGCATCCACCCATGGCGAAGAGTCCTGGTATCACCCAACGTGTGACCTACCATTCATCCTGCCATCTTCGCGCGGCAGGGGTGACCAAGGAGCCACGGCAGGTGTTGTCGTCGTTGCCCGGCGTCAACTTTGTCGACATGCCGGACGCCGACCGCTGTGCCGGTGGTGCCGGGACGTACGTGGTCAAAGACTACGACACTTCGCAGAAGATCTTTGAACGGAAAGCGCGTGCCATCTCAAAGACCGGTGCGAATGTCGTCGCCACCAGCTGTCCGGCTTGCATGGTCCAGCTCAAGAATGGTGTGGGCGACTCCGTCCAGGTCAAGCACGTCGCGCAATTGCTTCAGGAGGCCTATCGGGCCGGTGAACATGAGAAGAGCTGAGTCACGCTCCGAGATCGTGTATAGTAGCCGCGCTTCCAGGTTGAGAGTATGTGGCTGATTCGCCCGGTGACTCACTGATGGTATCCATACAGATCTTCGGTCAGACTTTGAGAGCCGTTGTTGATGAGAGTGAGCTCGAAATTCCCGTTTTAGGGACGACCACCGTGAAGCAACTCATCGAAGCTCATCCTGCTCAACTCGGCGGGCTGCGCTTGTTCATTCAGAACCGAGAAGCGCTCATCACCATCAATAAGAAGATCGGCTCGGAAGATTCGCCGGTTCGTGACGGCGATGTCGTGAAATTCTCCTTCCAGTCTCGCACGTCCTACGACGGCAACCGAGACATTCCGACCTAGCCTTCTTTCCTTTAGGCGAGCGCCAGGCAGGGCGATAGTTCCCAACGCCGCCGTTCCGATGAAGGACTCATGAGCCCTTCCGTAGAAACATGATTTTGCGTGGACATCCATGTATGCTGCCACGACCTGAGGTTCGCGATGTCACATACGAGTCCATTTCCCCTCTATGCTCAAGTTCTCCTCGCCGTCCTGTGCGGAGCCACGTTGGGCGTGGTCTTTGGACAAGAGCCCTACCTGAACGGTCTGCGCAACGAACAGCTGGGCAAACTCGGACTGTGGGTGGTCTGGTTGCTGAAAACCCTTGCGGTTCCACTCATCTTCTTTGCGATTGTGGATTCATTGATTCGCGCCAGTTTACCGCTGCGTCAGGGGGCGAAGCTCCTCATGATTTGCCTCGTCAACGTCTCAGTGGCCATGGTGATCGGCCTAGTCATTATGAATCTCTGGCAGCCCGGCAAATCCTGGCAAGGTCATGTCGAGGAACTACTCCAAGTCGTACCAGGTACGACGTTGAAGCCGGCCTTGACGGCATCGGCGCATCCCCTCGAAGACCTGATGGCCTACATTCCTCGAACGATCGCTGATCCATTTGGGAGCAATAACATCATCGGAGTCGTGCTGCTGGCCCTTACGCTTGGCCTGGCGTTGCGGTGGGCGAAGAGGAGGGTCGGTGGGGCTTACAGATTGCTGGATACGATCGCCTGGGCCATTGAGAGAATCTATGGATGGCTGGTGACGGTGCTCTGGTGGGTCATCATTGTCGTACCGTTCGCCGTATTTGGCGTGGTGGCCAATGTGGTCGGTAAATCCGGGATCGGAGTCTTCGCGACCCTGTGGATTTTTCTTGTGGCCATGCTTCTCGGTTTGGCGGTGCATGCGCTGCTCTACTATCCCTGTGTCGCATGGCTGGTGGGAAAGAAATCTCCCAGCGTCTACATCGGCCAAGGGGCCGATGCCATCATGACCGCGCTCTCCTGTAACAGTAGTCTGGCGACAGTCCCGATCACGCTTCGCTGTCTCGAACGCATGCAGGTCTCTTCTCAATCAGCACGTCTGGCCGCCTGCGTCGGGACGAATCTCAATAACGACGGCATCACACTCTATGAAGCGATGGCGGCACTGTTCCTGGCCCATGCCCTGGGGTACGACTTGCCACTGTCGAAACAAATTGTGATCGTCGTCGCCTCCATCATCGCCGGGGCTGGGGTCGCCGGCATTCCAGAAGCCGGCATGATTGTGTTGCCACTCGTCCTTGCAGCCGCTGGTCTGCCGGACCAGGTCATTCTGGCCGCGATTCCGCTCATCATGACCATGGACTGGATCATCGCCCGTGCCCGTTCGGGCGTGAACGTCATGAGTGATATGCTCGTCGCCATCCTGCTCGACGCTGGGAAGATGGCACCGGCGACAAAACCATTTTCTCAGTGACGATCAACAGAAGATGCGCGCAGGCCTCCGCAGAGGCTTGGCACGTGAATGCCTCGCAAGATTGCGGCCTCGGCTTGCAAGGATCCAAGCTCTGTAAGAAGGCTGCACGAAATCCGACAGATACTCAGGGCGACTGACGACTTTGCTGCCTTGATCTGGAATGGCTGTGTGAGTCGCTTCTTCTGAAAGATGAGAGGAGGCGCGTCATGTGTCGTCGATCACTGTTTGTGAGTCTGCTCCTGCTGGGGCTGTGGGTGCTCGCCTGGTCTGAGACGAGTCGAGCTGAGTGGTATCTTGCCGGTCAGGGCGGCTTCCAATTCCCTCAAGATCTGGCCGACGTTCGGGGAACCGGCAATTTCAGCGGGGTGACGTCAAACGATCTGGACCTCAACAAACAAGCAGCGTTCGGCGTCAAAATCGGGCATCTCTTTAACGGCAAGCTACGGTGGCTGGGCCTGGAATTCGACTTTTCACACAGCGATGCGAATATTGCAGAACAATCAATCAGAGCCGGTGCGCCCATCTTGGGCGTCACGCAGCAAAACGGCCGAACCCCTGGTGTCGGCCTCTCGGTCAATCACATGACAGTGAACCTCATCGCGCGCTATCCGGGATCACAAGTCCAACCTTACCTGGGAGTGGGCGGAGGGCTCGGCCTCTCGCGGCTGCGGACTGCGCCTCAAGACGAAACGGATGTGTATCCGGTATTCAATGTGGTTGTCGGTGTGAAAATGTTTGTGATGCAGCATGTCGCGTTCTTCACCGAATATAAACATGCCCGGGCGATGGTCGAGTTCTCCGACCATCACTTCGAAGGCGACCTCCGGACTAATTGGTTCATGGGCGGCCTTGCGTATCATTTCTAGGAACGTAGCGACAGCATTTCCGGGGGCGCTCAGCACGCCCGTCCCACTCCTCGCGCATTTCTCGCTCGTCTCGTCGTCTCCGTTCTTGCCATCAGCCTGTCCTGGGCTAGTTGAAGGGCCGTACGCGCTCTGTCCTCAGAAAGAGAGGCGTTGTGATCACGAGCCGGCTTTGGCGAGACAACAGTGTTTATATTTCTTTCCGCTGCCGCAAGGACAGGGGGCGTTGCGGCCGAGGCCGCCGGCTGGACGGGGAGCCAGGCCAAGCAGTGCTCGCGGGTCCTGGTGAAACAGGTCTCGCATGAGTGCATACAGAGCCGGGTCTCGTCGTTCTAGAGACGCGGGCGAGGTGAAGAAATATTCGGCCAGCACCGCGAAGAATTCATGCTCGTTCGTATAGGCATAGGCATTCAGCCTGGCCCGTTGCCGTGACGGATGGGCGAGCTCCTGCGTCACAAACCGCATCCACTGCCGCACCGCCATCCAGGGCACTTCCGGCGGGATTCCATACTCACGTGTCTCCCGCTCGACCAAGTGCGCGAACTCGTGTACCCCCACATGGTGATGCCCGGACGGATGATCGAATCCCGCGAGTAACGCCGGCTTCGAGAGAATCATCACCCCGCTCAAATGGTGCAGCCCAGCCATCCCCACCATTGTCTCCTGCGCGCCCCCGGTGGTCCGGTAGGCGTCGTCGAATGCGTCCGGGTAGATCAGCACTTCGTGCAGCCGGTGGTAAGCCCAATCCTGAAATCCAAAGGTCGGAATCACCGCGCTCGCCGCGACCAGCACCCTGACGGTGTCGTCCACCTCCGTACGAATCCCCGTGATCCGGACCTCACTGAGGAAGAGCTGCACCAGTTGCCGAAACCGCACCTGGCCCGTCTCGTCCAGGGCCCGAAAGAACGCCACGTGCGTGTGCAGAATCGTCTCCCATGCAACCGGAAACGGCTGCCGCATCACCGCCAGCCGCCGGAGACAGCGCCGGCGCACCCACCAGTAGGCAAGAGGACTCAGCCCGGCGAGGAGCCACAGCACGGGGAAGAGCCAGCCCAGCCATGCCGCCGCGAGCGCCGCCAATCCGGCAGCGATCAGCGCCTCCCGGCGATTATGCGTATTTATCTCCGGCGTCACCAACATCGGTCCGTGCTCCTGAGTGAAAACTCCGCGCGCGCGACGATTTTACTCCGAGGGGACCGGCACCGGCCATGAGGATACTGCGGCACGTTCCCGTTTTGCTTGCCATGAGCCGGCGCCAACATTCTTGTTGCCGTTGAGCAGGCAAACCAGCAACCAGTTCGGCCGCTACCGGCTCATCTGAGGCAGTTCCCAACCCTCAGCATTCGGCCTAATCACCTCTACATCAGGGACGGAGCCGTGTGTCTTGGCTCTTGAAGCATAGTCACAAATATGAGAACATGCGAGATGTATTAGTGGGAGGCCAAGAGATTGCCGAGAACACGAGTCGTCTTCTATCGGGAGCGGGAAGGCAGCGTTCCGGTGTTGGAGTGGCTCGACACGCTCCCTGCAAGATTCAAGACAAGTGTGTCGTGAAGATCGAACGGCTGCGAGAGCTCGGTCATGAGCTGCGGCGGCCTGAAGCGGATCTCTTGCGAAACGGGATCTATGAATTGCGAATTGGGCGGGAGGGGATGAACTATCGGATCCTGTACTTCTTTCATGGCCGAATGGCGGCAGTCCTGGCTCACGGTCTTGCCAAGGAACGTGAAGTGCCGACAAAGGACATTCAAGTGGCTCTAGAGAGAAAGCGGTGCTTTGAACGGGATCCGTACACGCATACGTATCGGGAGGAGTGACCATGGCAAAACGTAAACGCACAACGACCTCGGATGCCGTGCAGATTCTCTACCGACGGTATTACGAAGGCAGGCCGGAACGGGTGAGAGGTCTTGAGGAGGCACGGGTCAACGACAGTGTCGCACGGAAGCTGACAGCGTTACGCCTTGGAGCGGGGTTGACCCAGCGACAATTGGCGAAACTGGTGGGAACCACGGCGTCAGCCATTTGTAGACTGGAAGATGCCGAGTATGCCGGACATTCTCTTGCCATGTTGAACCGCATCGCGTCTGCGCTGAAGCAACGGGTAGAGATTCGATTTGTCCCAGTCACCGAGGCCAAGAAACTGAAAACTGCGTGAATGGTTCGTCGGCCCATCGGAGTAAGTCTCCAGTCAGCGAGATGACAGCAGTCGGTGGAGAGGGCTCGCGCCACTCTTCTTGATCTACTGAGCACTCAGTCCCCAGCGTTTTTCCGATGACTCAGTCCTCAGTACTCGATACTCAGCCCTTCCCCGAGCCCCCGGGCTTCAGTCTTTCAAGTCCCCCTACGTTTCACACTTCACTTTTTAGGTCTTACGTCCCCCCAGGCGAGATGCATTCTTGAAGGGGAAAGGGTATCCTTCGGCGGAAAATTCTGGAGCAATGGGAGATTTCCTGGATGGCAGACCTCGACAAGAAATCCCTCAGTGAACGAGACATCTGCACAAAGTTTATTACGCCAGCCGTGCAAGAGTCTGGCTGGGATCTCCTGTCACAAATCCGCGAGCAGGTCTACTTCACCAAGGGGCGGATCATTGTCCGGGGGAAGCTTGTCACTCGCGGTAAGGCCAAGTTTGCCGACTACATTCTTTACTATAAGCCGAACATTCCCATCGCCCTCATTGAGGAAAAAGACAACAACCATCCTGTCGGTGGCGGGATGCAGCAGGGTCTGGAGTATGCCGAGACGCTGGATATTCCCTTCGTGTTTTCCTCAAACGGCGACGGTTTCGTTTTTCACGATCGCACCGGCCAAAGCGGGGAACGGGAATCCGATCTTCCGCTGAGGGCGTTTCCCAAGCCTGAAGATCTCTGGAGGAAGTACCGTGTCTGGAAAGGTCTGGCACCGGCTCAGGAAGAGATCGTCCTTCAGAATTACCATGACGACGCCAGCGGCAAAGAGCCGCGCTACTATCAACGCATCGCCATTAACAAGACCATCGAGGCCATCGCCAAAGGGCAGAATCGTCTGCTCTTGGTCATGGCGACCGGCACCGGCAAAACCTACACGGCGTTTCAAATCATCTGGCGTCTCTGGAAGGCTGGGCGCAAGAAACGCATTCTCTATCTCGCGGACCGCAATGTACTGATCGATCAAACGATGGTCAACGACTTCCGCCCCTTCGGCAAGACCATGGCCAAACTCAGCACCGGGTCAAAGACGATCGAACGAGCGGACGGCACGGTCGTCGATCTTCCCCTGGCCGTGAACAAGAAGTATCGACGGATCGATACCTCCTATGAAATCTATCTCGGACTCTATCAGGCTATCACCGGGCCGGAGGACAGCCAGAAGCTGTATCGGGAACTTTCGCGAGACTTCTTCGATCTTATCGTGATCGACGAATGTCACCGCGGCAGTGCGGCGGCGGACTCAGCCTGGCGGGAGATTCTCGACCACTTCTCCAGCGCCACCAAGATCGGGCTCACCGCCACGCCGAAAGAAACCGCTTATGTGTCCAACATCCACTACTTCGGCAAACCCGTCTTCACCTATTCGCTGAAGGAAGGCATCCGCGACGGCTTTCTGGCGCCCTATAAAGTAGTGAAGGTGCATCTCGACGTGGATGTAGAGGGCTACCGCCCGGCTAAAGGAGAGGTCGACAAATACGGTCAGGAAATCGAAGACCGGATCTACAACCAGAAAGATTACGATCGGAACCTGGTGATCGACGAGCGGACGAAGCGCGTGGCCCGCAAGGTGACCGAGTTCCTGAAGGAAAGCGGCGACCGCTTCCAGAAGACCATCGTCTTTTGCGTCGATGTTGAGCATGCCGCCCGGATGCGTCAGGCCTTAATCAACGAGAATCCAGACCTGGTCCAGCAGAACGAGCGCTATGTCATGCGGATCACCGGCGACGACGCCGAAGGCACCGCCCAGCTCGGGAACTTCATCGATCCGGAAGCGAAATATCCGGTGATCGTCACGACTTCGCGATTGCTGTCCACCGGGGTGGATGCCCAGACCTGCCGCGTGATCGTACTCGACCGGGAAGTCGGCTCCATGACCGAGTTCAAACAGATCGTCGGGCGAGGGACGCGTGTGCATGAAGACACCAAAAAGTACTACTTCACCCTCATCGACTTCCGGAAGGCGACCAATCATTTTGCCGACCCTGATTTCGACGGCGAGCCGGTGCAAATCTATGAACCGGGCAAGGATGATCCGGTTTCGCCGCCTGATGATCTACCTCCCTCGGGAGATGAGGACGATCCGATTCCTTCCAAACCGGGGGACGATGAGCAGATTGTCGATGATCCTTACAAACTGGACATCACCATCCCGCCCGGAGGGACTCAACCGCGCAAGTATTACATTCACGGCGACGAGGTCAGCGTCATCGCGGAGCGGGTCGAGTATCTCGACGAATACGGCAAGCTCGTGACCGAAACCCTGCGGGACTACACCAAGAAGACGCTTCGGAAACGCTATGTTAGCCTCACATCGTTCCTGAAACGATGGAACAGCGCCGAGCGGAAACAAGCCATCATTGATGAGCTGGAACAGGAAGGCGTGTTGCTCGAACCGCTGGCCGAGGAAGTGGGCAAGGATCTCGATCCCTTTGACCTCATCTGCCATGTGGTCTTCGATCAACCGCCGCTCACGCGACGAGAGCGGGTGGAGAATGTCCGCAAGCGTGATGTCTTTACCAAATACGGCAAGCAAGCCAGAGCCGTACTGGAAGCCTTGCTTCAGAAGTATCAGGACGAAGGTGTCACCAGCCTGGACGATCCGCAGATCCTCAAGATCTCGCCGTTCGATACCATGGGAACGCCGATTGAGCTGCTCAAGACGTTCGGCGGACGGCCTGGTTTTGAACAGGCCGTCCACGAGCTGCAATCAGCCCTCTATCAGGGAGCCGCCTAACTCATGTCTGTTCGCAACACCGTCAAATCGATCCAAGACATCATGCGCCAGGACAGCGGTGTCGATGGAGACGCGCAGCGCATCTCTCAGCTCTGCTGGATGTTTTTCCTCAAGATTATCGATGATCAGGACCTCGAACTGGAAGCGATGCAGAAGGATTATCGATCGCCCATCCCGAAGAAGTTTCAGTGGCGCATCTGGGCGGCGGACCCTGAAGGCATCACCGGCGAACCGCTCATGCGGTTCGTGAACGATGAGCTGTTCCCCTCG
>JAHBWQ010000119.1 GCA_019636915.1 Nitrospira sp. | reverse complement strand
CAACGACGTGGCCGCGGTCTATCTGGCGGCAAAACAGGCGATTGCGAAGGCTCGTGGAGGAGAAGGGCCAACTTTCCTTGAGTTCAAAACGATGCGGATGCACGGCCATTCCGAGCATGACCCGGCGAAATATGTGCCGCGTGAGCTGCTGGAAGAATGGAAGAAGAAAGATCCGATCCTGAAAGCCGAACAACTGCTCACACAGCTTGGTTACCGTGATGAGAGGTATTTTCAGGAAGTTTCCGAACTGGTGAAGAAAGAAGTCGAAGCCGGTGTGGAATTTGCGGAGGAGAGTCCTCTGCCGGAAGGGCCGGAAGTGTTGGAAGGCGTGTTTGCGTCGAAAGCCGACAGTCATTAGCTGGTAGTCGGTTCGGAAGGAGTCCCATATGGTGACCATGGCTCAAGCGACCGAGGAAGTCAGCTATCTCGAGGCGATTTCACAAGCGTTGGACGAAGAGATGGCCCGTGATGAACGGGTGTTTCTGATGGGCGAAGACATCGGCACGTACGGCGGCGCCTTCAAGATTACCGAAGGATTTCTCAAAAGGTACGGTGAGTGGCGGGTGCTTGATACGCCGCTCGCCGAGTCCGGGTTTGTCGGGGCAGCGATCGGTGCAGCCATGATGGGTCTGCGTCCGGTCGTGGAGATGCAGTTCGCGGATTTTATTTCTTGCGCGTTCGATCAGATCACCGAGGTGGGGGCCAAGAATCACTATCGATGGGGAGCCGCGGTGCCCATGGTTATCCGCGCGCCGTTCGGCGGAGGTGTTCACGGCGGGCCGTTCCATTCTGAATGTCCGGAAGGCTGGTTCTTCCATTCCCCGGGACTCAAGTTGGTCGCCCCGTCCACGCCGTACGACGCCAAAGGGCTCCTCAAGGCGGCGATTCGCGACCCGAACCCGGTGATCTACTTTGAGCATAAGTTTCTCTATCGGCGTATCAAATCTACTCTCCCGCAAGAGGATTTCGTTGTTCCGCTTGGTAAGGCCGATGTAAAGCGGATCGGCCATGATATCTCAGTCATTACGTACGGCGCGATGGTGCACCTCGCACTCGAAGCCGCTCAGTCACTGGCTCACGAAGGGATCGACCTTGAAGTTGTTGACTTGCGCACATTGATGCCGCTGGACAAGGAGACGATTTACGCTTCCGTGCGCAAGACCAGCAAGGCCATTCTTCTGCATGAGGATAACAAGACCGGCGGTGTCGGGGCTGAGATCGCGGCATTGCTGGCGGAAGAATGCTTCGACTGCTTGGACGGACCGGTTATTCGTATTGCGCCGCCTGACACGCCGGTCCCGTTCAGCACGCCGCTGGAGGAGTTTTTTCTCCCGAAGACCAGCGACATTATTGCCGCGGTACGGAAACTGGCAACGTATTAGTTCGGCGTTAGGGGTAAGGAGAATTTTGGCGTTTCATGCCTAACGCTTCACGAGGTTCAAGTGGCTACTGACATCGTCATGCCTCAGTTGGGAGAAAGCATCGCCGAGGGAACGGTCGTCAAATGGCTTGTCCCAGCCGGAGGGATGATTCAAAAAGACGAGTCGCTCCTGGAAGTCGAGACTGAAAAGGTGACGTTGGAGATTCCTTCACCAACCACAGGGCGATTGGACGAGATCATCGTGCATGAGGGCGAAACCGTTCCAGTCGGAACCCTGCTCGCGCGCATCGACAATACTCCGCCAGCTGATGTGGTCAACCGGGTGGGGGGGGTGGTCATCCGTCCTATGGTACAGGATTCTGCGGAAGACCAACATCACTCTCCGGCTGTGCGGCAGCTGGCGAAAGAGCACGGAATCGATCTTTCGCGCGTGAAAGGCACCGGGGTCGGCGGCCGGGTGACCAAAAAGGATGTGCTCGACTTTATCGCGCAGAACGGAGTCCAGACCAAGGTTGCCGCGATAGGCGGCGAGCCTTCGATGGGTGAGGAAGTTCGCCCCCTCACGCAGATGCGCAAGACCATCGCCGATCGAATGGTCAAGAGCAAACAGACGTCAGCCCATGTCGCCACCTTCTTCGAGGCTGACTTCTCACACATCGAAAAATTCCGAAAAGCCCTTCGAGAGGGCTCAGGGCAGGGCCGTAACCTCACCTATCTTCCGTTTGTCATTCGAGCCGCGACGAGAGCCCTTCGCGATATGCCGATTGTGAATTCGTCATGGGGAGAGCAAGGGATCCTGGTCAAGAAGGATATCCATGTCGGGATCGCCACGGCACTCGAAGATGGGCTGTTGGTCCCAGTGGTTCGACACGCCGATCGCAAAGGGCTGATACAGCTGGCGAAAGAAGTCGGGGATCTGGCTGAGCGGGCCAGGTCCAAGAAATTGAGTCTCGAGGAAGTTCAGGGCGGAACATTCACGATCACGAATCATGGCGGGTTCGGCAGCTTGTTCAGCACACCCATCATCCATCAGCCACAGATTGCGATTCTGGGTATCGGTGTAATTCAGAAACGAGCCGTCATCATAGATGACGCGATTGCCATTCGACCGATGGGCTACCTCAGCATGTCGTTCGACCACCGAGTGATCGATGGAGCGACGGCGGACCAATTTATGGCGAAGGTAAAACAGTATCTTGAACAAAGCCATTGGGAGCAGATTGTGTGAGTAAGAATGTGTGAGAAGTATGGCATGAGGAGCGAAGGGGAAAAGTGATGAACGAGATGAAGCGAGCGGTGATCGTCAGCGCCGTGCGGACACCGATGGGGAGTTTCAACGGCATGTTCAGCCAGGTGCCGGCGACAAAATTGGGCAGTCTTGCCATCGCCGACGCGTTGAAGCGGGTTCACCTACCGCCGGACCATGTAGACCACGTCTATATGGGTTGTGTCCTCAGCGCCGGCCTGGGACAAGCGCCGGCACGACAGGCATCGATCGGAGCCGGAATCCCCCATTCAACCGGTGCCACGACGGTGAACAAAGTCTGCGGCTCCAGCATCCAGACGGTCATCATGGCATCACAAGCCGTTGCGCTGGGAGAAGCGAACATCGTCGTGGCAGGCGGGATGGAAAACATGACCCGCTCGCCGTATTTGCTCGAGAAAGCGCGACAGGGCTACCGCTTGGGACATGCAGAATTAGTCGACAGTCTCGTCAAAGACGGGCTGTGGGATGTCTACAATAATTTCCATATGGGCAATGCAGGTGAGCGGTGCGCCGCCAAGTTCCGGTTGACAAGAAACGAACTGGATGACTTCGCACTTGAGAGCTATCGACGCGCGCGTGAGGCAATAGCGAGTGGAAGCTTTAAACAGGAAATAGTGCCTGTCGAGGTGCCGCAACGCAAAGGTCCAGCAGCGGCGGTCGCGGAGGACGAGGAACCGACTCGAGTCGATCTCAGCAGGATGCGTGAGTTGAAACCGGTATTCCAGGACGACGGTGTCCTGACTGTGGGCAATTCTCCTTCCTGTAATGACGGCGCGGCAGCGTTGGTTGTTATGGCGGAAGAAGAAGCGGCACGCCGTGGATGTGCACCGATGGCGCGTATCGTCGGCTACGCCGGAGCAGCGTTGGCTCCGGAATGGTTTACGATCGCGCCGATCGAGGCGATCAAACGGGTGCTCAAGAAAACAGGTCTCACGATCGGAGACATTGATTTATTTGAAATCAACGAAGCATTTTCGGCTGTGTCTCTCGCGATCAACCGAGAATTGGGACTCGATGTGAAGAAGGTCAACGTGAACGGTGGAGCTGTTGCGCTCGGCCATCCGATCGGGGCAACCGGCGCGCGCATCCTTACAACCCTGGTTCATGCCATGGCGGCATGTGGAGTGAGGCGGGGCCTGGCGAGCCTTTGCATCGGAGGAGGGGAAGCGTTGGCGATGATCGTAGAAAGGCCATGAAGACGACTATGAGGCTCGACGATATCAAGAAGATCGGGATTTTGGGTGCAGGCCAGATGGGCAGCGGCATCAGCCAGGTCTGCGCGACCGCCGGCTACGAAGTCCTCCTCGTGGACGTCGCCGAGCCGCCGTTAACGCAGGCCGTTTCCAAGATCCGCATTGGATTGGAACGTGCAGTTGCACGAGGCAGTCTTACCGATGATCAAGCGGGAGAGGTCTTGGCGCTCATCCACCCATTGGGGGAGCTTGACCGCTTGCGCGACGTGGAGGTGGTCATCGAAGCGGTTTCTGAAAGTCTTGCGTTGAAACAGAAACTCTTTGCCCAATTGAACCGAATCTGTCCACCGCAGGCGGTGCTCGCGAGCAACACCTCATCCATTTCAATCACAAAGTTGGGAGCCTCCTCAGGCCGGCCGGACCGCGTCATCGGCTTTCATTTCATGAACCCTGCGCCCGTGATGAAGCTGGTGGAAGTCGTGCGGGGACTGGAAACATCCGAACGAACGATGCAGCTCGCGCTCGACCTCGCAAAGCGCTTGGGCAAAACTTCTGTTGTGGCTAGAGATGTGCCGGGGTTCATCGTGAATCGTGTCCTGATTCCCATGATTAATGAAGCGGTGTTCGCGCTGGAGGAAGGCGTCGCATCCGCTGAGGATATTGATTTGGCAATGGCGACGGGTGCCAATCATCCCGTGGGACCATTGGCGCTTGCCGACCGCATCGGCTTGGATACGGTGCTGGCCATCTGCGATGTCTTGCATCAAGACTTGGGGGATCCAAAATTTCACGCGTGTCCCTTACTCCGCCGATATGTCGAAGCGGGGTGGCTGGGGCGAAAGAGCGGCCGTGGATTCTACGTCTACGAAGGAAGGCACGAACGGGAGGAAACGATGAGCGGTCGGTCCTGATCTTGGTTCCCGGTTTCTCACCACGATTCGGAGGAGATCGATGCACGAGCGCAAACCACGATTCGCATCTCTCTCGGGACTCGACATGAATCGCGTGTACACGCACGACGATCTAAAGGACTGGTCGTCGGACGACGAGCTCGGCGCACCAGGTGAATTCCCCTATACCCGTGGCGTTTACCCGACCATGTATCGTGGGCGGCTCTGGACGATGCGGCAATTCGCCGGGTTCGGATCGGCGGAGGACACCAACCGCCGCTTTAAATATCTCCTCCAACATGGACAGAACGGACTGAGTGTCGCATTCGATATGCCGACCCTCATGGGTATCGACGCGGATGATCCTCGCGCGCATGGAGAGATCGGTCACTGCGGCGTCGCCATCTCGTCGCTCGACGACATGGAGCGACTCTTCGATGGTATTCCGCTCGATCAGGTCACCACGTCGATGACGATCAATGGCCCGTCCGCCGCGATCTTCGCGATGTACCTCGCGGTCGCAGAGAAACGAGGCATCCGTCTTGAGCTGCTGGACGGCACGTTGCAGAACGATATTCTCAAAGAATACATCGCGCAGAAAGAGTGGCTCTTCCCGCCGGAACCGTCGCTCCGCCTGATCACCGACACCATCACCTATTGTTCCGAACACGTACCCAAATGGCACCCGGTCAGCATCAGCGGGTATCATATCAGGGAAGCCGGCTCCACCGCCGTGCAGGAACTGGCCTTTACCATCTATGACGGCCTGACCTACGTGGAGGCGATGGTAAAAGCCGGTCTCCCTGTGGACCGGTTCGCGCCCCAGCTCTCGTTCTTTTTCAATGCCCACAGCGATTTCTTCGAAGAGATCGCCAAGTTTCGTGCGGCCCGTCGACTGTGGGCCCGCGAAATGACCAGACGGTATCGGCCAACCGATCCGCGTTCGGTGCAGCTCCGCTGCCATGCGCAAACCGCCGGCTGTTCTCTGACGGCACAACAGCCGATGAACAACGTGGTTCGGACAACGATTCAGGCACTCGCGGCTGTCTTGGGCGGCACGCAGTCCCTCCATACCAACTCGATGGACGAAACGCTGGCGCTGCCGACCGAGGGAGCGGTGAAACTGGCGCTGCGTACGCAACAGATCATCGCGCAAGAGAGTGGAGTTGCCAACAGCATCGATCCTCTCGGCGGCTCCTATTATGTCGAAGCCCTCACGAATCGCCTCGAAGAGGCGGCGGTGGATTACTTTCGTCGGTTGGATGAGATGGGCGGGATGGTCAGGGCGATTGAGCAGGGATTCCCGCAGCGTGAAATTCTCGACGCCTCGCAACGGTACCAACGTGAGTTGGAACGGAACGAGCGGATCGTCGTCGGCGTCAACGAGTACGTGGAATCGGAGGAACGTCCGATCCCTATTCTCAAGATAGGACAGGAAGTCGAATATGAACAGGTGGCACGTCTTTCGGACCTGCGCAAATGTCGCGATTCATTCAAGATGGCCGGAACTGTCGAGGAGCTACAAGAAGCGGCTTCGTGCGGCGAAAACGTCATGCCCTATCTCCTCGATGCGGTGAAGGCGAAGGCGACGTTAGGCGAAATCTGCACGGCCTTGAAAGAAGTGTTCGGAACGTATCGGGAGCCGGTGGTGTTGTAGAGGCCTCGGCTGGAAGGGTAGGCCATTCCGGCTTCGCCATAATGCGATGAGCGAGGGCAGCAAATGAAGATCCAGAATGTTGGCCGCTCGCCTTATCGGACTAGAAGAACGGCGGAGCGGCATCTATACGGTGTCTTGAAATGGCAATAGGCGCTATGGCGAAAGCCTCCGTGCCCCGACCCTTCCACCCGAGGCCCAGAGGGAGAGGGAGAGGATCATGAAGCTCGGTAGGTTTGAAATTTATCCGGTGAGTGACGGCCGGTTTCGGCTTGATGGCGGAGCGATGTTTGGAGTGGTGCCAAAGGTACTATGGGAGAAGTGCTGTCCCGCCGATGAGTTGAACCGGATCTCGCTCAGCCTCACTGCTCTGTTGATCCGCGCGAACGGTAAAAATATCCTCGTGGATACGGGGCTGGGGCCCAAGGAGGATGCGAAGTTTCAGCGTATGTTCGCCGTGGAACGAAGGCCGACGATCCTAGAGTCGTTGAAGCAATTGGGTCTGGGACCGGATGAGATTCATCTGGTCATTAACACGCATCTCCATTTCGATCACGCGGGAGGAAACACCATCAGAACGAGTGACGGCAGTATCAAGCCGACTTTTCCCAAGGCGCGCTACTTGATTCAAAAGGGTGAATTTGATGACGCGGCTCGCTCAAATGAACGGACCAAAGTCAGCTACCGGCCTGACAATTTTCAGCCGATCGCTCACATCAACCAGTGGGAGTTTCTGCGTGGTGATACGGAACTCGTTCCGGGTGTGACCACGGTCGTCACCGCCGGCCACACGCGCTGTCATCAGGCGGTCAAGATCGAATCGGAAGGACAGGTGGCTTTCTTCCTCGGCGACCTGATTCCGACTGTGTCGCACCTGCCACTTCCCTACATCATGGGCTACGATCTCTTTCCCATCCAGACCCTGGAGACGAAGAGATGGGTGTTGGACCGGGCGTTCGAAGAGCGATGGCTGTTGCTCTTTGAGCACGACCCGGTGGTTCAGGCGGGATATGTTCGGAGGGATCAAGAAGGTAAATATTTTCTTCGGGAGGTGTCGGCATGCCAGTAGCGAGTACCCCTTTTCGTATCCTGATCGGTAAAGTCGGCCTCGACGGTCATGACCGGGGTGTGAAGCTCATCGCGCGCGCATTGCGTGACGCCGGGATGGAAGTGATCTATACCGGCCTCCACCAGACGCCGGAACAGGTCGTCAGTACGGCGATCCAAGAGGATGTGGACGCGATCGGTTTGAGCATCCTTTCAGGAGCGCACAAGACGCTGTTCCGACGCGTCCTCGAACTCCTTAAAGAACAGGATTCAGAAGACATCGCCTTGTTCGGCGGCGGAATCATTCCCGATGAAGATGTCGCGACGCTCACCGCGGACGGTGTGAAGGCGCTGTTTAGGCCGGGAGCGCCCATGAATGAGATCGTGACGTTCGTTAAAGGACTCAAACCACAGGGCTGAACACCATGCGTACGTTGACGACTTCGATGGTAACGACGTCCAGCGAATTCGCGTCGAATCGTGTGCACTATGAGGGACTAGTGGCCGACCTGCAGAAACATCTCGCTCTTGTTCGAGCCGGAGGGTCACCGGAAGCAACTGTGCTTCATCGACAACGAGGCAAACTGACTGCCCGGGAGCGGATTGCGAAGTTGCTCGATCCGGATTCGCCTTGGCTCGAACTCAGTCCCTTGGCGGCATCCGGGATGTACGACGACCGAATTTCTTCTGCCGGTCTGGTTACAGGCATCGGCTATGTGTCGGGACGGCCATGTGTCATTGCCGCGAACGACGCGACGGTCAAGGGTGGGACCTATTTCCCCATGACGATCAAGAAACATCTCCGGGCGCAAGAGATCGCCTTGGAAAATCGATTGCCTGCGATCTATCTCGTGGATTCCGGAGGAGTGTTCTTGCCGATGCAGGCCGATGTCTTTGCCGACAAAGAGCACTTTGGACGGATCTTCTATAACCAGGCACGCTTGTCCGCCTTCGGGGTTCCACAAATCGCCGTCGTCATGGGGATGTGTACCGCGGGCGGGGCCTACGTACCGGCCATGTGCGATGAGAACGTGATCGTGAAAGGGACTGGCACCATTTATCTGGCTGGGCCGCCGCTGGTCAAAGCGGCAACCGGCGAGGAGGTCACAGCCGAAGAGCTCGGTGGCGCCGATCTCCATACCAGACTCTCCGGTGTGAGCGATCATCTGGCGGAAAGCGACGATGAAGCTCTTGAGATCTGTCGGTCGATCGTCGACACACTGCCTCGACGACCGATCCTTCGCAAACCCTCTACAGTCGAGGAGCCGTGCTACCCGGCCGGCGAACTGTATGGACTCATTCCGAGCAATCCGCGTCAGACCTTCGAATCCCGTGAAATCGTTGCCCGTGTAGTGGACGGCAGCCGCTTTCACGAGTTTAAGGCTCGATATGGCCGGACGCTCACATGTGGGTTCGCCCGTTGGATGGGTCATCAGGTCGGCATCGTCGCGAACAACGGCGTGCTCTTCTCAGAAGCTGCGCTGAAAGGCGCGCACTTCGTCCAACTCTGTGCCCAGCGACGACTGCCGCTCGTGTTTCTCCAAAACGTCACAGGTTTCATGGTCGGCAGGGAGTATGAGACGCGAGGGATCATCAAGGATGGAGCCAAGATGGTGCAAGCGGTGGCGACCGCCGAGGTTCCAAAGTTCACAATCATTATCGGCGCCTCTCATGGTGCCGGCAATTATGCCATGTGCGGGCGGGCCTACGGTCCGCGGTTTCTCTTTCTCTGGCCCAATGCGCGAACCTCGGTCATGGGGGCTGAACAGGCGGCGCAGGTGCTCCTGACTGTAAAGCAGCAACAGCGAGCACGCGATAAGGCCGCCCTGTCGGAAGATGAGCAGCAAAAGATCACGGACTCCACACGGGCACAGTACGAGCGGGAGGGGAGTCCTTATTTCAGCACGGCTCGGCTCTGGGATGACGGGATTATCGATCCGATGGAGACAAGGAAAATTCTCGGTCTGTGCCTTGATGTGGCCATGACGACACCGGTGCGCTCGTCGCATCCGCCTGTCTTTCGCATGTGAGGCGCCGATGAAAGATTCTACGTTGATCCTCATTGAGTCCAACAAAAACAGCGCACGTGTGATCTTGAATCGACCTGATCGGCGGAACGCATTCGACGCCCGTATGGCGAAAGAACTGTGCGACGCCTTCACCTTGTTGAGCCAAGACTCCTCGCTTCGCGCAATTACGTTAGCCGGAACCGGCACTGTGTTTTGCGCCGGTGCAGACATCAATTGGTTGGCATCGGACAGTGCGGTGTCTGCCGCTCAAGCGCGTGAGGATGCCGAACAGCTCGCGAGGATGTTCCGTACCATTGATGAATGTCCATGTCCGGTGATCGGGCAAATCCAGGGTCCGGCCTTCGGAGGCGGGGTTGGCTTGGTTGCAGCCTGTGATATCGCTGTTGCAGCCGAGGACGCGACCTTCGCTTTCAGTGAGGTGCGTTTGGGAATGGTGGCGGGAGTGATTGCGCCTCTTCTGCTTCGGAAGACCGGCGATTCTTTTCTGCGAAGGTTCTGCCTGACCGGCGAGGTATTTTCCGTCGCTGCTGCGAAACAATACAACCTTGTTCATGACGTCGTTGAGAAGGATCAGCTCGACTCCCGCGTTGTTGAGTTAGTTCATGCGGTCTCAAATCTCGCGCCGCAAGCAGTGCGGGACACCAAATCCCTGATCCGGCGACTTCGCGCAGTTCCCGACGATGAGCGATGGAATGCCGGTATCGACGCCAATGCTCACGCCCGTCTTTCGGCGGAGGCACAAGAAGGATTTCGGGCTTTTCTTGAAAGGCGCTCTCCGGTCTGGACAACTGCGTCAGGGAGTCAGGGCAAGGAATCCTCAATAAAGGGGCCGTACGATGTCGCTGAGCGAAGGGCATAGCACAGTTTCACGGCCGATCCGCATCATTGAAGTCGGTCCGCGGGACGGACTGCAGAATGAATCGGATATCGTCTCAACAGAGGCCAAGGTGTCATTTGTGGATGGTCTGTCCGAAACCGGTGTCACAGAGATCGAAGCCGGATCCTTCGTATCACCTCGAGCGATCCCGCAATTGGCGGATTCCGACGAGGTGTTTCGGAAAATCAACCGCAAACCCGGTGTCGTCTATTCGGCATTGGTGCCAAACGAACGAGGATTGGAGCGGGCGAGGGCCGCGGCGGTGAATAAGATCGCGGTCTTTACGGCGGCCTCCGATATGTTCACCCGACGGAACATCAACTGTGCGGTGAGCGAGTCAATCGAACGGTTCCGGCCGGTGGTGTTCAGCGCAAAACGGGATGGCATGATGGTGCGCGGATACATTTCCACGGTGACCCATTGCCCCTTCGAGGGAACTGTTCAGCCGTCTCAGGTTCTGGACGTGATACGGATGTTACTCGATCTGGGAGTCGATGAGATTTCGCTTGGGGACACCGTCGGAAAGGCGTCCCCCCGTGACATCCGGAAACTCTTGGATGAAATAGTACCGCGCATTGACCGAAGCCGCCTCTCGCTTCACGTTCATGACACTTGCGGCATGGCGGTGGCCAATGTCCTAACCGCGTGGACGGAGTACGGCATCGAGATGTTTGACACGTCCGCCGGAGGACTAGGCGGGTGTCCGTATGCGCCGGGGGCGTCGGGGAACGTTGCGACGGAAGACGTGGTCTATGCCTTGAGAGCATCCGGCGCCTTGCTGACTGTGGATGAGCGGAAGGTCGTTGCGGCGGCAAGCAAGATCGGTGAGGCTCTGAACCGCCGACTGTCCTCGCGCTTATCGCAGGTACAGACAGAACAAACCGCGTATGAGGGTGCGGCATGAGTCCTTTCGGTCCACACCCGTTCATGTGCGATATCCACGGCTTGGCGATCTTAGCTGAGCGGGTGAGGGCCGGAAACGTCCGTGCCGTATCACGTCTGATCTCCTTGTTGGAAAACCACCCAGGCGCGAGAGAAGCGTTGCGCCTGCTCAGCATCTCGCATAAGCCGGCGGTGATCGGGATCACGGGCTATCCAGGAGCCGGGAAGAGCACGCTTGTCGATCGCTTGGTAAGCTTTTATCGGCGGCAAGGTTTGAAAGTGGGGGTTCTGGCGGTCGATATCAGCAGCCCTGTCACGGGCGGTGCCCTACTGGGTGACCGTATCAGGATGCAGGAACATGCATTGGATGACGGGGTCTATATCAGAAGCATGGCCACTCGTGGGCATCATGGAGGGCTTGCTCCAGCGACCGGCGACGCGATGCTGGTACTGGAAGCAGCCGGATATGAGGTGATCCTGATTGAGACTATCGGGGTCGGCCAGGATGAAATCGACATCGTCGATGTCGCGCATACCGTTGTGGCGATGGTGGCACCTGGCCTTGGGGACGAGGTTCAAGCTATGAAGGCCGGACTATTGGAAGTCGCGCATATCGTCGTCGTCAATAAAGGAGACCTCCCTGGCTCGGATCACACCTTGCGGGATTTGCTGGAATGGTGTCCGAATGTATTGCGCACGGTCGCGACGACAGGCGAGGGGATTGCGGAGCTTGCTGCCGCGATCACGGAGCATCAACGAGCCAGCGGTGGTAGCCATGTCGGTGAAGCTCGGAACCACTAGCGCCCAGAGCGATGGAACAGGAAGAAGGAAAGTCGAAGGCGATTATCCGCCGGCAACGATGAAGAAGGGTTTCGCCCATGAGCCGGCGGACCACACGAAGTGCGGTTTGGAGGATGTATGCCGCATCAATTATTGACGATCTCTCACCATGTCGCGCGGATCACGCTTCATAATCCACCGGCCAACGTACTGAATCTTTCCGTGATCAAGGAGCTCGACCTGGTCTTGAATGAGTTGGAGGAAGACGAGTATGTCCGAGTAGTGATGGTGACCGGTACGGGACGATTTTTCTGCGCGGGCGCCGACATCAATGAACTGGCTCATCTTCATACGGAGCGCGGCGGGTCGGAGTTCGCGTCTCGCGGACAGGCGCTTTTCAACCGCATTGAGCGGTCGGATAAACCGGTTCTTGCCGCGATCAACGGAACCTGTGTCGGCGGTGGTCTCGAACTCGCTCTGGCCTGCCATATTCGGGTAGCGGCCGCAGGTGCAATGTTGGGGTTGCCGGAAATCAAACTCGGTCTCATTCCCGGCTTCGGAGGAACTCAGCGATTGCCGCGAATCGTCGGGCCTTCCAAGGCGGCGGAAATGATTTTGACGGGTAAGACTGTCTCGGCAGAGGAGGCGTTGCGAATCGGTTTGCTGAGTCGAGTCGTACCGGCACACGAGCTGATCACACAGGTTGAAACCATTGCAGCTTCAATGACCACGCAGGGGAAAACTGCGGTCGAGGCCGCGCTTCATGCGATCAGAGGAGGAATCGACATCCCCCTGTCGGAAGGCCTGGCCAGGGAAGCAGAGTTATTCGGCCGATTGTGCGCTTCTCCTGACAAACAAGAAGCGGTGCAGGCATTTTTGAAAAAGCGACAACCGAAATTGGCCGAAACAGGAGCATGAATTCGTGAGGCGTCAAACGTGAGAGAGGAAGAGATGGCGTAGATCGAAAAGAGGCAGCCGATGCTCTCAGATCGCCTCGCTCGATATTGCCGAACGTTACGCTACGGCGATTTGCCGGATGTTGTTGTGTACGAAGTCAAACGGCGCGTGCTCGACAGCCTCGGCTGCGCGATCGGCGCATGGAACGCACCGCCCTGCCTGGTCGCCCGTCGAGTTGCCAAGACCGTCAAGGTGCCGCACGGTGCCACTGCGTGGGGCACGAACCATAAGACCCTTCCCGACCTCGCAACCTTCGCCAACGGCGGACTCGTTCGATATCTGGATTTCAACGACACCTATCTTTCCAAGGAGCCCGCTCATCCCTCCGACAATATTCCGGCCATTGTCGCAGTCGGCGAGACAGTCCATGCGTCGGGCAAACAGGTCATTCTTGCCATCGCGCTTGCCTATGAAGTGCAGTGCCGGCTCTGCGACGCCGCAGCACTTCGCCCTCGCGGCTGGGACCATGTGACCTACGGCCCATTTTCATCCACTCTCGGTGCTGCGAAGCTCCTGAACCTTTCACACAAGCAGACCGTACAGGCCATCAATCTGTCCGGCGTCGCCAATGTGGCGTTGCGACAGACGCGAGTGGGTGATGTATCGCTGTGGAAAGCCTGCGCGTTCTCGAATGCCGCCCGCAACGGTGTGTTTGCCGCCATGCTGGCGCAGCTGGGTATGACAGGCCCGTCGCCTATCTTCGAAGGTGAAAAGGGCTTCATGAAGCTCGTTTCGGGGCCACTGGGACTCGCACCATTCGCC
>JAHBWQ010000118.1 GCA_019636915.1 Nitrospira sp. | reverse complement strand
ATATCCAGGGCAAAAAGTTTTTTGTGTTTGAGGCTTTCGGGGACATCGCCTTTCACGATACGAATCGCCAGTCCTTCCACGATCGCGGTTTTTCCGACTCCTGGTTCCCCGATGAGCACCGGGTTATTCTTCGTCCGGCGTGAGAGGATCTGGATCACACGCCGGATTTCATCATCGCGTCCGATGACGGGATCGAGCTTGCCCTGTCCGGCCAATTGAGTCAGGTCTCGACCGTATTTCACCAGCGACTGGTAGGTGCTTTCAGGATCTTGACTGGTGACTCGCTGATTGCCCCGCACCTGTTGTAAGCTCGCCAGGAGGCGGTCTCGCGTGAGGCCCAGTTTCTTGAATACGCCTCCCTCTTGAACCATGGCGAGGAGGACATGCTCGACACTCAAAAAATCGTCCTTCAACGACTTCTGCTCCTCCTCCGCACGATTCAGCACATGGGTGAGACGGTTGGCAATATGCACTTGGCCGGGGGCTGCTCCGGAACCTTGTACTTGAGGTAACTTGGCCAAGGCTTGGTCGACGGTTTGCCGCACGGCAGGGAGGGCGAGACCGGCTCCTTCAAGCAAGGCCGGGGTGGTTCCACCTTCCTGCTCAAGGAGCGCCAAGAGGACATGTTCCACATCGATGCCTTGATGACTTCTCCGCTGGGCGTGTCCGGACGCGGATTGGAGGGCCTCTTGCAATTTGATCGTCATCCGATTCATGTCCATAGGGCTCACCTTTTTATATGAGAGTACTTCTGCCGACGGAAATAAGTGATAATCACTCGGTCGGACAAGTCAACCTGTATGGGGCATGTCCTGACATGAACAAGACTAGTGCTTGACCTACCAGGGCAATCCCGACTAGGGTACGCATCGGCATGAGCAAACTCGCATCGGCGACAGTTCATCTCTACAGACATGTGCTTCACGCCACCTGGCGTTCGCTGACCAAAAGCTGGGTATCCATGGTGGCGCTCATCCTCTTTGCGCTGCTTTTTTTGGGCATTGCACGGATCGCTGCTCCGTTGGGCATGGCCGGTGGTTTTTTACTCGGGATGCTGAATGCCCTTCTGGTGGGAGCCACGCTCCGGTTGATTGAACAGTCTCTGAGCGCGTCCAGAACCCTTGGGTTCACGGACGTGACGGAAAGCTTCGGGTATTACTTTTGGGACGTGATCGGTGTCGGATTTGTGTTGTGGCTGCCGACGCTCTTGCTCGACATGGGTTTACAGGCGAATCCCGCCTACGGCCAATTTCTTCTCTCGGCGTTCTTGCTGTTGGTCTTTATTCTCTTGAACCCAGCACCGGAAGTGATTTATCAAGTACGACACGAATCGACGCTTGATGTGTTCAAGACGTCCTATGAATTCGTCGTGGAGCATTGGATCGAATGGTTTCTCCCGTTTGTTGTTCTCATTCTGCCCGTCGTCTTGTCGCCCAGCGGGCTTGAGGAATTCTTTTCACTGTCCGGCCGTGCCGGTCGAGGCGCTGGGCTCGACTTCCTTCAAATTCTCATGCTCCCACTGACGGCAATCGGTGGTTGGCTGTCGTATATGGGACTCGACGCGGAGGGGCAAGAGATCGTGCTTTTCCTCCTCACTCCACCAGTCGCCATGGCGATCTTATTGTTTCGGGGCCATCTTTTTGCATCGCTTCACGGGTCTTCCAGGAGACAGCGGCTTTTTTCTCACCAATTCGACTCCGGAGAGTAACGGTCTGGGAAAGATTTTCTCAGGGGAGTTTGCTGGTCCGACATATTTTTGTCTCCCAATAGGCGTCTGCCCTTGTGATCAGAAGCTGAAATAGTGTATGGATTACCATACACTGAGTTCTGCCCACCTATGACCTAGTCCGAACGAGGCACGGACTCATGCGACTTTCAATATTCTGGCGGCTGGTGTTGACCTCCCTGGTCATTATTACGGTGATGGGGGGAGTGAATCTCTACGCACTCTTTCAACTTCGGCAGTTGACGGCTATGAGTACTCAAATGGCGTCGTACCATTATCCGGCCGTTGAATCCGCCAAACGGCTGTTAGGGTCACTGTATGCCCAACTGAATAGTGAGAAGAAGTTTCTTGCCACGAAAGATCGTACGTTCCTCACCAACGTGACTGAGGAAGTTGAAGAGTTTCAGCGTGTGCTTCAGATGTTGCGAGGACAGGAAAGTTCTACGCGGGGGCTGACGCTGCTGCAAGAGACGGGTGAGTTGCTGAAAGAACAGCTGCGGTTGTTTGACACGGCCACTCAGGCGGCAACGGGGTCGGCTCAGCGTACGATTCCGGATTATGAAAGCACGCGTGACAGCCTCATGGACCGCATGTCCTTTACGTTGCAGAATTATATCGATCTTCATGAGGCGCGAGTCAGTGTGGGGGTGACCGAATCGCGTGCCAGTGCCGCCCAAGCCGAGGCGGTGACGGAGCAGCTTGTTCTTGTGGCCTTGATGTTCGGGTTAGGACTGGCAGGAGTGGCAAGTTATACGATCTTGCGTCCGCTCCGAGAGTTGCAGGGACATATCAAGCAGATTGGACAGGGGAATTTTGGGGCATCGATCAAAATCAAGGCGCCGGCCGAGCTCCGCGAGTTGGTGGATTCCGTGAACTGGATGGGTCATAAGCTCCAAGAAATCGACGACATGAAAACAGAGTTTCTTGCGCATGTGTCCCATGAATTACGAACCCCCATGGCCTCAATTCAGGAAGGAACGAACCTCCTGCTTGACGAGATTCCTGGCCCGCTCGTGCCTGAGCAACGGATGACGCTTCGGATCATGGCCGACAGCAGCAAACGGCTGATGAATCTTATCGCCACCATTCTGGATTTATCGAAAATGGAGGCCGGGATGATGGAGTATCGATTCGTCCCTGTCGATCTCCACAGGATTGTGGACATCTCGATCAACAAGATCCGTCTTCTTGCTGACTCTAAGCATGTCCAGTTGGTCGTAGAGCCTGTTGGGCAGCGAGTCTGGATTAAGGCGGATGCGTCTCGACTGGAACAGGTCTTGGACAATCTTTTGTCCAATGCGCTGAAGTTCAGCCCAGAAGGGGGAGTCGTGAAGGTCCATATGAAGCCAGAGGTCCAGGCTGGTGTGCTGGAGGTTTCGGTTTCAGATACGGGGCCTGGGATTGCCCCGGAGGATCTCCCGCATATTTTTGAGCGGTTTTATCAGGGCCGTACCAAGGTCAGGCAGGCCGCTGGAAGTGGTTTGGGGTTGGCATTGGTCAAGAAAGTTGTTGAAGCTCATGGAGGAAGAATCTGGATTGAGAGTGAGAAGGGGAAGGGGGCGACTGTACGGTTTATCCTACGGTTGACGAAGCCGGAGGCGAAGGGGGAGCCGTGAAAACGAAGATATTTCTTATAGCGATCAGTTCCGGGGTCTTGCCTCTCTTTCTCACAGGATGTGCCGCATGGACGGCGTCCATCCCGGTCTCTCGCCCGTATTTTGCGACTGATCAGAAAGAAATGACTAGTTTTCAATCACTTGTAAAGAAACAGGAAGGATTGGTTCCGCGCTGCGCCCAATCACACTCTTGTGACCAGGTGTATTTTACACTCGGGCTCCTTGGACTCTACGAAAGTCGCGAAGTTGCAGCGAAATACTTTGAAAAGGTCGTGACAATTGCTCCGATGGGACCGGTCGCGGCGACGAGTAAAGCCTGGCTTCAAGTCCTACGGCAATCCGTTGTTTCAGGGCAGAAAGGATGGTCTCAATCCGTATTGACGGCTCCCGCAATTGCAGAAGCTCACACATCGTTGGCGACGGCGACCGATCGTCTGGTTCGAAACTTGCTTGATGAGCAGGTGCTGATACAACAATTCCATGCTTCGAAGGGTGGCGAGTCAGAGGCAATTGAGATATTGCAGCGAGAGCTGGCGGAGCGAGATCGCAGAATAGAGGCGCTTCTCTCCAAGAAAGATTCGACCAAGGCATCCGCGGATCCCGTCGCGATGCAAAAACAACTGGCTGAACGAGACAAAAAAATTGAAGAACTATCTTCGCAGCTTGAGGCGTTGAAGCGAATCGATCAGGAGATGCGTGAAAAGGTTCGTCCGATCCGTCCTCCACTGACGACAGTTCCTACTCCAAGTCCTGAAACGACACCCTAATGAAGACCAGAAAGATGTGGTGATTATGGAGCCGAAAAACACGGAGCGAGAGAATATTCTTGTCATTGATGACGATGAGGGATTGCTGCATTTGCTGAAAATGCGGTTATCCGCCATGAGATTTTCCGTCACACCCTGTACCACGGGACAAGAGGCCATTGAGGCAACGAAACATACGACGTTTGATTTGGCGATCACCGATCTCCGTCTCCGAAGTGAGAATGGGTTGGACGTGACCGAAGCGTTGCTGCAAAATCAACCGGGACTTCCGGTCATCATCCTGACGGCCCATGGCAGTATTCCCAACGCGGTGGAGGCAATGCAGCGTGGGGCGTTTGGGTATCTGACCAAACCGTTTGATGATAAAGAGCTCAAGGAGACCATTGATAAAGCACTCTCGCAGCAGCGGATGAGCCGTGAGATTGATCGACTGAAATCGCTGGTGAAAGAGTTGTACGGGCTCGAGAATGTCGTGGCCAGAAGTTCGGCGATGCAACGGCTCTTTCAACAGATCGGCCAGGTCGCCGAGTCGGACGCGACCATTCTGCTGTTCGGAGAAACCGGTACCGGCAAAGAAGTCATGGCTCGTGTCATTCATGCGAACAGTCGTCGCAGTAAAGGTGCGTTTGTGGCACTCAACTGTGCCGCCATTCCGGAAACGCTGTTTGAGAGCGAGTTGTTCGGGCATGTGAAGGGGGCCTTCACAAGCGCCCATGGTGCGAAACGTGGACTGTTCCAGATGGCCCATGGTGGGACGCTCTTTCTTGATGAAATCGGAGAAATGCCGCTGTCCATGCAGGTGAAACTGTTGCGGGCCGTCCAGGAACGGGAGATCAGAGAAGTTGGATCGGAGACATCGGTCAAGGTCGATGTACGTATTATTGCGGCGACGAACAAAGATCTTGGCGAAGCGGTCAAGAACGGGACATTCCGTAATGACCTCTATTACAGGATTTCGGTGGTTCCTCTGTTCATTCCGCCGTTGCGTGAACGGAGAGACGATATCCCGTTACTCGCTCAGCATTTCCTGACGCAGAGCGTGAAGCGATCCAGTAAGGATATCAAAGGGTTCACGCCGGCCGCGCTGCATCGCCTGATGATCAATCCGTGGCCAGGGAATGTACGCGAGTTGGAAAATGCCGTGGAGAAGGCGGTTGTGATGTCGCAGCAAGAAATGTTGACGCCGGATTTGTTTCCGTCCGTCAGTGCGGCGGCTGAATCACCACTTAAACCGCTCACCGAGGCTAAGGAGGAATTTGAACGCACCTACCTGAAGAATGTGCTTCATTTGACCGGCGGCAATATCTCACGTGCCGCCCAGTTCGCAGGGCGATACAGGGCCGACTTCTATAAGATGCTCAGAAAGTATGGGCTCCATCCGTCGACGACGAAAGGAAGACCCGACTCGGAGGTCGAGGAACTGGAAGGTGAAGAGCATTTGACGGAAGCAGAACGATAAGACGTTTGCAGTAGAGGCAGGTTCAACCATGTCGGCGGTTTGTGCGTAACGCTCATCAGTGTGAGCCTTTATCAAACTCTCTTGCAATAGGAACTCTGTTGAGCTGAAGGCAGTGCTCGTAGGGAAGTCCTTCTTGTTCCGGCTCAGCAGCTAAAGCAATCGCAGTGGAAAGATTTTGGTGAGAAGGCGGTCTTCGTCACGAAGACCGCCTTCTGCTATGTTCCCTCTCACGATCAGTAGATGCTTTTGCTCACCTCGTTTGAATATCCGCTTTCATTTCCCGCCAGATCAAAGGCCGTCACGACAAAGAAATACGTTGTCCTGGATTGAAGACCTGTTGCTTGGTACGTTGTTACATTTTTTTGAACCAGAGCAATTACATTTTGGGGCTCATATTTCCCTCGAATCGTGGATCGGTAGACCTTGTATCCAGCCAGATCTGTTTCGTTATTCGCTTTCCATGTCAATGTTGCAAACGGACCGTTGCCGATTGTGAGCGTGATCAGTACGGTTTTAATGACACTCCCACTGGACACTGTCACTGTGGCCTGGTTCTCTCCCTGTACGGCCTTTGAGATGTCCACACTGGCAGTGATTGTTCCGTTACCAGACCCAGAGGGTTGACTAAGTGAAAGCCATGAAGCTTCCTCCTTTGCCGTCCAAGATCCATTGGACTGTACCGTGATGGTCTTACCCGCTGGGTTTCCTAGATCTTGCGTTGTCGTAAAGGCAAGGCTATTAGATGAGAGCGTCAAGGAACTACCTGGCGTCACGATGAAGGTGACGGAGATCGATCTGGGCTGGGCGCCGGGGGCACTGAGGGTAATGCTGCCGGTGTACGTAGCCGCGCCAAGTGAGCCCAGGACGGGGGTAATGGTCACGGTGCTGTTGCCGGTGCCGGTTGTCGCCGAGAGCGTGAGCCAGGCGGCATTGTCCGTTGCGGTCCAGTGGAGCGTGCCACCGCCGGTATTGCGGATGTTCAGCGATTGGGGGGCCGGGTTGCTTCCGTTCTGTTGAGCGGTAAACGACAAACTGGAGGAACTGACACCAATGGCCGGCGGGAGGACCGGTGGCGGCGTCACGATGAAGGTGACGGGGATTGATCTGGGCTGGGCACCGGGGGCACTGAGGGTAATGCTGCCGGTGTAAGTGCCGGTGCCAAGTGAGCCCAGGACGGGGGTAATGGTCACGGTGCCGTTACCGGTACCTGAAGCAGGGCTTAGGGCCAGCCACGCTGCAGTCGTTGTGGCATTCCAGTTTAATGTTCCCCCACCTTGGTTGCTGACGGTCAGGGTTTGTGGAGGAGGCGGTGCATCTCCCTGCTGAATACTAAAGGAAAAACCAGGAGAGTTGAGTCCTATGGCCGGTACTAGATTGGATGGTGTGACAAGCTGTCTCAACGCTGGCATTCCGGACAACAGTCTCGACTTGGGTGTGGGGGATGCTGTGGGGAGAGGGGTATCCTCTGCTGCCGCGGAGGCAAAAGGAATTGATACAAACATCGGTTCGAATAGGATGGGAGCCAGGCAGAACCCAATGGGGAATAACAACAAGTGCCGGATATTCTGGCGCATTGCTTGGATCCTCCTTGCGAGTCCATCGCGAAGCGAACGATTCACGACGAGGCGGGATTGGGAGCAAGTCGAGTGCCGTGTTTATTATGGGGAGATGGGCCTAGTGGGGTTGCCGCATGGATTGAAAGGATTTTCAGGTGTTTGAATGAAAATACTGGTTTATGTCTGTGCGAGGTGGCATGTAACTCTACCGAGAAAATGAAAAGACGTGACTCGCACAATTGTACAGATGAGGAAATGGTTTAGGTATAGCGTGTAACACTTTAAGATGTCGGGGCGTTACTGGAGAGTTTCTGCTTGTCTTATTCGGATCGCGTTGATATATCTAAAAAAAGGTTTGATGAGTTTTGAGTTTCAGCCAACGATCATCCCAATTCCAGGTATTTGGTGTACGAATACTCGATAATGGACAATATCCGTTACGATGGTTTAGGTAAGTCGACTTAAGTCGCTCGAACCGAATGACTTCCTTCCCAACCAAGGAAACGAGTATTGAGGGATTCACCTACAGCGCAGTTCAAATCTGACGATTCAAGACGTCGATGACCAATGTGTATGGGTATCCGGCTTTGAGGGTTCAATAGCAAGTAGGGAATCCGGGATCATTCAGACTGTCTGTTAAGGCGGCTACCCACAATATTTGGGTTGCAGTTTGGGATAGGTCGTGTCAGGACGGAGGCTGTGTGGGGGCGACGAGAGGATGTCTCTATGAAAGACCATCCAGTTCTTGACGATCCTAGGGCGTTCTGCCATTGTTACCATTATTTCCATTGTGACTGAGGTCTGGGAGAGCGTGAGAAGAATATGAACAAGCGACAAGCACGATCTATTGCAGTTGTTGGGTTGGGCTACGTCGGCCTTCCGATCGCTGTGGCGTTTGGGAAAATTGGCCAGGTTGTTGGGTTTGATATCAATAAGAAAAAGATCGAGGAATTACAGAATGGCATTGATCGGACTGGCGAAGTGTCGAAAGAGGATCTTGGCATTACTCGGGTGCGGTATACCTCAGAGCCAGCCGATCTGAAAGCCGCAAACTTCATCATTGTCGCCGTGCCTACGCCGATCAACGACGCGTTGCAGCCAGATCTGACGGCGTTGCAGAAGGCCTCTGAGTTGATTGGTCGAAACTTGTCTGCAGGGAGCATCGTGGTGTACGAGTCAACCGTCTATCCAGGTGCGACAGAAGAAGTCTGCTTGCCTATTTTGGAAAAGGCATCGGGCATGAAAGCCGGGGTTGATTTTAAATTAGGTTATTCGCCGGAGCGAATCAATCCGGGAGATAAAGAGCACACGCTTGAAAAGATTATGAAGGTCGTATCGGCACAAGATCAGGACTCGCTGGACATTGTGGCGGACACCTATGCACTCGTCGTCAAAGCGGGCATTCATCGAGCATCGGGTATCAAAGTCGCTGAAGCGGCCAAGGTGATTGAAAACACTCAGCGAGACTTGAATATTGCATTGATGAATGAGCTGTCGCTGATCTTTCATCGATTGGGCATCGATACCAAATCGGTTCTTGAAGCCGCAGGGACAAAGTGGAACTTTCTGAAGTTTTCCCCCGGTCTTGTCGGTGGCCATTGTATTGGTGTGGATCCATACTATCTGACCTCAAAGGCGGAGTCAGTGGGATATCATCCAGACGTCATTCTTGCCGGTCGCCGTATCAACAACGGGATGGGAAAGTTTGTGGCTGAACAGACCATGAAATTGCTCAGCCAGCTGTCTCGCCCGGCGAATGAATTGCGAGTAGGGGTGCTTGGATTGACGTTCAAAGAAAATGTGCCAGATCTCCGTAATAGCAAGGTGCCCGATATCATCCGTGAACTTCATGAATATGGCGTGCAGGTGCTGGTCCATGATCCGATTGCCGAAGAGGAAGAGGCGATGGCAGAGTACGGTATTCATTTAGTTCGGTGGGATGCGATGCGGGATCTTGATGGACTGATCGTTGCCGTCGCGCATACACGGTTCTCTGATATGGGCCTCACGGACTTGCTGCGGCCGCTTCGCAGTCGGGAGCACGGTGTTCTGATCGATGTTAAGAGCATTCTTGATCCGGTCAAAATCCATCCCTCTCTGAAATACTGGCGATTGTAACTGCTGGTCACAGCGACCGACGATCCGGTAATTCTATGGGGATCCACGGAATTTCCTGATTGCCCTCGATTTGAACAGATCGTTCATCCGGTCCCGCCTTCTTCAACTTCCGCCTTTTCCTTTGAGCCCGTTTTAATCCGTAGTATAAGAAATTGATGGTGGGTGAGGGCACCCTTCATTTCCACCCAATTCATCCCATATGAGCGAGGGGTTGTGACTCGTCGTTGGAATGCCTGTCAGTATTCTCAGCTCGTATGCAAGGTGCTGGGTTTTGGCGTCTTGTGGATCACGGGCTGTTCGCTCTTTGTCTCGCCTGAGGTCAAGCGTGGAGATCAGCACCTAGCTTCAGAGCGATGGGAAGAGGCGAGTCTTGCCTACAAGCAGGCATTGAAGGATGATCCGTTTAATAGTGCTCTCCAAGGCAAATATGCGTTGGCTCGCGAACGTACTGCGGCGATGCATGCTGAACGAGGCCATGCGCTACTCAAGGAAAAGCACGTTGATCTCGCGCTTGAAGAATTCAAGCGCGCCCTTGCGATCGAACCCTCGAGAGCCGAGTATCAGGCGGGATTTCAAGACACGACTCGCATGAAAGAGTCACGGTCTCAGTATCACGAGGCTGAGCGTTTGGCCAAACTTGGGCGAAATGAGGAAGCCTTGGATAGATTTGCACGAGCTGCGGAGCTCGATCCCGCTTACCAAGAGCCGTTAGAGAGCATCAGTCGTCTCACCGAAGAACAACAAGCCCGGACGAGGGCCGAACGTTCGAGGCAGCCCATCACGCTGAAGTTTAAGAATGCCGGGATCAAGGAAGTGTTGGAAGGTGTGGCAAAGGCGGGTGGGTTCACCCTCGTGTTCGATAAGGATGTTCGGAACGACCCGATATCGATCTCCGTTCAGGAAACACCGTTCGAAGATGCCTTACAGTTGATTCTCAATAGTAACAGCTTATTTTCCAGACAGGTGGCGCCGACAGTGTTGGTGGTCAGCCCTGATACCAAGCAGAAGCAAGAGCAGTATCAGGATCTGATGATCAGGACCTTCTATCTGTCGACGGCCAAGGCTAAGGATATGGTGTTGTTACTCAAAAGCATGTTGGATTCAAAACGGATGCATGCCAACGAACAGCTGAATGCCATTGTCATTCGTGATCAGCCAGAGAAGTTGGAGCTTGCCGAGAAGATTATTCTGGCTAATGACCGATCCGAACCCGAGGTGGTCTTTGACCTGGAGGTACTGGAGGTTGATCGAACAAAGAAGCAAAATCTCGGACTCAATTATCCGAAGCAAGCGAGTGCTGGGCTGGTTGCTTCCGCATTCAGCGGAACATTGGGAATAGATGCGGCGCTGATGACGTACCGCCAATTGGCGGATTTGGGACCCAGTAACTATCTCTTCAAGATGCCGACCACCGTGTCATTGGATTTCTTGAAGCAACAATCCGATGTCAAGACGCTCGCGTCTCCAAAGGTTCGGGTCATGAACAACAAGAAGGCAGAGATCAATATCGGGGATAAGCAACCAATTCTTCTGTCGACCACCAATGTGTTGCCTGGACAAGCTACAACCGGAGCCGTCCCAACGACGTCGACGGTCACCTCGATCGAGTTTCGAGATACGGGCGTCAAGCTGACCGTTGAGCCTTCAATTCGACTTGGTAACGAATTGTCACTGAAGATGAAAGTCGAAGTGGTTCGAGTCGGAGAAAAGGAAACACTTCAGGGATCTCCACTTATTCAGCAATTCAAGTTCGGCAATCGTTCTGCGGAAACGACGCTGAATATGCGGGATGGAGAGACGATCGTGCTCGGGGGATTGCTACAGGAAGAAGACAAGCGAACACGAGTGAGTGTGCCCTGGATTGGCGATTGGCCTTTTATCGGAAACTTAGTGAGCTCATTTGAAATACAACGCGTCACGACCGAAGTAATTCTCACCATCACTCCCCATATTGCGCAACCGACGATTCCGGTCGGCTCGCGTAATCAAGCCTTTTGGTCTGGTACCGAATTTAATTATGCGACCCGTCCCGTCTTTTCCGGCTCATCCCCCAAGCTGCCGACTTTGATGAGGGGCGATGCTGAGAAAACCATTCTTAGGGATACAGCGATGGAGAAGAGAACCGGACAGCAGAACGGGGGGCGATCGCTGGCCCAGTTGGCGACTCCTGGCCCTCAGTTGGCTATCAAGCCCGAGGACTCGATTGTCCAATTCGGTAAAGAAGTGACCCTCTCTATCGTGGATGGTCAACTCCGCTCATCCGGCGAGAGCACATTTAAGGTGGAGTACGACCCCAGTATCTTGCAGTTCAAGCGATTGGACGATGCAGAGTTAACTGGGAACGGTGAGGTTTCCAGAAACAGCAGTGAAAGTGAACCAGGTACCATTCTGTTCCATTTGGCTCGTCCTGCCGGACGAGCACCACGGACTGTGGGGGTCACCTTCCTCGCAAAGGCACCTGGAGTCTCCCCGGTTCGCGTGGAACTGTTGGATTCGGGTAGTTCTGTGGAGGCATCACATGGAGTCGTGGGGGCAGGAGTGGTGCGGGTCCGGTGAGGGAAGATGGGCTCACATTGGTTGAGATGCTCGTCGCCATGACGATTATTGCCATTCTGGCGTCGGTGGCAATGCCACTGAGCAAGGTCTCGACCAAGCGAACGCAGGAAATTGAATTGCGTCAACAGCTTCGAATGATTCGAAGTGCCATCGACTCGTTTAAGTTGGAATGGAGCCGTGATGGAGACGTGTTGCTGGGATCTGCCTGTGTAAAAAATAGGTTGGTGTGTAAGGAAGTTTCAGGTCAGTACGGTTATCCCAGGACACTTGAGACGTTGCTGGGAGTCAAGCTGACGGGGGAAGAGGCCACTGTTCGGGGTACGACGATGAGACGGTACTTGCGGAGCCTGCCGATTGATCCGTTGACCGGGAAGGCGAACTGGTTATTGCGGTGTTACAAAGACCAGCCCAAGCCAATCAGTTGGTGTGGGGAAGATGTCTATGATGTCATGACGCAAAGCGAGGCGGTCGCAATTGATGGCTCCAAGTATCAGGATTGGTAGAGCAACCGGATCGAAGGCGAAAGGGTTCACGCTTGTCGAACTCATGATTGTCGTGTCCATCATCGGCATTCTCGCAACAATCGCGGCTCCGTCCTATCAGTCTTCATTGATCAAGGCGAGAGAAACGGTCTTGCGGCAGGATTTGTTCACGCTTCGTGAAGTATTGGACCACCACCGTGCCGACCAGGGGAAGTATCCTTCGTCGTTGGAAGGGTTGGTAGCGACGGGCTATCTTCGAGCCCTTCCCAAAGATCCATTCACGAATTCATCGAGTTCGTGGCAGGAAATGAGCGATTCGGCCGAGGGTGGTATCTTTGACGTGTATTCGGGGTCGGATCGTATTGGGACCAATGGGATTCCCTATAACAAGTGGTAATTCAGACATGAACTTCGAGAGCTGTCCCGTGTGTTGCCTACGCCGGGCACTCGGATGGAACGCCGTATGGAGGGGTTTGAGTGTTGGACTGATTCTCCTCAATCTTGTGGCCTGTAGTGCGCTTGACCGTATTGGCGATTCAAAGGCGTCAGATCTTCAGCTCACGGTCGATGTGGTAAACGCCTCGTTGAAAGATGCACAGCGCGCGATGGCAGAATTGCGTGCAGAGGTTGAGGTCCGGAACCAGGAATTGGCCGAGGCGCAGGTGAGTCGGGCGCAGCTTGAAGGGCGCGTTAGAGAAGCCGAGCATCGATTAAGTGAGGCCCGCCATGTGATTGCTTTGCAACGGGAAGAGCTCGCGGAGTCCCGGGTTGATCGGGAACGGGTCGCGCGGACAGGAGCCGTGCTGCAGGGTCAGCTCAAACAGCTGCGGAAACAACTATCAAGGATCGAGAAACAGGCGAGTGGAGGTGTTTCTCCGACGATCATGGCTCTTCCCGTAGAGAAACACCCACGGTCAGAACCGATAGGTATGCCAGAGGCCGTCTCGTCCGACGATCCGCTAGAAGGTCGTCGAGTTTCTTTACAGCCGGACGGAGAGATACCTGGCACGGTCTCGGTTCATCAAGGAGCGATTCTGGCTCAACCAGTAACACTCGCAACGCCCGCACGAGTCATGATCAAGTCGGGCGATACGCTGTGGAGTCTTGCCCAACGCCACCGCACTTCTGTGCGCCAGCTCATGGCCGTCAATGCACTCTCCACCGATTATATTCAAGCGGGTCGGCCTCTCTTGTTACCGGAGTCGGTCGCGGATGGATCAGAGTACGGGCAAAGGTAGTCAGGTCGGAGGAATTCACCCATTGACAGTGAAGGGCTAGAGCGATGGCAGTTTTTGCATACCGAGTTGCACGAGCTGACGGATCCTTGATCCAGGGATATCTTGAGGGAGAAGGAGAAGCCGCCGTTCGTGCGAAGCTGGAGTCTCAAGGACTCCTCGTGTTCACCCTCCACCGCCGTGGGGCACACCCGACGCGAGCCAGACGATCGTGGTCGTTCGGTGGGCTTCCTTTCGGGCAGTTCCTGATTTTCAATCAGGAGCTGTTGGCGCTCATCAAATCTGGGTTGCCGATCTTACGAGTCTGGGACTTGTTGATCGATCGCGCGGGGC
>JAHBWQ010000117.1 GCA_019636915.1 Nitrospira sp. | reverse complement strand
GAGTTTCGTGAGAGCAGGTGGTTCAACTCGCAACCAGAAACTCGAAACGAGCAATGCTCAACCCGAAACCGGCTCGGTTCAGGAATGATGAGATACGAACGATCCGTGACGATTGAGGCAGGATGAACTATCGTCCAGGTTTGAGCGGTCGCATCGCCGCCCTCTTTATCGACAGCAAACTCACACCGCTCATCATGCTGGGCGTGCTGCTGCTGGGTCTGTTTGCGGTGGTCGGTACACCTCGTGAGGAGGAGCCGCAGATCGTCGTGCCGATGGCCGATGTCTGGCTGCCTTTTCCCGGCGCGTCCGCCAAGGTCGTCGAAGAGCAACTCACCAAACCATTTGAAAGGAAGCTCTCGGAGATCAAGGGGATCGAGTATGTCTATTCGATCTCACGACCAGGTGGCGCGCTGATCATCGTTCGCTTCTATGTCGGCCAACCGATGGAACAGAGTCTGGTTGATCTCTATGACAAGTTGATGTCGAATCAAGATCTCTTGCCGCCCGGCGCCGAGCCGTTTCTGGTCAAGCCCAAGGACGTCAACGATGTCCCAATCGTCACCCTCACGATTTCCAGCGAGCGCTACGGAGAATTTGAGCTCCATCGGCTGGCCGAACAGATATTGGAGGAGATCAAGAAGGTGCCCGGTACCTCGGCTGGACTCATCGTGGGGGGGCGGCCGCGCGAGTTACGTATCCAGATCGATCCTACGAGATTGAAGGCCTATGGGCTGACGCCGCTACAGATAATGAACGTGGTGCGTGGCGAGAATCGCGTCTTGCCGACCGGCCGCTTCGACAGTCGTAATCAAAACTTTCTGGTAGAAACTGGCCGCTTCATCCGGTCACGTGAAGATCTAGAAGGGCTAGTTATCGGCGTCAATGAGCAGCGACCGGTGTACTTGCGCCAAGTGGCAGAAGTCACGGATGGGCCGGCAGAGGCGACGAGTTATGTCTGGTTCGGTGAAGGGATCGGTAAGGAGTCAAGCGTAAGGGGTGAGGTGAAAAAGCCGGGTAACACTCCTGACACCTTATCCCTCGCCCCTCACGAGCTTCCAGCCGTGACCGTCGCAATTGCCAAGCAAGCCGGTATGAATGCCGTGACTATCGCTGCCGAGGTGATTCGAAAAGTTGACGAGATGAAAGGTGTGACTATTCCGTCGGACGTCCGTGTGACGGTGACGCGTGACTACGGAGAAACGGCCCAAGAGAAAGCCAACGAACTGCTCTGGCACCTCCTGATCGCCGTCGTTGCAGTGGTCGTGTTTCTCGGTGTGGCATTGGGGCCGAGGCCGGCGCTTGTTGTCTCGATTGCGATCCCTCTGACCCTTGCGCTCACACTCTTCACGTCGATGATGATCGGCTACACGATCAACCGGGTGACACTGTTTGCGCTCATTTTTTCCATCGGTATTCTCGTAGATGATGCCATCGTGGTCGTCGAAAACACCTATCGTCACCTGAAGATGCGTCTCACAGCTCATCACGAAGCCTCCATCCAGGCGGTTGATGAAGTCGGAAATCCCACGATTCTGGCGACATTCACCGTCATCGCCGCCCTTCTGCCGATGGCTTTCGTCTCTGGGCTCATGGGGCCCTATATGAGGCCGATTCCCGTCAACGCCTCCATCGCGATGTTCTTCTCATTACTGGTTGCCTTCATCGTGATCCCTTGGTTTTGCCAGACCTGCTATCGTCTAGGGTCTTCCATATCAGGAGTCGACCATGAGAGCGATGACCAGGGGATTACGGGTCGGATCTACCGGCGGGTTCTTTTTCCGCTGCTGGCTCATCCGCTCCTCGCCTATGCGTTTCTGGCCGGAGTCGGGCTCTTGCTCATTGGATCAACCTTGCTGTTCTACACCCGCCATGTCGTGGTGAAAATGCTCCCCTTCGACAATAAGAGTGAGATCCAGCTTGTCATTGACATGCCGGAAGGGACGACGCTCGAAGAGACTGCCCGAGTCACACAGGCGTTGGGACGCTATGTGAAGACAGTGCCCGAAGTGCGGGATTATCAGGCCTATGTCGGAACGGCCTCCCCCTTCAACTTTAGTGGACTCGTCCGTCACTACTATCTGCGGGAACAACCTCACGAGGCGGACATTCAGGTGAATCTCGTTGCGAAGCATGAGCGAGCCGCTCAGAGCCATGAAATCGCCCAACGGATTCGTCCACCGGTTCAAGAGATCGCTCGTGAATACGGAGCCAATGTAAAGATCGTCGAAGTGCCGCCGGGGCCGCCCGTGCAATCGGTGCTGGTGGCGGAAGTCTATGGGCCTGACTATAACAGGCAACTTGCCGTAGCACGGGAGATTCGAGGGCTCTTCGAATCCACCTCGGGAGTGGTCGATGTGGATGACTATATCGAGACGGATCAGGTGAAATATGTCTTCACCGTTGATCGTGCCAAGGCAGCCCTTGCCGGTATTTCTTCCGGCGAAATCGTCGACACGCTTCGCATGGCGCTCCAAGGAACGAAGGTCGGCCTCGTCCATATCCCGCAAGAGAAAAGTCCGGTCCAAATCGTACTTCGCCTCCCGCTCGCTGAGCGGACGGGTCTTGAGCATCTCGGTGAGATCGGGTTGCGCACGAGTGCCGGAGGGATCGTGCAGCTGTCCGAACTGCTCACGGTCGAGCGAACGGTCCAAGACAAGGCGATCTATCACAAGAATCAAAAGCCGGTGGTGTACGTGGTTGCGGATGTCGGTGGTTCCGGGGCGGAGAAAGCCGAGAGTCCCGTATACGGAGTGCTGGGAGTCGGGAAAAAGCTGGAAGCGTTTCGCGTGGTAGAGGGGTATCAGATCGAGCAATACTATGCCTCGCAGCCCTGGTCTGAAGAGAAGATCGCTATGAAGTGGGACGGAGAATGGCACATCACGTATGAAACATTCCGTGACATGGGTATCGCGTTTGCTGTGGCCATGTTGCTCATCTATCTCCTCATTGTCGGACAGTTCCAATCGTTCATCACGCCGTTGATCATCATGGCTCCTATTCCACTCACGCTCATCGGCATTCTGCCAGGCCATTGGCTGATTGGGTCGTACTTCACCGCTACTTCCATGATCGGATTCATCGCGCTGGCCGGCATCATTGTGAGGAACTCCATCCTCCTGGTCGATTTCATTCAGCTGCAAGAGCGGGCGGGTGTTGCCTTGTCAGAAGCCGTCATCAAGGCCGGTGCCATTCGCACACGCCCCATTCTGCTGACCGCCGCCGCACTGATGGTCGGTGCCTTCGTCATCATTCTCGATCCCATCTTCCAGGGATTGGCCGTCTCGCTGCTCTTCGGTGTCGGCGCTTCGACGGTGCTGACTCTCGTTGTGATTCCGGTGCTCTACTACCACATCATAGGAAGTCCAGTGGGACAGGACCTTTCTCCTGCTGCCGCACATGAAACCGGGACACTCCGCACCCAACAACCTGGTGAAGTTCCGATGGAACCGAACGACGGTTGTCTTTTGCGATAGCCCTCGGACGGGTCAGGTGCAGAAAAGTTCGCTCCTTCCGCACGGCACTGACGCGCTCACGCTAAGGCCCCCTGTTTCCGACCAAGGACTGGTTCTTGATGACAAAGATTGCTGTTGCCAGGAAATGACAGCGACACCTTCCTCCGCTGTGCCTTTATTGAAGGGGGCCTCTGAGGCCTGAAGAACTCAGCAGAATGGGTCCCTCCGATAGTGGCGTGAGGGAGCGTGCCACCTGTCCTTTCGTTCACCCGAACGATGAAGATCAATTCCATCCTTTAGGTGATGGCAATATAGTCACCCCTGGTTGCTACCATAAAAATATGTCTACGCGCAGGTGGCTCAGGAAGAAAACCACGTTGCCGCCTGCTGTGAGATGTTATGCGAATGTACAAATGTAATGTAAAGGAGGTGCGGATATGGTCACACGTACCCTCTTATATCTGGCGCTATGTATAGCGGTGGGCCTATTTTTCGTCGCACCAGTCAGTGCGGCGGAGGGGCTGCCTCAAGATATCGTCGTAGCTGGTGCTCATTATGGGTTCAGCGGGGTGATCAGCAAGATTCACGCAGGGATGTTGTTTGTCCAGACGGAAGCCAGTCTGCAGCCCCGCACCATCAGTCCGAGCAAAGCGGATCGAGTGGGACTCCATAATGCGAAGGTCGGTGAGACAGTCAATTTACTCGTTGACTCAGGCAATGTGATGATCGATGTAGCGAGGACGGATCGCTTCTTTCCTGAGCATCGGTTTGTCGTCGGTACGGTCCGCTATACCGATCCATCTTGGCAAGAGATTCAGCTAGCCACGCCGGAAGGGATCAGCACCTTCGAGGTAGATGCATTGGTCGGCACGAAACTGTCTCAACTGCCCGACGGCGCGCCGGTTACTCTCGAACTTGATGCGGATAATGTCATGGTCGATCTCTATCGAGGGCGGTAGCCGTAACGGTATCGATGCCGTCCATGACAACTTGACTGCAGTGAAGGGAAATCTACTGTCGCACAAGAGCCGTGTCCTCCGGCTCCTACCTCAACGGCCGTCGGACCTGGCCTAGCGGGTTTTTCTGATCCTGCATACCGTCGATGTGCCGCAAATGAGCTGGAGGAGGTACAAAGTACAATGTTGCGCCTCCTGCGCTGGATAGCGGTCGTGGTGATTATCTCGGGAGGGCAGAGTGCGCGTGCAGGTGAACCACCTGCCGGGAAAACCACAAATCAGACCACAGGCATTGCACTCCAGACTGTTCTTGAAGTGGAGCAAACCGCTCGATTCCTTGCCTTGCTGCTGGATTCAGGGCGAGCGGTCGTTAACGATTACCAAGCGTTGTTCGACGAGCCAGGGCGAGCGAAGAAAGGTTTTACCCCCGCCGTCTTTGAGCGACAACTGACCGATATGTTTCGCAGCCGTTCCGGGATCGACCTCGATAACCTCGATGGTTCACGAATTCCGTCTCTCGCGAAGAAATTGATGAAAGAACTTGTGGAAACCAGTACAGCTGTGGTGGCCGATTTGCAGTCTGAGATCACACGGTCGAACGGTTCCGCTGGAGTTATTCCAGCAATCTATGGAGCCCGCGTCGTCAGTCACTTTACGGAACGGACCGGAGTCCGAATGAAACAAACGGCGCTCGTTCCTCGCAATGCGGCCAATGCTCCAGATTCCGTAGAACGATCTGCGTTGGAAATCTTCGCCGATCCAAATTATCCGCGTGAAAAAGTGATCACCGAGACGACCGCACGGAGCGGAGTGCTCCGTCTTATGTTTCCGTTGTACGCAACGAGGCAGTGTCTCGATTGTCACGGTGAGCCGAGAGGAGCTCTTGACCGAACCGGGTATCCCCGCGAAGGGTTGAAGCTGGGGCAAAGTGCTGGTGCCATCAGTGTGACGATTCCGATCACGAAATGAAGTACGTTGCGTTATCCATCGCGTTGCTGTTGATCGGGGAGGGGTCGGTCTGGGCGATGGAGAGTGCTGGAGGACCGAGTGAAAAGCCAACAGGGAGTGGAGTGATCGTACACGCAGACGGATATGTGCTCACGGCGCACCACGTCGTAGCCAATGCCCGGCGGATCGTTGTCGTCACAGCCGGTGAATTCCGCGCGCCGGCCGTGGTCGTCAGCGCAGACCCCGAGCACGATCTGGCGTTGCTCAAGGTCGAGACCGTGGGGCTTTCTGAAGCGCCGCTCGGCTATGCCGGTGGGGTGCAATTAGACCAGGAAGTCGTGGCGGTTGGTTTCCCCTTCGGGTTGCGAGAGGTGTCGGTGACACGTGGGCGGGTCGCCGCAGTGCGGACCAAAGGGGTGCAGCGGGTCTTCCAAGTCGATGCCGCGGTGAATCCCGGCAATAGCGGCGGTCCGCTCTTTAATGTGCGTGGCGAATTGGTGGGGGTGCTGACGACGAAGTTCACTCATCCGTCGGGAATCGTGGCGGAGGGCATGGCCTTTGCCGTTCCCGTCAGTTACGCGACTCCGCTGCTGGCGAACATCGAATCGTTCGACTTCACTCTGATTGGAAAAGGACGAAAGACGCGGAGGGGAGCGAACGGGCAGGGCCTCGCCCAGGCGATGGTACGGACGACGGTCAGAATTGAAACTTTGCGGATCGTTGAGGGGCCGACGGTGCCGATATCGCCATCGGTGGAGTCGAGAGGGAACAGCGAAGCCTCTCAGGCCCCTGGTGTGAGGGGGGCGGCGAGAGAGGCTCACGAATCGTCGAAGGCCTTGCCGGACGATGCGGCGATCCAACGGGTCAACGAGCAGCTTCGTCTCGTTCAACGAGAAGAGCTCCAACAACTAGCGCAGCGCGGGATCGTTCCCCCTGAGCGGATGGTCCTGATTCCCGGCGGCGAATTTCTGATGGGAGCAGAAGATGGATTGCCTGATACACGTCCCATGCATCGCGTGTATATCAGCAGGTTCTGGCTCGATGAGTACGAGGTGACGAACCGCCAATATCGGCTCTGCGTGGAAGGCGGTGGCTGTACCTTTCCCAAAGATCGATCGGCTTATGATGATGCGACTCGCGCGGAGCATCCGGTGACGAACGTGACCTGGAATCAGGCGCGAGGCTACTGCAGATGGTTAGGCAAGCGGTTGCCGACTGAAGCCGAGTGGGAAAAAGCAGCGCGCGGACCCGATGGGCGGCTCTTTCCCTGGGGAAACAGCGAAGAGGTGTCCAAAGCACCTGCGAGGACCGTCGAACAACATCCGGTGAAGAACGGCACCGAACCGGTCGGTACGGCTGACTTTACAGTCTCCCCCTACGGCGTGGCCGATCTCGTCACGAACGTTTCGGAATGGGTTAATGATTGGTACGCGGAGGATTTTTACCGCTCGTCCCCGACACGTGACCCGCAAGGGCCCGTGCGAGGCTCTTTCCGTGTTTTGCGGGGCGGCGAACCCACGGATCGGCCGTTGGAACTACGGGCGAGCTATCGAGGCTGGGACGATGTGACATACTGGGGGGCTTCGTTGGGATTTCGATGCGCGGAGGATCTGCCCTAGCTCTGTCTTCGTCTGCATGGAGCGTTCCGGTCCAACTGAGGGACTACCCGGTTCGCCTGATGGTCCAGGGGGAATCAATCAAGAACCGAGAGTTTCTTAATACTGCATCAGCGAGCGCTGGGGTAGGCAGATTAATGGATACCTGGCCGGAGGATTCCGATGAACAATTCTATTTGTCTCTCAGAAGAGACGATGTCACACGACGAAAAATAAAGCTGGAGGTGCCGGTAGAGCCACAAATAGGAGCCAAGAGCCTTCAGTACGGCAGGATAATCTCGCGAGCTACGGTCTGTGAGCATGGTCGGCTGATCGATAACATCCCGACCGGAGGTGGAAAACTTACAGGCAAGGTCCGGTGTCTCGAATGTGGCGCCGTGATCGACGACCAGCATCACAGCCACAAGTAACCTTCTTTGTCGCCTTCTGCAACAGTAACATTTTTCTCCCCGTCCCGAGTTTCCCCTGTATTCAATCCTTCCTCACGGCAGTTGCTGCCCAACTCGTGAATTTTCCAATCGAAAGTCGTTATTGCTAATTTCTTTCTCTCAGCGGCTCTCTCTTTGCACTCCACACCATCGGAAGTATGGAACGCGATCATGAGGATTTCTTTACGGAGACGACTGCATCGCCGGGCCGCTAGGCTCGTTATTTCTCTTGTCCTTACTACTGCTTTCTGTGCGATGGCTACGGAAACCGTTGCTGCGAAGGAATCAGACACCAACCCTCCTGAACTGAAGCTCAGCCTGCGTGACGCCATCCAAGCTGCCATCGACAATAACGTCAATGTGCGGCTGCTGAAAGAACGTATCGCGGCGGCACAGGCTCAGGCTAATACGAGCTTGGGCGCCCTCTTGCCGAACGTGTCCGGTTATGTCAGCGGCCGGAATCAAACCGTGAATCTCGGTGCCTTCGGGCTTCCACCCGACCGCTTGTCAGGGTTGGGACTGAGGCGCAGTGTGACCGATCCCTTCGAAGTGTATGACGCGCGGGCAACCCTCGTGCAGAACATCTTCAGCCTCAGTCTGATCCAACGCTGGCGCGCGGCGAAGAGTGGCATCGACGTGGCGAATCTGGAGGCGGAAGTGACCAAGCGTGACGTGATGGCGACCGTCGGCTTGCTGTACATCGAAGCGCTGCGGGCCGACGAGGCAGTCAAGGCTCGGCAAGCGGACATCGAATTGGCCCAGCAACTCGTCAAACTGGCCAAAGACCGAAGGGCAGCCGGTGTTGCCACGGGGCTCGATGTGACGCGGGAAGAGGTTCAGTTGGAGAACGATCGGCAGCGTGTGCTCGTCGCCCAGAACGAACAAGAGAGCGCGAGGCTCAATCTGATCCGTACCCTCGGGATCGACTTTGAGGTGCGATTGGTACTGACCGACGAGCTTCGATTCATCCCGCCTGAGCCGTTGCGTACAGAAGAGGCGTTGACGGTCGCGCGCGAACAGCGGTTGGAGTTACGGGCCCAAGAACAGCGGCAGCGACTGGCGGTGATCAGCTTGAGCTCCGTCACCAGCGAACGGATTCCGTCCCTATCGCTTGCCGGAGACTATGGGTGGATCGGATTAAAACCGGAAGATGCGTTGGCTACTCGGTCGATCGGACTGAACTTCTCCATCCCGATCTTTGACGGAGGTCAGCGGGAGAGCCGGATTTCGGAATCTCGCAGTCGGGTTCGACAGGAATCGATCCGCATGAAGGATGTCTCGGATCAAGTCACATTGGAGGTCCGGAACGCTCTGTTGACGCTGGAGTCGTCCACCCAACAAGTTGCCGTCGCTGAAAAAGGGATGGAATTGGCGCTCAAGGAGCTCACCTTTGCACGCGATCGGTTTACGGCCGGCCTGACCACCAACATCGAAGTGACGAATGCTCAAACGTCGGTCGCGCGGGCACGTGACAACCAGATCGAAGCACTGTTCAGGTTCAACGCCTCGCGCATCAATCTGGCTCGAGCCAAAGGCGAGATCGAGAAATTGTTCTGAATGGGCAGAGTCTATGATGACTCCACGACAACGACTCATGCTCGGTGTGCTCATTCTTGCTATCGGCGGAAGTGGCTATGTCGCGCTCGATCGATGGGTCCTAAACCATGGTCTTCCCGACGGGCTTATCCAGGCCAACGGTCGGATCGAAGGCGATCATGTGACGGTGGCGAGTAAATTCCCCGGGCGCATTCAGGAGTTGCATGCACGGGAGGGAGCAGTCGTCACAGCGGGTGAAGCCCTGATCAGGCTGGATGACGTGCAGACGAGAGCCAAAGTCGACCAAGCGAAACATGCGGCGGAAGCGTTGGAGGCCCAAGTGCAGGCGGCCCATACGACTTTGGCTGTGATGAATCTTGATGTCCCACTGGCGATAGAGCGGGCCGAGGCTCTGGTTGCCAAGGCTAACGATGTCGTCGGCAAGACCCTTTCAGTTGAACGGGAGGCGCGCAGCGACGCACAACGTTTTCGGGATCTTGCCGCCAAAGACGAGGTGTCTATCCAGCAGCGAGACCAAGCCGCCATGCGATGGGAGGTTGCCCAGAAAGACATTGCTTCGTCACGATCGGCCTTGATCCAGGCCAGCAAAGAGCGCGCGCAGGTCGAGCTGGGATGGAAACGGATTCGGGCGAAGGAAGCGGAAGTCGAGGCATTAGAGCGACAGCGTGATCAGGCCTATGCGGTGCTCGATGAAATGGAGAGCGTACTGAAGGACTTAACGATCACGGCGCCCACGAGCGGCACCGTCGCTACGAGAATGGTCGATGTGGGAGAGGTGGTCGCAGCTGGGGCCCCGCTCCTTGAGTTGGTCAATCTCGACAGACTGTACCTGAAAGTCTATGTGCCGGAAGTGCAAATCGGGAAGTTGCGACTCGATCTTCCGGCTCGTATCTACACGGATGCCTTTCCCGACCAACCATTTGAGGCGACGGTGCGCTATATCGCGTCGAAGGCCGAGTTTACACCGAAAGAAGTTCAGACGCCGGATGAGCGAGTGAAGCTCGTCTATGCGGTGAAGCTCTATCTGACGTCAAATCCAGATCATCGGCTAACGCCAGGACTGCCGGCTGATGCGATCGTGCGCTGGAAAGAGAATGTGGCGTGGGTGAAACCGAGGGGTTAGGGCGAGTAGGGAGCCTTTTTGTGCTCGCTCAATGCGCGTAGTAAAAGATCCCCCACTCGCCCTAAGCGGAAAAGAAAGAAATGGGCACTGAACATTCGTCTCAGCACTTTGACACCGTCGTCAGGGTGTCCGGCTTTGTGAAGCGCTACAAGAAGCACGTAGCGGTTGACGGGGTCGATCTGGAAATTAGAAAAGGCGAGGTCTACGGACTCATCGGGCCAGACGGGGCCGGGAAGAGCAGTCTGATGAAAGCGATGGCGGGGGTGCTGACGTACGATGGTGGATCCGTGGAAGTCTTTGGCACCGTGGTCGATTCGGAATGGGCTGCCGAACGGGTGAAGCAGCGGCTTGGGTTTCTCCCTCAAGGGCTCGGCTTGAATCTCTATCCCGACCTCTCGGTGGAGGAGAACATCGATTTTTTTGCGCGACTCAGGTTGGTGCCGGAATCAGACTTGGCTTCGCGTAAGCGGCGGCTTCTTTCGATGACGCGGCTCGAAACGTTCCGCGATCGTGCGATGAAGAATCTGCCCGGCGGGATGAAGCAAAAACTTGGACTCATCTGTACGCTCATTCACGAGCCGGAGCTGGCCATTCTCGATGAACCGACGACCGGTGTCGATCCCGTCTCACGCCGTAACTTCTGGGCCATCCTGGCCGAGTTGCTGCAGGAGAAAGGCATGACTGCGCTGGTCTCCACGGCTTATATGGATGAAGCAGCTCGGTTTCACCGTCTGTCGTTTGTATCGAGCGGGAAGGTACTCGTGTCCGGAACGCCGGCAGATGTACAGGCTCTGGTTCCTGGATCGATCGTGACCTTTGAGGCTACGCCTCAACTCACGGCGATTCACCGGCTCAAGCAGGCCTATCAGCAAGTTGATGCATTGGGTGCCAAGCTCCATGTGTTTGAACAGGAGATCGATCGCGAGCAGGCTGTTCGGAACATTGAGGCCTGTCTTGGTGACGTTCATCCTGTTCAGGTCCGGGTGGATGAGCCTGAGTTGGAAGATGTGTTTGTGTCTCTCCTTCTTCGGAAGACGGAGAGTCAGGAAGCAGTGACGGTCCCCTCAAGGGTGAACCGGGCAGAGTACTTCGGTCTTGCCATCGAAGCCCGCAAGCTCGTGCGCGACTTCGGTTCGTTCCGAGCCGTGGACCATGTGAGCTTCAAGGTGAAGCAGGGGGAGATCTTTGGTCTCTTGGGTGCGAATGGGGCCGGCAAGACGACGGTCATCAAGATGTTGAACGGCATCCTATCTCCGACAGGAGGGGAAGGGTGGGTGGCCGGGGCCGACATGAAAACAGCCGGAGATGCCATCAAAGAGCGAATCGGATACATGTCCCAAGCCTTCTCCTTGTACCTGGATCTGACGGTGGAAGAGAACATCCGGCTCTTTGCCGGGATTTATGGGCTCGATCGGCAAGCCACGACCGAACGCCTTGCATGGATCGTCTCGATGGCGGGGCTGCGAGGATATGAAACCAGTCTCACCGGGCGATTGCCGATGGGAGTGCGCCAACGATTGGCGCTCGGCTGTGCACTGGTGCATCAACCTCGTGTGTTGTTCCTTGATGAACCGACCTCGGGCGTCGATCCGATCGGTCGCCGCTACTTCTGGGACATTCTCGCTCGTTTGGCACGAGAGGAGGGGGTCGCCATGCTTGTGACCACCCACTATATGAGCGAAGCCGACCATTGTGATCAGTTTGCGCTGATGTATGCAGGTCGGATCGTTGCAGAAGGGTCGCCGCAAGAAATGAGGCAGCAAGTAGAAGCGGAAGCGGGGCATCTGATGGAACTGACCACAGATCAGCCGGGTGTCGCAGTCCGCCGACTGGCACAGGTGGGATTTTCCGGTGCCGCACTCTTTGGCACGAAGATTCATCTGTTCACGCGGAATCCCCGTGAGGACGACATGCGTATTCGTGAAGTGCTGTCGGACGGAGGTGTCCGCGTCAATTCAATCTCCCAACGACCTCTCAGTCTCGAAGATGTGTTTGTCCATCGGATCATGGTGCTTGAGCAGCAGGAGCACGAAGCCGCAAGAGGAGCCGACGCGTGAATGTCCGCCGCATCGCAGCCGTCGCCTCAAAGGAATGGCGCGAGACGGTCAGAGACCGGATGTTCTTCTCACTGGCGTTTTTGCTTCCGGTCCTCTGGATGCTCGTCTTCGGTTACGGGCTGGTGCTCGATGTTGAGAACATTCCCTACGCAGTGCTGGATCGGGATCAGAGCGAGCTCAGCCGCGATTATCTGTCTCGCTTTCGGCAGTCACGGTATTTTGATTTTAAAGGGGTACTGACGGATGAACGAGAGGTCGAGCCTCTGCTCGCCACAAGCCGTATCCGGGCCGCGATCATCGTTCCTGAGAAGTTTCAGGAACGGTTGAATGCCGGGCAGATGGTCGGTGTGCAAACGCTGATCGATGGAACGTTTCCGCTCAGGACGGACATTACAAAAGGCTATGTCGTCGCCATCAACAGTGCCTTCAATGAAGAGCGACTCACCGACTACATCTCCAGACGGGAGGGGATTGCCCGCTCACAGGCTGAGCACCGGGCGCGGCCCATCAAGCTCGAGGTGCGCTATCTGTATAACGAAGAGGTTCGGAGCACCTGGTCCATAGTTCCCGCACTCGTGATGTTTACCTTGATGGTGTCGTGTCCCTTGCTGACCGCGCTGGGGATCGTCCGAGAGAAAGAGACCGGCTCCATCTACAACATTTACAGCTCGACGGTGACCAAGATCGAATTTCTCTTCGGTAAGCTCCTTATCCCTGTGCTCATTTCATCGATGAATGCCGTGGTTCTGTGGATCATGGCCACCCTGTGGTTCGGCGTACCGTTCAAAGGCAATCTCCTGTTTTTTCTCGTGGCGTCGTTGGTGTTCGTCCTCAGCAGCACCGGCGTCGGCTTGCTCGTGTCGCTGCTGGTTCGCACGCAGATCGCCGCCCTGCTCATTACGATCATTATTGCGATGGTGCCGACAATCCTGTTCTCAGGCCTCATCGTTCCGGTCTCTTCCCTGAGTCCCGGTTCGCAGTTCCAGGCCCACCTGTTTCCAGGCATGTACTACACCGACATCGTCCGCGGGACCTTCCTCAAAGGCATAGGGTTCGAGGTATTATGGGCGGATGTCCTTGCACTGGCCCTGTATGCACTTGCCCTGCGATTCGTGGGATACGGACTTTTTACGAAGAGACCTCGATCATGAACGTTGAGTCCGTCGCCAGTTCACAACGAGTCGTCATTTGGTGGCATCGGCTGGCGGTGATGACCCACAAGGAGATGCTGCAGTTGTTTCGGGACGTGCCGATCGTCGCCTTCCTCGTCTACTCTTTCACTCTAGCGATCTATATCACCGGGAACGGCATCCGATCGCAACTGCATGATGGCAGTCTGCTGGTTCATGATGCCGATCACAGCGTCTCGTCGCGCGAGCTCATCCATCGGTTCCAGGCTCCCTTCTTTCGGCTGAGTGGGGAGGTCATCGATTCGAGGGAAGCTCTTCGGCAGCTGGATCGTGGGACCGCCATCGCACTTTTGGAGATTCCCCCGCGGTTTCACGAGCAACTCGTGACGGGCGAACCCACGGCTGTGCAACTGTTGGTGGATACGACCAACTCGCCGAATGGTCTCTCTGCCGCGAGCTATGCTGCGCGGATTGTTGCACGGTTCGGACAGGAAATGGCGCTCAACAGAGTTGGGAGCGGTGATGAATCATCACAAGACTTGCCTCTCATCCTGAGCGACCATCGAGTGTGGTACAACCAGGACCAGAATGAGGCCTGGTTCGAGTGCATCTCACACCTCCTCCGGCAGATTACGATCTTCGCGCTTCTGCTTCCCGCGGCAGCCCTGGTGCGGGAGAAAGAGCGGGGCACGGTGGAGCAACTCTTAGTCTCACCGTTGTCGCCGTTTCAAATTATGGCCTCAAAGGTGCTTGCAATGACGGTGGTGATCCTCAGCGCGACGGCGATCGGCCTGTTCGGAATCATGCAG
>JAHBWQ010000116.1 GCA_019636915.1 Nitrospira sp. | reverse complement strand
TTGTGGTGGCTCCGGTTGTTTGGACAGTTTCTGCCAGTTCATAAGTGGTGCCTGGCGGATGAGGCCTACGCGGCGGTGGGCCGTGCAGGCAGGTTGTCACAGTACACGCGATCGGGCGTGCGTCCGTCAAGCGCGCGATGCGGCCTGATCTGATTATAGAAGGTCATGTAGCGGGCCACCCCATCCTGGGCGTCGCGGACAGTCTCATAGGCATGGAGATAGACCTCCTCATATTTGAGACTCCGCCACAGCCGTTCCACAAACACATTGTCCCGCCACCGCCCGGCTCCATCCATGCTGATCTGAATGTCATGGGCTTTTAGGAGCCCCGTAAACTCCTGGCTCGTGAACTGACACCCTTGATCGGTGTTGAAGATCTCAGGGGTATCATAGCGGGTGATGGCCTCCTGCACCGCTTCCACACAGAAGTCCGTGGTCAACGTATTGGAGAGCCGCCACGCTAACACCCGACGACTCGCCCAGTCGAGGATCGCGCACAGATAGACGAAGCCGCGTTTCATCGGAATGTACGTAATATCAGACGCCCACACATGATTCGGTCGGGTGATCGTCAACTGGCGCAGCAGATAGGGGTAGGTCCGATGGGCCGGATGGCGCTGGCTGGTCCGCGGCATGCGATAGATCACCGTAATTCCCATCCGCCGCATCAGGGTGACCACCTGCCGCCGTCCAACGACGTGCCCTTCTTGCCGTAACAGATCGCGCAGCATCCGTGCGCCGGCGAACGGATACTGCAGATGCAGCTCGTCGATTCGGCGCATCAGGGTCAGCGCCGTCTCGGAGACCGGCCTCGGCTGATAGTAGGCCGTCGACCGGGTCAGCTTCAGCAGTTGGCATTGTCGTGCCACCGGTAATGCATGGGTGCGGTTGATCATCGCTTTGCGCTCAGCAAGCCCGCCTTGGTGAGCGCGCCTTCTAAAAAATCATTCTCCAAGGTCAGTTGCCCAATCTTCGCGTGCAGGGTCTTGAGATCCGGGGCCTCTGATGGTGGTTTCGTCCCGCCAAAGACGTCCGCGGCCCGGGCCAACAGTTGCTGCTTCCAGTCCGTGATCTGGGTGGGATGGACGTGGAACTGCTCGGCCAATTCCGCCACTGTTTTCTCCCCTTTGACGGCGGCTAATGCCACCTGGGCCTTAAAGGTCGCTCCGTGATTCCGTCGTGTTCTCTTCATCGCCTTGCTCCTTCTGTGCGCCACCGCTCGGTGGCTTCGGTGAAGCCAGGCTTCCACTTATCATACTGCCCGAATTTCCGGAGCCCCCTCTACGCGGGCCAGACGGGCCAATTCCATGAAGACCCACAACGCCTCAACGTGGTCGTTGGAAGGTGAAACCATCTACCTCGGCAGTCAGGAGAGTGAAACACGCTTGAGAATTTATGACAAATCGTCGCAGCTAAAACTGAGGTCGTAAAGGGGTCGGATACCGTTTATTGGCCACGTTTCCTTGTCTTGAAATAGCGAGTTGCTCCAGGGCCATGCTTTCATGCGTGGGACGTTCAGAACTCATCGGTTTCTACGGAGAAGACTCATTGAACGGCTAATCACTCCTTCTCTGAAGGAGCGGTCAGGGTGATATGGGCATCAACATACGCATGCGAGAGATCTGGCGGGAACGCAGGTAGTGGACTGGCACTGAGCACCGCTTGTTTCCCCGCCGCGTCATAGGACTCATTGCCGGAGGACTGCTCGACCTTTACACGGCTGATCGATCCATTCTTGTGAAGCCGAAACTGGACAACAGTCGCATAGGTATGGTTGGTAAAATCCAGTGCTGGGGCTTTCCAGACACCCCGGATTCGTTGTTGCACGAGCGTAAGATACGCTTTCGACCCAGACGTCGTCCCATCGGCCATGGCCTTCGGAGCAGTCTGTGCTTGCGCTTGTTCGGCTCCGACGCGGGTTCCTTTGTGCGCGCAGCTCACTAAAAACAGGATACAGCACGCAATCGGTGTCCATCTGACACCCCATGTCACAATTGCCCAGCGGGTGTTGCTCATCGTTCTCTGATCCATTCTCGACTGGACTTACCGCGTTGCGCTTGCACCTCGCCGCCTAGGAGCAGAACAGAAATAGAGGAATAGATTTTGTATCTTGCATCACCTGTTATGAGGAAATAAATCCGCTTCACACAACAAGATGTAAGGTAGCCCACTAATTTTTCATTGTCTGAAAGTGAAAAAGAAAGGTTTGGTGCCCCCGATACGAATTGAACGTACGACCCGCGGTTTAGGAAACCGCTGCTCTATCCAACTGAGCTACGGGGGCGTAGGCCGAACTGTAGCGCATCGGCGGGACGATTGGAAGGGGATGAAAGAAGCTTCTTCTTGCCGTGCTCTTACCCGCAGCATCCGCCCGCGAAGACCTGCCGTTGCTTGTGGGCATTCCAACAGGCGGGGCAGAGTTGAATAGTGGAATGGGTGAAGCCATCGACTGATTCCACCCGTTGTTCGACGACCGTTCCACAATCGGAACAGGGGCCTGCTGCAATGGGCTGTGAACTATGCTCTTGGACCATCATGGGCTGTCACTTTCATGTTGGGACGAACACGTCGATTACACACGGCCGACATGAGTGTCTGTTTCGGTTTGGATCCCATCAAGTTCCACAAGCGTTCGGTAAAGGAGTGTCCTTTCGCCTGTTGCATGCCGCACTGGATCATCTGGACGCGGTGGTCCAAGGTCACGATGGTCTTTTCCAAATCGATCAACCGGTCGTTTGGGACTGAGGTGTGTCGCATCATGATCGGGAGGTCCTCCTTCCGCTCATTTAGACTGCACAATGCCGAATGACGCCGATGACAAGCCCTTCGATCTGAAACTCGTCGGAGGGTTGAACGATGATCGGCTGCATCGTGTCGTTGGCCGGACGCAGTTCGATATGGCGTTCTTTCTTATAGTAGACCTTGATTGTCGCTTCTTGATTGACCAAGGCCACGACGGTTTGTCCATTCTTCGCTGTTTCTTGTTTGCGGACGATGACCAAATCGCCGGGTAGAATACCTTCGTCTTTCATCGACTCACCCTTGACTTTTAAGGCGAAGGTCTTTCCGTCCTGGAACATACTTGGTGGGACGTCGACCAGTTCCGACTGCAGGACTGGCTCGATCGGAGTCCCTGCGGCAACAAGGCCGGCCATGGGAATCTCAGTCTTCTGTCGCAAGTGATTCAGCACGACCGAAACGATGCCAGGAATCTTCCGCATGCCCGCTTCATACCGTGCGACTGATACGCGAGTGGTCTGTAGGGCATCGGCTAGTTGTTGCTGTGTGAGGCCCAATTCTTCTCGAAGGCGTCTGACGTCTTGTGGTTTCATGATGTATCCATTGGTAACATATTGTTATGCTTTCGTCAAGTGGATCAAGATCTGGGTAGTGGGTCCCTTTCAATTGAGTAGACCGATAATTTCTTCCAAGCTCCACACATGATCGGCCACACCAGCTGCCATGGCTGGCGTAACTCGTAGGCTTTGATGAATTTTGGCAAAGTTGTAATGCATAAAGTGGATCGCCACGGCATGCGCTTGATTCTCTAACTTCTTACTAAAGGCATTAGTTAGCCGAGTCATGCGCCGTAAACTCATCCGCATGGTGAGATTTTGGCGCTCACCATAGCTGGTTGAGATGTGAGCTTCGTCAGGGTTGCCCTGTATCTTGATCTTCCTCGTTCCACAGCATTCAGCAGGACTATAGCGGGCCTGTCCTTCCCGAGGAGGAGCGGAATAGATCTTCTCCAGCATCGCATAGTCCACATCAGCCCCAAACGCTCCCTCAACCGCTCGCAAATAGGCTTTGTGCCCATCCGTGGTCAATTGGATACGATTAGCCAATCGTGACGCGAGATCATGTATGAACTTGCTGGCATACTCTGCGCTCCGGCCACCAACGAGATAAGAAACAATAAGCTTCGTATCGGCATCGATAGCCACCCAGGTCCATACATCCCCAAATCCAAGTTTGCCCTTATACTCGTCGGGGACATTCTTTTCCTTGGCATAGCAGAAGCTCCAGATTTCATCACATTGAATACGTTGGCATGATAATCGACGGAGATGCTCGTCTTGATACCGCGCACAGGCTGAACCGAGATCAACTAAGAGCTTCAGAACGGCTTTCTTGCACACGCCCGTCATGCGGCAGGTCGCACGAACGCTATTCCCTTCGACAAGGGCGGCTACCACTTGAACTCGTTTTGCTTGCGTCAGTCGATTCATGGCTACCTCCAAGCTACGAAGGCAGTATGCTTGAGCGGTTAAGCATTGTCAATGTCTCTTCCCGCAAAAAAAGAAACCGCCTGGCCATAGCAGTGGCCAGGCGGTCATCTGTGATGAGCAGAAGGTGATTAGTAAGAGAAGGCTGATTGGGCGCTGGCCTTTGTCCAATCCCCGGTCCTAATTCTCATTGGCTCCTTCTTCCCCGATAACGGTAGTCTCTCTAGAACAACCTCCAACAGACGGCTGACATTCACTCCGAGCTTCTGCAGCTCATCCATTTTCTTACGAACATATAACTGCCGAAGCGCCTTGTCTTGGTCAATACGAATTGTACTCCCAGACTCCCATCGGGTAACGGTTATACGTGTCACTCCTAGGTAAGAAGCCAGTTCCTCCTGGAGAAATCCCATATGCTTCCTGAGATACTTTACTTTCTCAGCCTGTAATTTCTCAGGCTGATAAACCACAAGTAACCCAAGTAGAAGATGTAGCTCTTCCATACATGGAATTTCTATTTCCGTCTCGCCACATGACGGACATTTATATTGGGGAATATTCATAAGGAGCACATTCTTTAGCCCCGACTCGTCATACTTATATGTCGTTTCCCCTTTCTCCATGTTGTGCCCACAATCGGCACATTTCATAGCGATATCCCTCCCTTATTCTAAAAGAATTAGTCTTACTTGCTAGCGCTAATCTTTTATGACAGTAATAATGCGGGTGCAATGTTCGCTTATACATACAAATTGTGCCTTAATGCCTAATTTATCTGATTCAATTCTATATAACCATTCTCCTGTTTTTATATCAGCCTCAGGCTCTTTCAATACTATTCCAGTGCGACCTAGCTCTAGAATGTCATTGTTATCTATCCCGTACTGCTTCATACGATCTCGCGCATGTCTCCTTAAATTGCAGGATCCGTCAGATAGCGATACTTTGAAGATAGTTCGCGCTTGCTCTTTTGTCGGACAAAAGACAGGTAATTCCGAAATCTCAACACCTAACTTTTCAGAAGTAGCATCATGCATACACACGTATCACAGTGATACATGCATGTCAAGCGTTATGGAGGCCTAAAGTTAGGAAGACTTACATCCATCGAGCCCTAGCCGCTTTTTGAGCTATTTCAGACTTCCTTTTCTTGGATAGAGCGGCAGACCTCGCCTTCCCGCCCTTCAGCCCTCCCAATCGGCCCAGAGCCACAGCGGCAGGATTCTTTTCTGATTCAGGGAGCTTCTTCTTTTTCTTGGAAGGTTCCTCGGCAGGCTCTCCAGTCACAGCCTGGAGGATCTCAAACGCGGTGACATTAACATCGGTTGAAGGTTTTTTCTTTTTCATGCAGTCATGATACATGACCGCTTAAGCAGGAAACAAGGCTAGGGAAATTGAAAGGGACCCACTACCGAGATCTGTAGCGAGTTGCACACCGGAGGTAGGAAAACAAGGTAACATACTTGGTCAAATGGGTCCGTACGAATGTCGCGAGGGTTGCGCGATTGTGATGATGACCAAAAACTAGGCAAGAAGCTCGATCTGATTGCATGACGTGCATTCGGCAACGATGGGGATACTTAACCACAGACTTATCCACAGAAATTGGGGAGAGTGCCCCTAGCGATATAAACGTGCTATTGGCGAGACCTGAGGTGGACGGACCAGGTGAATGCTGCTAACACGGTATCGACCATGTGGTAAGAGCGGCAAGAATAAACCCGCATGTCGTCGTAGCCTCCCTTGAGCTACAACGACGACGTGAAGAACGATCCGGTCTTGTACTACGAAGGGGAAGCGACTGTTTTACTTGCCGATCATCACTTCGGTGGCCTTGATAGCGACGGTCACCGAGTCATTCACCTTCAAACCCATACTTTTCACTGAGCCTTCGGTAATGGCCGCGACAAATTCGAGCTGGCCGACCCTGACCAGCACCTCGGCCATAGCCTGCCCTTCAGTCACTTTGGTGACTGTTCCTTGGAATTGATTGCGTGCGTTGAGTTTTATGGTCGGTCCTTCTTCGTGTAGGGAAAGAGCTCTCGCGGCTTTTAAGTGGTGTGAACTAGCCCCTCGTGCCGGGAATGAACGATACCTTCGACCAGATTGATCATCGACTCAGGGGCCGGGATGCCGACCTCGTGCCGCTCGATCACGTTGCTGCCGGAGAGGAGTTGTTCGTCGCTCATAGTCAGACGTCCTTCGCAAGATGGTTCAGACCGCTATTCCATCAGTTCTTCGTTCAGGGCCACGGCTTTGATATGGGCGAACACGCGCTGACCAGGTTTCAATCCTAAAGACATCAGCGATCTTTTCGTAATACTGGCGACCAGCGATGTTCCGATGTCCAACAGCACGTCGACCGAAGACTGGTTCGCTTCCTGTATCTCCACAATCGTAGCTTCCAAGATGTTCAATACACTGGTCGGCACAATGGTCTTGCCTAAGACCAGACTGACATCGTTGGAAAGAATATGGACACGTACGAGGTTCCCGACAGCGACAGACTGAAGCGGCACAAACAGGGATTGACCGTTGAATTCCAATTGAGTCAGGCCGTATTCCGCGTCATGCGCAGCGACACGAGCATCCAGGACGGCGCCGACTCGATGGCCTGCGAAATGTCCACGGAACTTTAGGGACGTGATCATCTCATTGAGCGCACCCGCTGCTGTGATCTTCCCGTCTTTTAAGAGGACGACTCGGTCGGCCAGTTGAAGAATTTCGGCGATCGCGTGACTCACGTACAGCACGGGGATGTGCAAGTGTTCGTGGAGCTGACGGATATACGGAAGCAATTCTTGCTTCCGCTGAATATCGAGCGAGGCGAGTGGTTCATCCAACAAGAGGAGTTTGGGACTCGTCAGCAGCGCGCGACCGATCGCTACACGCTGCTGCTCGCCGCCGGAGAGTTTGTGAATGCGGCGTTCCAGTAAATGTTCGATTCCGAGTATCTCGACGACCTGCGCCGGTGTAATTCGGCGTGCATGCGGAGGAACGCGTTTGTACCCGTAGAGAAGATTCGCGCGCACGTCATAATGAGGAAACAGGCGTGGTTCTTGGAAGACATATCCGATTGGGCGTTGATAGAGCGGCACGCAGCGCCCGAGACGTTCGTTTTGCCAGACCTCCTCGCCCAATTGTATGAAGCCGTTGGGAGCCTGTTCCAGTCCGGCCAGGCATCGTAACAGAGTCGTCTTTCCCGACCCCGACGGTCCGAAGATAGCGGTGATGCCGGACATGGGTACATCCAATTCAACATCCAGGTGAAAGGACGGAAATTGTACATCAAAGCGTGCCAGCAAATGATTCATGAGACATGAATGGGAAATCGGCGATTGACGATATACACCGTCAGCAACACGAGAAACGAAAAGATCAACATGAACGCTGAAATCACATGGGCCTGTGCATATTCCATCACTTCGACATGCTCGAAGATGGTCGTCGAGAGGACGCGAGTTTCTCCCGGGATCGATCCGCCGACCATAAGCACGACGCCAAACTCTCCCATCGTATGGGCGAACCCGAGCACGATGGCGCTGATATATCCCCGGAGAGCGATCGGAGAGACCACGGTCAGGAAGGCATCGAGCTTTGACGCACGAAGCGACCAGGCCGCTTCTAATGGACCTTTGCCGACCGCTTCAAACGCACTTTGTAATGGTTGGATGACAAAGGGCATGGAGTAGAACACCGAGGCGATGACAAGTCCCGTGAATGTAAACGCCAAATTGAGGTTGGCAAGGCGTCCGAGTGGTCCATAAGGGCCCAGCGTGACCAGAATGTAGAACCCCAGAACGGTAGGGGGAAGTACGATCGGCAGCGCAACCGCTGCTTCCACGATGGGTCTCAAACGGGATCGTGTATGAGCCAGCCACCAGGCGAGTGGCGTGCCCACGATCAGTAGCACGATCACGGTCACGGTCGCCAGTCGTACACTGATCCACAGCGCGCTCAGATCGAGGTTCGTTAAAATGTCCATGCGTAGGCTCTACTTCAACTCATATCCATAGCGTTCGATAATCTTCTTGGCTTGCGGACCGCCAATGAATTCCATGAGCGCTTTTGCCGCCTGATTGTCTTTTGCTTTTGCCAGCAAAATCATGTCTTGTCTAATCGGTTCGTGCAGATTAGTGGGGACATCCCAACGACTGCCTTTTCCCTTGATTTTCGGGTCCAGCACCTGTGACAAGGCGACAAACCCCAGTTGAGCGTTGCCGGATTCAATGAACCCCATGGTCTGACCGAGACTCTCTCCCATCACAATGTGAGGCTGGAGGCCCTCCCAGAGTTCCAGCTTTTGCATGGCCTGTATCGCGGCCACACCGTACGGTGCGGTCTTGGGATTAGCCATAGCCAGGCGTTTGTAATGTTTGGATCGGAGCGTCTCCTCTCCCTTGACGAAGTCCGTATTCGGACTCCACAGCACGAGGCGGCCGATCGCATAGGTGAAGCGAGAATCCTTGACACCTAACCCCTCGTCTTCCAAGAGTTTGGGACGTTCCCTATCGGCCGAGAAGAACACATCGAACGGCGCGCCGTTCTTAATTTGTGAATAGAAATTACCGGAGGAGCCTCCCGCGACTTGAAGCTGATGTCCGGTCGATTTTTCAAACTCCAGTGCGATCTCGCGGAACGGTGGAATGAAGTTGGCTGCGACGGCAACCAAGACCTGCTCGGCGAACGCCGGTGTCGCCGCCATCATGGCGATGACACATACACACCATGCAAGAACTTTCCGTTTCATGGCCACTCCTTTCTAGAGCCTGACTCTGACCGAGGCATAGAAATAATCGCTATCCTTGTTCCCGCCGGACGGCATTTGGCTCAGGATGGCGAGGTTGTCGAAATACGAGCCCTTGAACCAATGCACATACCCAAAATCGAAGTCCAAGTTGGCGTTGACGGCATACTGGGCACGAAGCTCCAGATCATGCCCAAGAGAGCCACCAGCCTTTCCGGTGACATCCCGCAGGCCGGAGCTGCCGAAGAAATCCTTGTCCTGGGCGAGGTACCAGACGCGATGTTTCGCTTGCAAAACCAGGTTTGGCGTCGGGTTGACGATGACGCGCCAACCAGGCGAAATGAGGTTCGTTCTGAAAAATGGAAGGAAGATACCAGTCGGTCCGTATTCAAACCGTCGTGCGCCGAACAAGGTATCAAACCCTTCGTCCCGGCTGTCATTCGGCTTGCGATCTCCGCTGGCGTAGTCGAAGTGGAAAACCAGTCGTGGCGTCCAAGGGAGGTTGAACGTGTATCCGAGATCCACGTGTTGAAAATGGGCGAAGTGGTCGGTCACGCCTCTGGTTCCGATCTGCCACGTCGTCTCAATTTCATAATCCGGTTCACCTGACCTAGGAATTTTATACAGTCGGCCTCCGAATGTAGAATAGGTGCGATGGGTGGCCACATTCCTCAACCGGATATCGTTTAACCCTAAGTAGTACGCGTCCACCTGAAACCAGGATAGATTCCGGCTCTCTAGGTAGGTACCCCAAAAGAGCGAGTGGTCGTTTTGCCGGTCGAGTGTCACAAAATCTCGGATGACGGGCTCGACAAAGAAGGCTCGGAGCCGCCAGGTTTGACCTTGGCCGATTTGCCAGTGCAACCCATCAAAAGAGTTCGTGGTATTCCGGAAATCGTTTCGCGCGATCATCCGTCGGCGGCCGAAGTCCATTGTCATGCGTCCAAAATGGAAATCGGTTCGTAACCCGGTTCCCAAAACATTCTTTAAGGTTAACGATCCGAGCAATTGCAAGATATCGAATTCATTGACGGTGGTGGTATCTCGGAAATCTCCGCGATCTCCATTGAGAAGGGAGCGGGAATCCTGCCCTTCGAACAGGAATCGTAACGGCCCATCGCCACCCAAGCCAAACCGAACACGCGACCGCATCGCAATTTGATCATCCGTTCGTCCATTGCCGATTACCTGATTCGTCCGCCAAGGGTGGTCCACCGACTCAAAACGGGTTCGTTGTTCGAGGCCGAGATCGATCCAGTCCGGCAAGTGGAGTCCGGTTTTGAGGTATCGATTCCAGTCAAGTTCCTTCGGTAAATTGAGGACGGCATCGGCGGGCTCAATCCAATTTGTTCCGGTGCGTCCCGAAACCGCAAAATACCGTTCGTTTTCGATCCAGGCTGTATCACGCAGGAGTTTGAATATAGGATCTTCCGTGTTCTTGAACTCCCATTTCCCATCTTTCTGCACCATTTCGCCATATTCGACGGCATGGACTTGGCCGGTTGCCGCCACGGTGAGGAGGAGGAATGCGAACGACCAGTACAACATGCTCTTCAACATCGAAACTCCTTTTCTGCTTCTGATCGCAACTCGCAATAGGGGTAACCTGCCATTTGGGTATGCAAACGGATTAGGTGGCGCGTACGGTGTGGATCTTTCCCGTTTCACTCGTGTCATATCCGCCAAGGGCGGCAATCTCGTTGCGGAATGGGCGGCTGACCAGCGTCTCAAAGAGGTGCGGCAAGGTTGGATGGGACTTGAGGTGTGATTTCGGCACCACCAGGTCATAGCGGGCTGCCTGGAGCGGCACAAAGTCCAAATCAAAGTGTTGGGCTGCAGATCGTATTCCAATTCCGACGTCTGCGTGTCGTTCGGCAATGGTTCTCGCGACCTCAAAGTGCGACGATACGATCCGGTCGTACCCTTGCACATGCGTCGGGACAACCCCGGAGGATTGCAACCGCTGGTCCAGCAACAATCTCGCCCCAGAGCCCTCTTCTCGATTCACTACTGTCACCATGGACTCTGCAAGGTCTGCAGCCGTACGAATAGACTTTGGATTGCCCCGGCGAACGAGGAACCCTTCTTCCCAGGTGGCGAACGTTACGACATCGTAGCTGGACTCTTTTACCGTTCGCTTAAGAAACGGCAGATTGGACTCACCCGTGATCGGATCAAAGAGATGGAGTCCTGCGACATGCACCTCGCCGCGCAGCAGGGCTTGGAGTGCCGCCATGCTTCCCATCTGCCAACCGACGACGCTTGTTCGATCTCTGTGACGCCGTAAATGTTCGCCGACCAAGAAAATCGCCGGGTCACAACCGGCCACGGATATTTCTTGTGCGATCGCGTCTCGATCGCGTGAAAGTGTGACGCGGACCGTGTTGCCGGACAGCGTTCTGTCTGCCGCGGTGACATAGCCGTCGGCAGGGACGGCGAAGGACAGTTGCTCGCCCAGATTGGTGACAGGCCGCACGACAGTTCGCTTTCCAACGGTAGAGACTTTCACGCGGATCGGCTGAGTACTCGTCTCGGTATATGGGAGATGGCCAATCAGAGTCCCCTCAATGCGGTCCTCAGTGGGAGCAAGACTGAACAGATCCTCGACATGGCACGCCAAGACCGACGCCAGTTTCAGGGCAACGGCCGTCGTGGGCAGGTAGAGGTTTGATTCAATAGCCGAGACGGCTTGTCGAGTAACGCCCGCTCGCGTAGCAAGTTCACCCTGAGAAAGCCCCAGTTTCATGCGAACAGATCGGAGGCGGTTCGTGAACTGAACTGCGTCTTGAGTGCGTTGATCTTGGGTGCGCATGCTGCAGTATGTAGCAATATAACTTTTCATATGTCAACTATACTTTATCAAATTGTTTATGTTTTAACGGGATTTTTAGAATAAGTTAGAATTTATATTTGATAAATATTCAAGAATGTAATTTGTTGATAATGTTTATTAACTTATATTATAACTTGTAAAAGTTAATCTTGATCGGAAATGTAGTGATTTAGCGGATCGATTCGAGAGTTTGTTCAAGAGAGGGTAATGACTGTGTCTCAGATTGACCAGGAGGCGAGAAGGCCGTATGCGGATCAGGAAGTTGAGCAGGCAATTCGATTCGCATTGAAAGGGATTCGATTTGGGTCTGTTGAAATTACCGTCCACGACTCCAGAGTGGTGCAAATCGAACGGAAAGAGAAAATACGAATCGAACGTTCCTAGCTGCTTGGCCTAAGTGTGGTGATTCGACGCTGTCGACAGAATTAGGAGAACACACGACGCCTCGGCCACCCAGACAGCGGGATGCCGACGTCGCAGCATTCAAGATGGCAATCGGTGAATTGACCGGACCACCGGAGATTCCTCTCATGATAAGGAGATTGTTCAATGAGGAGTTCGTGGTTATTCGGTGGAGTCATCGTGTTGGCGAGCATGAGCATCGGACCGTGGGAACCGGCTCATGCGCAAGAGGCAGGACCCCAGCAGAAGTCGCTTGAACAGCGATTTGAGGAGTTGGATCAGGAAGTGCGTATTCTCAAGCGAAAACGTGAAGTGGAACGGGAAGCGGCGGAGGCTGCCAAAAAATCGGTTCCGGTCGTGAAGACCGGTAGCTCAGGGCTTTCCGTTGAGTCTGCGGATGGGAACTTTAGCTTTCGGTTTCGCGGTATTGTGCACGCCGATCACCGGCTCTTTTTCGATGGTGTGAACGATATCCGCAATCGGACAGACCAACGTGCCGGGGATCTCAATTCGGACGGCTTCCATGCTTCCAATAATTCGTGGCTCCTGCGCCGACTGCGTCCGACATTCGAAGCCACTTTCTGGGGGAAATACGACATCCGCATCATGCCTGATTTTGCCAACGGCACCGTATCGTTATTCGACGGATACCTTGATGCCCGCCTTGATCCGGCGTTCAAGATACAGGTTGGGAAATTCAAAAGCTTCGTCGCATTGGAACGTTTACAGGGCGGGAGCGATATCAAGTTGATCGAACGGAGCTACGTCTCCAATACGCTGCTGCCCAATCGTGATTTGGGGATCGCCGTCCACGGTGATGTGTTGAACAACACCCTGGGTTACGCATTCGGGCTGATGAACGGTGTGAGTGATGGTGGAAATATCAATACAGGACCGCAATTCAGCGGACGCAAAGAGTTTACCGGGAGAATGTTCGTCACCCCGTTCGTCAATCATGAGACGGTATTGCGCGGCCTTGGCATCGGGGTGGCTGCTACCTATACGAGTGTGAACGGCGAACGAAACCTGAATTTTACGGATACCTCTCCGGCGGACCAGACGCGAAATGGCCTGGCCGGTTATCTGACCGACGGTCAGAACACCTTCTTTCGATATAGCGGGGCGACGGTGTCCGACGGCGCACGGATCCGTGTGTCCCCTCAAGCCTATTATTTTGTCGGTCCGCTGGGAATCATCAGTGAATATGCACGCGTGATTCAAGACGTCAGTTTGACGACCGGTGGCTCACCGGCTGAGGGCGGAGCAGGAACGAATACGGTCTTTACTCCAAACAGCGGGCGCAGGCTGCATCATCAAGCGTGGCATGTGACGGTGGCCTATGTCCTCACCGGAGAAGACAACTCTTTTCAAGGAGTCAAACCCAGGCACAATTTTGAGTTTGGCCGTGGCTGGGGTGCCTGGGAGCTTGTGGGGCGATACAGTGAAATTCATCTCGATTCCGATACATTTAAAAATCCAGCCGGGACGTCCTTCACGGGAGGATATGCCAATCTCGCTGATAGTGCGAAATCGGCACACTCGTGGACGATTGGGTTGAACTGGTATTTGAACCCAAATGTCAGATTTGCCGTGAACTATTCAGAAACAAAGTTTAGTGGTGGGGCGGGAAACGGTGTTGCTCCCATCAATGCAGCTGGAACCAACGTGCTAGACCGTCCTGATGAGCGTGTGTTCCTCAGTCGGATGCAGTTGGCGTTTTAAGCGTGTCATGACCGTCACATCACATATGAAGGAAGGGCATCTACTATGAAGAGGCCGTGGAGGATATTTATTGCACTAGGCGCGCTGCTCATCGCAGCCCACCCACTAATCGGACAGGCGGAGGAGATTACCCTGTTGAATGTCTCCTATGATCCGACGCGGGAATTGTACCAAGACTTCAACGCCGCATT
>JAHBWQ010000115.1 GCA_019636915.1 Nitrospira sp. | reverse complement strand
AGTGGTTGAGGCGCTTATTGCAGCATTGAAAGACCCGGATCGAGCCGTTCGTGAAGATGCCACGATCGCGCTCGGCATGATCGGCGATCCACGGGCGATCGATGCGCTGGTCGAGGCCATGAAGGATGGGGCTGTGAAGCGCCATGCCATCGCCTCACTCGGCATGATCGGCGACTCGCGCGCGCTCCCGGCCGTACTGGATGCCCTAAAGGGCAAAGGGATCAAGCAAGAAGGCTCGCCGACACCCGGATGTATCGTCAGTGAGGATGCCTTCATCAAAGAAGCGGCGGCAACCGCCCTGGGCCAGTTTCGCGACCCACGCGTGATTCCTGATCTGATCATGCTGTTGAAAGACGGGGTCTTGCGTGAGAAGGCCGCAGCGGCCCTGACCGTCATCGGGGATGCGGCAATCGAACCCCTCATTGCCTTTCTGTACGACCCCAAGGCGTCGGAGGTGGAGGCGGAGAAGGAACGCGTGCTGTCCTACGCCTCGGTTCGCCTGACGGCCAAAGATGCTCTCAAACAAATTACACTCGAAACCCTGGAAACGCTTGGGTGGACCCCTCCCGATGAGGAGGTAGAAATCAGTTCCAGTCAAGCCGACAACCTGCGCATCGATCGGCCATTGGGACAGACCGGACGATTTGGACCATCCGGTGACATCGTCTGATTCAATCCGAGGGAGCCATATTCTTTCGCACAAGGCCGCACTCTCGTATCTCGTCGTTGGCATCTCGCACCCGAACGACGCTTCTTGAGATACGATTCACATGCGTGAAAGCGACACAAGCACGAAACCGGCGGCCTTTGCCGACATCCCGGCAGAAAGCAACATGGTCGACAGCGTTAGAGAACAGATTACCGCGCTCAGGGATGAGGACTGGGCGATCCGCGAAGAGGCCGCACGTCTGCTTGGTCGGTTCAAAGATCCGCGTGCAGTGACTCCTCTCGTGTCCTTGCTTCGAGACGAGGACCGCTCCGTGCGAGAAGCGGCAGTGGAGGCGCTGCGCACGATTGGAGCCCCGGCCGTTGAAGCGCTCGGAGCCTGCCTGATTGATGGCGAATTGGCAGTTCAAGAGGCGGCCTCGGCGATCCTGGCAACCATTGCGGATGAGCGCGTGCTCACTCCGCTCTTGTCGGCACTGAAGAGCAACGACTGGATCGTCCGGATGCACACGGCTCAGGCCTTGGGCCGCGTGAAGAGCACAGAGACCGTGGAAGCCCTGATCCCACTGCTGCAGGATAAGGTCAAGGCAGTTCGTGAAGAAGCCGCCACTGCCCTGGCAGGCATCGGGGACGCAGCCGTTCCACATTTGGTGCGGGTATTGACACACGAAGACTGGTTGGTTCGCCTGCATGCAGTGGAATCGCTGGGGAAGGCCCGATCCCCTCTCGCGGTCGAACCGCTGCTCTCGGTTTTGTTCAACGATCACGATTCAGCCGTGCGCGAGGATGCCGTGCGGGCGTTGGGCGACATCGGTGATGCCGGAGCCGTCGATCATTTATGCGTGGCCCTGCGTGAACCGGGTTTACGGACCGTGGCGGTCGAGGCACTCGGGCGTATCGGCAATCCCTGCGCCGTACCCGTCCTGATCGATGTCGTCAGAGGCAGGACCCCTCCGGAAGCAACCAGAACAGCGGTCGGCTGTGGAGAGCAGTGGAATGAAGAACTCATCACGCAAGGCGCAGCCGTACGAGCGCTGGGCCTGATCGGTGACGACAGAGCAATCCCTTCGCTCGTCGCCGCCCTGAGCCCCACCCATACCCGTGCAGAGGCGGCCGCCTCATTGGCCAAATTCGGATCGAAGGTCGTTCCCGTTCTCATTCCCCTGTTGAACGATTCGCCGGATGAGAACATCAGATTCCATGTTCGAGAGACCTTGACGCTCGTGGGATGGAGACCCCGCCAAGTCTCCATCAGCCACCTCTGAACACCATGTCGAAAGAAACCATCGAGACCCTGGTCTCGGAACTCATTCATGAAGAAGACTGGCGCCGCATGCGGGCGACAGCCGCCTGTGTGGCCGGCGGACCGCGATCAGTCCAGGCGCTCATGGACGCCCTGCGGACCGGCCCGACTGAGCTGAAGAAGGAAGCGGCGGCGATGTTGGCGCGCATCAAGGATCCACGGGCTGGAGTCGCCCTGGTCGCACTGCTCGAATGCGACGAGGATGGCGTCCGCAACGCTGCAGCGGCTGCGCTTGAACAGATGGCAGGGGTGCTCGATGTGGACACTGCACGGGCATTGGTTGCCTTGTTACCTCACACACCAGAAGGCCCGACCAGGCAGGTGTTAACGCACCTGATCGGCGCCATTCCGACCGCCGTGCTGCCCCTGTGCGACCTGCTCAAGCACCCCCATTCTGAGGCACAGATTGCAGCGGCACTGATGTTGGATCAACTTCTAGATCCGCGTTCCATTGACGCGTTCATTGATGCGATGGGACAACCGGCTGTTCGAGAAATCGCCGTGGGCACCTTGAAGAAATTGAGTGCCATTCGAGAACGTATCGATGCGACATTCAACGCGTTGCGCGACGTCGAAGGGGCCAGCGAACGAGAAGAGGCGCGGATGGCGACCGTCATCGACCTTCTGGGGATCGGGCGGCCGAGTGTGGAAATTCTCCTCGAATATCTCGAAGACGATGATTGGCTCGTGCGCGAAGCGGCAGCCGATCTCCTGGGGAAAATCGGCGATGTCCGGGCCGTGCTTCCACTGATGAAGCGACTCGAACAGGATAAAGATACCGGCGTGAAGGAACTGGCGATTAAAGCCCTTGGGTTGATCGGGGACTCCCGTCCGACTCACCTCTATCTCGAGGCCATTCCCATTCGACCACTTCGGGTCTATGCGATGGAAGCCTTGGCCAAGATCAAAGACGTGGGAGTTTTGCGGCCGCACAAAGACAGTTTCGACCGACTCAGGACGGATCGCGACGGCCTGGTGGCCTATAATGCCGGGTTGATCGCCGATAAGCTTGAGGCCATCATGGCCATGGAAAACCAGACTCGAGAAGAGGATAGCGAGCATGACTGAGCACCCAACATCTGATCGCATCGAACAACTGATTCACGCGCTCTACGACGAAAACGAAGCCCTACGCGATCACGCGATCGCAAGCCTCGGCCAGACCGGCCAAGACGCATTGCCTCGGCTGATTGAGTTGATGGCCGATGAGGATGTGGTCATTCGGGAGGCCGCGACCAGCGCGGTCGTGCGAATGGGCCCGTCGGTCGTCGAACCGATGATCGAAGCTCTCCAGGACGAGTCCTGGGCAATCCGGGAACAGGCGGCATCGGCACTCGGAAAGTTGCGAGACCGACGCGCGGTGGAACCGCTGGTCAAGGCGATCAAGGACCGTGACGGGGCGGTGCGGACGGCGGCAGTGTGGGCGCTCGAGCGGATCGGCGATTCACAGGCGGTCCCCGGATTGATCGATGCCCTCATGGACAGTACCCTCCGGGAGGATGCAGCCCGAGTGCTGAAGAAGGTCGGCGACGTGCGGGCAGTCGAAGCCCTGATCGACGGACTGCTCGGGTCCAATTGGATGGTGCGCCGCCACGCAGCGGAAGCACTGGGCAAGATCGGCGATCGCCGAGGCATCGAGCCCTTGATTGCGTCGCTCCGCGACGAAGATTGGCTTGTCCGGCGAAATGCCGCCGAGTCGCTTGCTCGGCTCGGCGCCACAGAAGCCATTCAACCCCTGTTGCCGTTACGTGAAGACGAAAACACCATGGTCCAAGAAACCGTTGAGGCGGTATTGTCCAGCCTCGGTTGGAAGCCGGAACCGTAAACCCTTTTACTCCATACTCTAGAGGATAGATTCCCATGGCAGATGAAGCCCCCAAGTTGATTCAGATTGCCCCGAAGGGCGGAGAGAAAAAAGACGGGTTCAACTTAGTGACTGAGCGCGTCGTCGCAGTCAATCCGGAAAGCCGACAGCTCGAGGTCGAGCTCCTGGCCTACGACGGTAAGACGGTCCTGTTGGATGTGGCAGAAGAAGCGCTGGAGGATCTTAAGAAAATCAAGGCCGGAGACGGCGCCACCATTCGCGTCGTGGAGGAGGGCGGCAAGCGGGTCGCTAAGAGCTTTAAGATTCGCCCGAAAGATCCGAATACCGCACGAGCCGATGCTATGTTGCTCGACCTGAAAGATTCACACTGGCTGAACCGGAAATACGCCGCGGAGGTGTTGGGTGAGCTGAAAGATCCTCGTGCGGTGGAGCCGCTCGTCGCAGCACTGACCGACGAGGTCGGTGATGTCCGCCAGCGAGCGTATGATTCCCTCATCAAGCTCGGTGGCCCATCGGTCTCCCCGCTGATTCCCCTCCTCGTGTCGGAAGAAGATGAAATTCGCCAGTCGGCAACCGAGATTTTGAGGAAAATCGGCAAGCCCGCAGTGGAACCGCTGGCCACCGCGTTAGCCGATGCCGACGATCGGCTGAAGACCCGCATTATGAAAGTGCTGGACCGAATGGGCTATAAACCGAAAACGAAGGAGGCAGCTCCCAAAGCCGAGTTGCCACGGCTGACCTAGCCAGATGTAGAAACCCTGTCGGCAACGTCCCGACAGAGTCATGCTAAAAGGAGACCGGAGCCGCTTTTTGCCGACTGCAAACGTTACACCTCAACAGTTTGCACTATCCGTTCGCTCTGAACTCTTCGGCAAACTCAGAGCAGGCCAGTCAAAAGGACTGCTCCGAGTTGATCGAAGAACGCAGCACTCGAATCTGTTCAGCCCTTACCCCTTCGGACTGTAGGCCCCTCGCCCCACCGACACATGCTTGAATCCCGCTGAAGTGACTCGTTCAGGATCATAGACGTTCCGGAGGTCGATCAAGAGCGGCGTGCGCATGACGGACTTCAGCTTCTCAAAGTCAAGATTTCTGAAGACATTCCATTCGGTCATGATCACCAACGCATCTGTCCCTTCCGCTGCATGGTACGCATCATGGCAGGGTTTGAGTTCCGGCATCATCTGACAAGCTTCCGCCAGTGCCTCGGGATCATACGCGCGAATAGTCGCACCTTCCGCCACAAGCTCCCGCCCGATCGCCAAGGCCGGGGCTTCCCGGAGATCGTTCGTGTTGGGTTTGAACGACAGGCCGAGAAACGCCAACGTTTTCCCTTTCAATCCGCCGACGGCATCACGAATCTTTTCGACCATCCGCCCACGTTGGATATCGTTGACATGCGAAGCAGCAGAGGCAATCTGCATGGGATAGCCGTTGCGTTCACCGGTTTGAATGAGCGCCGCCAAGTCTTTCGGGAAGCACGATCCTCCAAAGCCGGGACCCGCATGGAGAAACTTGGACCCGATTCGATGATCCAATCCCATGCCCTTCGCCACCAATTGAACGTTGGCACCAACCCGCTCGCACAGATTGGCGATCTCGTTGATGAACGAAATCTTCGTCGCCAGGAACGCATTGGACGCATACTTGATCAACTCCGCCGTCGGCACATCAGTCACGACGATCGGGGTTTCAATCAGGTAGAGCGGACGATAGAGATCCTTCATAATGGCGACCGCTTGATCGCTATCTGCACCGATGACCACACGATTCGGCCGCATGAAATCCTCAATGGCCGATCCCTCCCGAAGAAATTCCGGATTCGAGACTATGTCGAACCGGATCGGCGATTTCTGCGTTTTTTTCACGACTTCGCGAATCGCTTCGCCGGTCCCGACCGGCACCGTTGACTTGGTGACAATCACTTTATAACTATTCATGTGGAGAGCAATGCCTCTCCCTACTTCTTTGACAAACGACAGGTCAGCGCTGCCATCCGGACTTGGTGGAGTACCCACGGCGATGAAAATCGCCAGCGCCTTATCCACAGCCTGAGCAATGTCCGTCGTGAAACCTAACCGACCTTCCTTGGTCCCCTTCGCCACAAGTTCCGCCACGCCAGGCTCAAAAAACGGGATTTCTCCCTTGTTGAGCTTTTCAATTCTTCGGCTGTCGTTATCCATGCAGGTGACATTCACGCCAAATTCAGCAAAACAGGCGCCTGTCACCAGTCCGACGTAGCCGGTTCCGATCACACTGATATGCATACCCAATCCTCCTTCACCTTAAGAATTCGTCCAGAAGTATAACAACCTGCCCAGCTTGGGGCAATGAATTCTAGGGTTGATCTGGAGGCGAACTCAGATCCGTCTTCGTTGACTCTCACGAAATGCGTTGAGTACAATCCGACGCCGCTTCCCACTCAATTCAGGAGAAGGGTTTTCAGACTCCCATCCACTCGATGACGCTTCACCCACCTCGCATTCCACGTTGGTTCTTGCTCGGCACCGCTCTTGTGACCGGAGCGGTCGTGATGGCCTTGGAAATTTTGGGAAGCCGGCTCTTGGCCCCTGTGTTCGGCAGTTCGTTGTTCGTATGGGGCGCCTTGATCGGCGTGATTCTCGCCGCGATGAGCAGCGGATATGCGTTCGGCGGATGGATCTCCGATCGGTATACCAGCGGACGAGTCCTGGCGGCCTTATTGCTGTTTTCAGGCGGATGGACGTTTCTCGTCGCATGGATGAACCAGCCGGTTCTGTTTGAGATCGAGAAGCTCGTACAGGATCCCCGTTGGGGCCCATGTCTCGCCGCAACCGTCCTCCTGGCTCCACCCGCATTCGGCCTGAGCGGGGTCTTACCGGCCATGTTACGGTTGGCTGTAGCCGATATGGACCACCTCGGTCGGCAGACGGGCCGCATGATCGCCCTCTCCACCGTGGGCAGTCTGATCGGCACCTGGGGAACCGCCTTCTTTCTTTTATCCTGGCTCGGAAGCCAGTCTCTCCTTGCCTGGTTGGGCGGCATTCAGGTTGGACTTGGGCTCCTGTGGCTGATGCAAGGCATACCCTCTCGCCCCATCGTCTCGCTGATTGTGGTCGGATGCATTGCGCTGCTGGGAACATTGGCACTCCACCCTATCCAACGACTCAGGGCCCCCATCCATCAAGAGGAAAGTCCGTATCAGCAGGTCCGCATTCGTGAAGATAATTTGTTCCGGTACCTCGTCTTGGACCGGACATTCCATGCCACCATGTGGAAAGTCGAACCGGATTCGCTTTTTCTCCCATACAGCCAAATGATGGTCTCGTCGCTGGCATTAGTGTCCGAGCCAAAGCGTGGCCTTATTATCGGTCACGGTGGTGGTTCAATAGCGAAATGGTTGGCGCGACGATGGCCCACATTGGAGCTGGATATCGTGGAGTTCGACCCGGTGGTGGTCCGCATGGCGGAAGAGTATTTTGCGTATCGCCCTCCGGCCAGTCATCATGTCTATGTGAAGGACGGTCGAGCCTTTCTCAACGCGACGGATCAGGCATACGACCTCATCTGGATCGACGCGTTTGCACGCGACATGATCCCGTTTCACCTGACCACTGTGGAATTCTATGCACTGGTACGCGCACACCTGAATCCGGACGGCATTGTTGCGGTCAACCTGGCCTCTTCCGGGAAAGAAGGGGATCTGGCCCGCGCATCGGCGGTCGTGCAGACGATGAAGCAGGCTTTTCCGGCTCTGGAAAGTTTCGCCGTGGAAGGGCCGTGGAAAACCGGCATGTCTCCGGCGAAAAACTTGGTGTTCTTTGGGGGCCGGTTCATTGAACAGGCCTCGGCAGACCAAATTCTTTTGAAGATTACCGACGCGGCGATGAATCACCGATTGCCGATGGAAACGATCGCGTTATTGAATACGCGACGAACCGACCCCTGGCCTCAAGGCGTAGTATTGAGCGACGACTTCGCCCCGTATGATCTGCTTCTCGGACGAGAGCGCTCGCAATTGGCGGAGTAAACCGATCGTTCTTCCCTCGTTGTTCGCGCCTTATATCTCACAAACGAATGGCGCTTCACGAGATACCCCTCACACGCTTAGAACCGACACGAGAACGACGCCATAGAACTCTTTCAACATCCAGCGCTATTCGTTAGGATGGGGGGGTGGGTCTGGAAACTCCCTGTTCATGGCACCCACTCCAGGTCTGGAGACCGCGATCACCGCCCTCGACCAGGAACTGCAGTACGGCGGTAATTTCTGCCTGTCTTTTCAGAAAATAGCGGGCTGATGAACCCTTCTTCTTACCGACCCTGACAGTCAGGATGCGATGGTCCCGCAACGAAAAGACATCCTCATCCGTTTCGTCATCCCCCACATAAAGCGCCGTGGGACAGTCGAGCCGGCGCATGTACTCCAACAATGCCGTCCCCTTGTGCGAGGCCGTCGGCGGCATCACATTGACGACGGATTTCCCCAGGACAATGCGCGGTGGAGGAGACAACTCGCCGATCACTCGAAAGATCAGCAGCCGTGCCGCATCTCGCTGATCGACGGTTCGATAATGAAAGGAGAGCGAATAGGACTTATCTTCAATGGATACCCCACATTCACTCAGCTCATCATGAAACCGCTCGGTGATGAACTGCAACCATGCTCGACAGGTCTCTCGGACCAGCTGGCGATCTTCTTGGCGCGTATGAGGGCCTTCTGAACCGTGGTTGCCGATCAAGTGAGGGACGACCGTGCCAACCCGCGATTGCAGATCTTCGACCGAGCGTCCTGAGATAATCGCCGTGGGAGCTCCTTGCGCAAGTTTTTTAAGCCAGAAGCGAATGGGGCGTGACAGTCTGGCCGCATGATGTTCTCGAACGATCTTCGCCAAGGTTCCGTCAAAATCAAATGCGTACAGCGACCTCCCCTTTATGAGTTTCTCCAATTCCAGTTTTCCTGCTTCCGTCAAGAGATAATCCATGATGCCCGTGATACCTTTCCCTCAGCTCAGCAAACTCGGTCGTCTCGCCTGCTTCATGACTCGTTCTTTTTGCCTCATGCGAGCGGCATCAATGAGCATCCGGCCCGCCCACCGATACACATTGAACTCTTGGATCAATCCACGCATACTCTGCATCCTGGCCCGTTGCTCCACCTTCGGCATCGTCAGGCCCAGATGGAGCGCTGCGGCAAACTGATCGATGTCGTAGGGGTTGATCACCAGTGCCTCGGTCAGTTCCCGAGCAGCCCCCGTAAATTGGCTGAGAATCAACACCCCCTGCTCATCGTCCCGAGCACCGACGAACTCTTTGGCAACAAGATTCATGCCGTCATGGAGACTGCTCACGACACACAGATCCACTCCACGGTAACATGCACAGACCTCGGCAGGCTCATGATGCTGAATGCGGAGACAGATCGGCTCATAGCCGGCATGCCCAAAGCGTTTATTGATCTGCTCAGCCAGCGCGGAGACCTGACTGGTAAAATGGTGGTACTGTTCGATGACGGAGCGGCTCGGCGCAGCAATCTGAAGAAAGGTAAACTTCCCGATCCATTCTGGTTGAAGTTCCAACAGACGTTCCACCGCCATGAACCGCTCAAGGATGCCCTTCGTGTAATCCAACCGCTCGACCCCCAGACCGATGAGGCGATCCTCCGGCATCCCATACACCTCCCGCAGCCTGGCCCGGCACTCTTGGATCGGTTGCTGGTTGCGGATCCATTGCAACGGCCACTCGATGGAGATCGGGTAGGGGTTGACCGCCGTCATTTTCCCCCCGTAGGACACCGTGGAACTGTTTCGATCGATCCGTGCCTCAAGGGAGCGATCGACACTATCGATGAAATTATTGCAATGCACCCTGGTATGAAACCCGAGAATGCTGCTCCCCAGGAGCCCCTCGAGAATCTCCTCACGCCAAGGACAAATCCCGAAGCTCTCCGCATTCGGCCAAGGGATGTGCCAAAACATGATGATCGTAGCGGTGGGCAAACGGTCTCGGATAAGCTTCGGCAGAAGAGCAAAATGGTAGTCCTGAACGAGCACGACCGGATTATCGGTCGTCGCTTCTTCATACACGGCCTGGGCAAACCGTTCATTGACGGCCACGTAATGTTTCCAATCCGATGACCGGAAGGTCGGCCGGACATGAGCGATGTGGCAGAGCGGCCACAATCCCTCATTGGAAAATCCATAGTAATACCCGGCTTCTTCCTCTGCGGTGAGCCACACGCGACGAATCTGATACGAGGGATTCGACGGCGGCACACTGACATGGTGTCGCTCATCCACAACGTCCCGGTCTGCGGATCCGTTCCCATGCGCAACCCAGATGCCGGAACAGGCACGCATCACCGGCTCGAGCGCCGACACCAGACCGCTTGCCGGCACCTGCACCGCAATGCTTTGCCCTTGCCAATAGTGGGCGTAGGGTTGCCGATTGGACACGATCAGCACCTGATCGCCGGAAAATTGCTCATGGAGAATCGACTTGAGGCTGGCCGGGGTCCATGAAATCTGGCTTTCATCCCGCATGCGGCGATCCGTTTCGAGCGCTTCCACCAACGAGCGCAAGTCCTTCGCCAGCGGCTGAAGTTCCGGAGCGTGCTGCTCCTGCGTCAGCGGAGTCAAAAGTCGTTCCCCCTTGACCATCGCTCGCACCCCGGCCACCCATTCTTTCCAGCTGAAGTGTGCGATGAGTAACGTCACCAGCGAAATGATCGCCGTCAACGCCGCAAACAAATAGAAGACGTAGCGCTTCGTATCACTGCTCCGCTGTTGGATGAACCTCATATCGTGGAGCAAGAGAAGCCGTCCCAGCCGGCGCCCGTTGGATTCGATGGAGGCCGACATAATATGCATCGGCCCGCTGCTGAACGACCGCACGGCGGAAGAATTTGAGGCGAGACTCAGCGTCTCCTGACAGGTCACATCCTGCGGAAAGGCCTGGGTCTCATAAAGCAGGCGATTCTCGGGATCACAAAATCCCATGGCAAAGAGCCGTTCATCCTGAATGATCCGGGTAAAATAGGCGGAGATCTTGCCCCTTGAGTTGGAGACCAGCAGATCCGCCAGCGGCCCCCCCATCGTGCTGACCATCAGCTTGGACCGCATATCGAGGTCGCGGATAAACCATTTGAGTTCGAGCGAGTCGACGACCGGGACCACCCCATAGGCAATCACAGCCAACACGATCACCAAGGGGAGGACGAACCTTAGTGAAAGCGCGAAGAGCCTCATGGAAACAAGTTAGTTTACTTTCATACAGAAATCAAATATGGTCCTGCTATGTACCAGTTCGGACTCGTCGGAAACTGCCAGATTTCCGCGCTCATCGGCACTCATGGATCGATCGACTGGCTCTGTCTTCCAAGACCGGATAGTCCCCCTGTTTTTGGGAAGATCCTGGACCAAGACGGGGGACATTTTTCGATCGATCCATCCGTCCCACTATCGGAAACAACCTCCAAGCAGCATTACCTCCCCAACACCAATATCTTGGTCACGACCGTCTCCCTCCCGAACGGGGACGCGTACCAAATCACCGACTTTTGTCCTCGTTTTCTCCAATACGGCCGTGTCTATCGGCCGACCGCCCTCTTCCGAATCGTTGAGCCGCTCAGCGGCACCCCCTCCGTTCGCGTCTGTTGCAAGCCGGTTTCCGGCTGGGACAAGACACCGGTGCGATTCGTTCGTGGCAATAGCCACCTCCGATACGAAATGCGCGGTGAGTACTTGCGGCTCTTGACCGACATGCCCCTCACCTACCTGTGTGAGGAAACGCCGGTGACGCTGACCTCAAAAATGTACTTTGCATTGACCTGGGGAATCGGGATTGAAGACGATCTCGTCAAGGTCAGCCACGAATTTCTGGACCAGACCACGAAATATTGGCGGATCTGGGTAAAACATTGTTCGATCCCAGTCCTCTATCAGGAGGAAGTCATCCGCTCGGCCCTCGCACTTAAACTCCACTGCTATGAAGACACGGGAGCCATCCTTGCGGCCTTGACCACCAGCCTCCCTGAAGAACCAGGCGGCCCGCGGAACTGGGACTATCGGTACTGCTGGCTGCGCGACGCGCATTTTTCACTCTCGGCCTTCTATAACTTGGGGCATTTTGAGGAAATGGAAGGGTTCCTGAAGTTTTTGCTGAACGTCTGTTATGCCCGTGAACAATCACATGATCGGCTGGCGCCGGTCTACACGCTCAGCCAAGACCTCCCGCTCCCGGAAACCGAACATTCCAACTGGCGAGGCTTTCTGGGAAGCGGACCGGTACGCAGCCACAATCAGGCGGCTGAGCATGTGCAAAACGACGTCTACGGTGAAATGCTTCTCACTCTGGCACCGATCTTTTTCGACAAGCGCTTTTATGACCTTCGAACGAAGGATCATGAAGCGCTGGTGGCGAACTTGATCCGACTGTGCGAACGAAGCATCTCCCAACCGGATGCCGGGCTCTGGGAAATTCGGAACGGCTGGCGGGAACATTCCTTCACAAATCTCATGTGCTGGGCTGGCCTCGATCGTGCCTACCGCATCCAGCGATCTGGCTTTCTCCGCGACTTGCCGATCGATCTCGATGCAGCACGTACCCGAGCAGCCAATGCCCTTCTTCGCGCGATGAAGGACAAGGCGTTACGGAATGGCCCAAACGATGACAGCTACGATGCCTCCTTGGCACAACTGGCGATTGTCGGGTTTCCGGATCGAGAGGTCTGCGACACGACAGTCTCTCAGATCAAGCACGCCCTTGCCCTCAGACAGAACGAGAAAGAGACTGGGTTTTTCTACCGGTACCTGCGGCAGGATGACTTTGGCAAGCCCCAAGCGAGCTTTGTGATTTGCTCATTCTGGGTCGTTCAAGCCTTGGCGAAACTCGGCCGCTTGCCGGAAGCCAAGCAGATCATGAATCAGTGCCTCACCGGCGCCAACGCGGTCGGCCTCTTCGCCGAGCACTTCGTACCGGAAACCCGGCTCCAACTCGGGAACTTTCCGCAAGCCTACTCCCACGTCGGCCTGATCAATGCCGCCTTCGCCATCAGCCCTCCATGGAGTGATGTGCTGTAGAGGCGAGCGAGCCGTCGGTACGAAGGACATACGATATAGGGTAAGACACTGGAGGGATCTATCCCGTCGCCCAGAGCCATCGTATGGCTCCAGGCCGAGCGAGTGGGAACACCGGTGGGTTGAAGACTCTTTCCGGCAGCGTCAATCAGGGAATAAGCCGCCGGTACGCATGAAGTGCGGTATTTTGAGAAAAGACTCTGGAGGTGCTTATCCGCCCACGTCCATCACGATAAAGCGATAAAAAGCAGGCGGTACACGCTAGCGAGGTTTGGTGGAGGCGAGGCGCTCAACCCATCGTCGATAGCCTCTATTGGCACCTCTCTCACCTTTACAATCCAAGGGACAGTGCTTGCCGCATGACACCGAACTCGGTGTCCTTGAGCCTCCCGCTTGATCGTGCCTTCTTGGGCTTGTCGTCGTATATCCAGATTGGTATAATTGAGCCGTGAAACCGCTGCGCTTCCTCGGAAACACGCTGGAGTGTCCCCGACAGTTTCCGGAAGATGCGCGGCATGATGCGGGGTACCAACTGGAGCAAGTCCAGCACGGCAAGCAGCCAACCGATTTCAAATCGATGTCGTCGGTTGGAAAAGGAGTTGAGGAACTCCGAGTGTGGGATGACTCCGGTACGTATCGCGTAGTCTATATAGCTCGCTTCACTGAAGCCGTTTACGTGTTGCATGCGTTTCAGAAGAAAGCCCGGGCCACGAGCGAGCGCGACATCGAGCTGGCGAGAACGCGGTACGCGGAACTCAGGAGAGGAAGACATGACTAAGACGATCCACAGCTTCAAGAGTGTGTGGGATGCCTTGGCCGATACACCCGAACAAGCCGCGAGCTTGCGGGCAAGAGCTGGACTCATGCGGCAGATCACCGCAGTCATTGAGGAGAACGGATGGACTCAGATGGAAGCGGGTGCCAAATGTGGGGTCACACAGCCGCGCATCAATGATCTTCTCCGCGGACGGATCTCACGCTTTTCATTAGATGCACTGGTGAACATAGCCGCGGCGCTTGGGCGTCCGGTCCGAATCGAATTAGAGCATCCCAAGCACAGGCGGCTGACCCGGGTGCGTCGTTCAGCATAAGCCACGTCTTCCGGCGCTGAGTCGGAGACAGGTGGCGAACATCGTGCGCAACCAGGGTGACATTGTCAGAGGTACGTGATGTTCGTCTGATTCCCCTTGGGATCGGTGATCCGCGTCACCTGATTGAACGTCGGCTCATAGACAAACGTCGTCGTGGCGGCGATCGCCTGCTGGGTGCTGGTCAGCAGATTGCCCTTCGCGTCGTAGATCATCGTCGCGATGGCACCGCTGGGGCGCGTGATCTTCGTGGGGTTCCCCTGTGGATCCCGCTCAATCAGCGTAGTCCGATTCAGGGGATCGATCTGCTTCGTCACCCGCCCGAGCGCATCGGTCTCAAACGTGGTGGCTTACCCCTTGGCATCTTTGAACGTCGCCTGAATCACCGGCGGTTGCTGGATCGTGGCAGGATTATCGGGGACCACAGGCCCGGCTACCGCTTCACGGCAACCTGGACATTTGGCCGACTTTTGACCGGAACCAGCGTCATCAACGCTGGTGGTGGAGGCGAGG
>JAHBWQ010000114.1 GCA_019636915.1 Nitrospira sp. | reverse complement strand
TGCTGGCGGCACATCGCGCCGGAATCAAGAGGATCGTCCTCCCAAAAGCCAACGAGAAGGACCTCAAGGAGGTTCCACAAGAAGTACGAGATGAGCTGACGTTCATCCTTGCAGAACGGATTGAAGAGGTGTTGCCGGCGGCCTTCAACCCGGATCCACAAGGTACGTCCCACGATCGCGAAGTGATGACGGCATCCAGCACGGCCGGGAATTCTTAACAGCCTGGTCGCCGGCACAGAATTGAACGCTCCATTGAAGCTTCCCAGCGGGGTGCGGGTGGCGCCGACGATTACCGCTTGTTGCTTTCTCATCATAACGTTCAGCCGTCCCTCAAACCGCCTTGCTCACGCGACACGCCGATCCGTCTCTTTACCAAGCAGCGGCACGATGCCTTCTTCAAGCCAAGCATATTCACCGTTCATGACCGCCTTCGACAAACGATAGACATCGGCGTCCTTCTTATGGCGGCTGATTCTTTTTGCTTCAGGATTCAGACGATCCGCCATCTCCTGACAGAAATAATCGGCCAGCACATGGATACCGGGCTTGCTCCGCATGTCCGGCTGAGAGACATACCAAATGGTTGCGGCCATCGGAAATAGGGCGAGGCTGTCGTCCACCAGATCCTGAAGCAAGAGTTGTTTGTGATGCAAACTCTGCCGGTGGCGGATCGTCGTGCCGAGAATCGAACGGGTCAGGCGCCGGGAAGCGGACTCGACAAACCGGACCCACCGCCGATAGTCTCCCCCGAACAACCCGGCGGTGCGCGCCGGACTCGAACAGGGAAGGCAGGATCGCACCACCATGCGCGCGTAATACAGCGGCGCCGCCGACCGTTGCGCCAACGTTCCCCGAAGCAACGCGAGCGCCTGCTCGATATACGGCGCCAGGCCCTCGCGCGCCATCCAGATGCGCAGAATTTCGCTCGTTCCTTCCCAGACCAAATTGATGCGGGCATCCCGCATCATGCGCATGACTGGAATATCGACTTCGCCGCTCCTGCGCTGCGATTCGGCGGTCATGAACCCTCGCCCACCACGCACTTGAAACAGATCATTGACCGTCTGCCAATACCACTCGCTCCCGAGGATTTTGGACGCCGCCGACTCCAGGCGAAGATCGCCTTTCTTGTTCGCCCAAGCTCCGCAGAACGCCATCACGGCTTCAAGCGCCAATGTGGAAGCCGCGGCCCGGCAGAGTTTTTCTCCGATCAGATTGTGTTCGCCGATCGGTTTGTTCCACTGGACACGGGTCTTCGCCCACCACCGCATGACGGCCAGGCACTGCTTGAGTCCACCCAGACAGGCGGCAGGCAGTGTCAACCGGCCGACGGTCAATGTGGCAAGCGCAATTCTCAGCCCGTCCTCTTCGCCGCCCAGAAGGTTTTCGCAGGGGATGTGGACTTGATCGAATGACGGCGCCCCGTTGTAAATTCCCCGCACACCCTCAAAACGCAACCGGACGACCGAACAGCCCGGCCAGGCGGTTTCGACGATGAATGCCCCGTATCGCTTCTGTGCCTGCGGATCATGGACTTCTTCCGGCCGATCGACGATCCGCGCGATGACGACAAGCATCGAGGACAAAAACTCTCCGTCCCGTTTGGCGGAATTGGTGATGAAGAATTTGTGTCCCGTCAGGCGATACCCGATGGTTTGTCCGTTCTCCATGACGCGGACGGCATAGGTTTCCACTTTGGAGATGTCACAGCCCACATGACGTTCCGTCAGCGCAAACCCTGAAATTTCTCCTCGCGCCAGCCTGGGCAAATACTTAGCCTTCTGCTCTTCCGTACCGAAAAGACGCAATGGTTCAGGAACGCCGATCGATTGGGCCGCTGATAACAACACGGTAAGCGAGGCATCGACACTGCCGCACAGAATCGCCAGCCGCTGATATTCATATTGAGTAAACTCCTGCCCTCCGAACCGCTTGGGGATTTTGATGCCGAACGCCCCAAGATCGGCCAGGGCTTTCAAAACCGGCTCGGGCAACTCTTCCTCCCGATCCACTTGTTCCGAGTCCAGGGACACGAGGGCGGCCTTGAATCGTTCAAAAAATTCCAGGGCGGGCTGACTCGTTTGCGGGATATCGATTGAGGTCAGAAGATCCCATCGGACATCGGCTTCGAACAATCCCGCAAGAAAGCCGGTATAGGAAGCCTTGTCCCGAGCAATTTCGGCAACCGCCTCAGCTCCTTGAAACAGCTGGGATGTGGCCATACGCATCACCTATGTGTGACATGTGGGGTTCGATCTTGCTATACCACTTTACCACCACTGCCCTTGCTTCCCAAGATTCACGTTGCCTGCCGTTCCTCGGAATCCCCTCCCGCTACGTTCAAAACAGAGATTAGGACACAGGATCAGTGGTATGATGATCGTCAGACGAAGAAGGCGTGACGGAGGGTCCGTATGGCCGACACGCATCAACCAACCTTCCGAACACCGTGACGGACAACGGAATGCGCAATGTCGTTGTCATCGACGGGTTTCGCACTCCCCTCTGCAAGGAAGGAACGTACTTCCGCGAGACCGACGCGGACGTCCTGGGTTCTTGGGTCGTCCGTGAAATGATCCAGCGCTGCCATCGCTGGAACCTCCCCATTGATACGATCGATTGCGTGTTAGGCAGCAACGTCGCGACGCCCATGCACGCCGTCAATCCGACGAGAGTTGCCGCCGTCACCGGCGGCCTGCCCGTGACGATTCCCGCCGATACGGTAGCCGGGAAAAACTGCGGCTCCGGTGTGACCGCGCTGTACTACGCAAGCTTGCGCATCCGGAGCGGCGACGTCGACACCGTTCTCGTACTCGGCATGGAGGCGATGAGCCGAATCCCGGTCGTCTACGACCACACGCTAGCCGACCTCATTCTTCAATACGGAAAAGCCAGGACCTTTCGCGAACGGACCGCCGGCGCCGCGGCTCTGCTTCCGAAACTGCTGAATCTTAAACGCTATCCCCCACGAATCGGCCTGATCACGGGACTCACGGATCCGATGTGCGATCTGATTATGGGTCTGACGGCGGAAAATATCGCGAAGGACCCGTTTCTCGGCATCACCCGACAGGATCAGGATGACTATGCGGTCCGCTCGCATCAACGAGCGGCAGCGGCATGGCACAAGGGCTTCTTTTCGGAAGAAGTGGTACCGATGTACGTGCCTGAGCGAAATGCGTATGTAGAGCAGGACAACGGCATTCGCACAGACGCCGACCAAGAGACGTTTCGTGCGATGAAGCCCGTATTTGACAAGCGGCATGGATCGGTGACGCCGGCCAACGCCTCCCAGATTACGGACGCGGCCGCCGCCGTCCTGCTCATGGAGGAGGGAAAAGCCAAGTCTCTCGGCTTGCCGATTCTTGGGCACCTGAAAGAGTACGCGGATTTCGGCTATGAACCTTCCTGCATGGGCCTGGCCCCCGTCGGCGCGATCGCCAAGCTCTTGGCGAAGACAGGCCTGACGCTCAAGGATTTCTCGCTATTCGAAATCAACGAAGCCTTTGCCTCCGTTGTGTTGGGAATCAGCCGCGTTCTCGATTCCTCGTCGCTCATGGAGCGTAAATTCGGCCGATACGGATTGGCCGACCGTCTCGGTGAACTCCCGCCCGACAATCTGAACCCGAACGGCGGCGCCATCGCGCTTGGCCATCCGGTCGGCGTCTCCGGGCTCCGCTTGGCTGTCACGTCCTTGTTTGAGCTCAAACGCCGGAATGCGGAACGGGCGCTCATCAGCGCCTGCATCGGAGGTGGACAAGGCGTGGCCATGATCGTGGAGAGGACATAGCCATGTCGAACGGCGACGCCATCTTGCTCCCCTCCATCGGTGAGTTGAAACATTTCAAGACCGCCGTTGTCGACGGGATCTTATTGGCGGGATTCGACTTCTCAGGCAAATCGGTCAACGTACTCAATGGAGACAGCGTGTCCGAATGGCGGGACATCGTGCGGTTCGTCGAACAGGCCACCACGATTAAAGGAACCGTGCTACTGAGTCTCAAGGAAGGCACGTTCTGCGCCGGAGCGGATCTCGATCAGATGCACGACGCGCAAGAGCGACAGGCCTTCCGGGAGATGGACGAACTCGTCGTCACCGTCCATCACCTCTTTGACGCGATGGGGCGATCGTCCAAACCCTTTGTCGCCGCAGTGGAAGGCTCCTGTCTGGGCGGCGGCCTCGAGCTGGCATTGGCCTGTCACGCGCGCCTGGCCTCCACCCATGCAAGAACCTGCTTCGCCTTACCGGAAGTCAAGCTCGGCATTCTTCCCGGATTCGGCGGCACGCAGCGTCTTCCCCGGCTAGTCGGCTTGCCTGCCGCACTGGCCATGATCACGACGGGCAAGACGGTCTATCCCCGGCAAGCGCTGCGCATGGGGCTTGTGGACGAAATGGTGACCTCCGTTTCCTCCTGTCTTAGGACATTGGACGGGGTACAGCATGAGACTCTCGTCCAAGCCGCCGTGGCCAAAGTGCGAGCGCTCGCTTCGCCGTCCTTCCGGCCGCGGCGTCTTCGTGGACTCCCCCGGCTCCTCAGTCTTCCCGGAATCCACAGGCTCGTGTGCCGCTCGGCCAAACATCAGGTGGCCAAGCATGTCGGCGATTTCTATCCTGCTCCGCTGCACGCCGTCGAAGCCATGCAAAAAGGACTGTGCCTGAATGTTCTGGAAGGTTCGCTCAGGATCGAACGTCCCCTCCTGATGAACCTGATGGCCAGCCAGACTTCCCGGTATCTCGTCGGGCTCTTTCGGTCCGGTGAGGCCGTCAAACGGAAGGCCATGCCGGCGCCGACACCGCTGACGCGAGCCGCCGTTCTGGGAGCCGGTTTGATGGGTTCGCAGATCGCAGCGCAACTGGCCGAAAAGGGGTACGAAGTGGTCTTACGGGACCTCTCTCCCGGTATTTTGGCGAAAGCGATGGGTGGAATTTACAAAGCTCAAGCGGCGCAGGTGAGCAAACGGCTGATTCTATCCTCCGACATGCGATACCGGCTGTCTCGGATTGTTCCGACCATTCACATCGAGGACGTCGGTACCACGCCCCTTGTCATTGAAGCGGTGTCTGAGAAACTAGATGTAAAACGGGCGGTGCTCGCCGAGTTCGAATCACACGCAGGACCCGAGGCGATTTTTGCGACCAACACCTCGTCATATACCTTGGTCGACATCGCCGCGGGAGCCGCCCATCGGGAACGATGCGTGGGACTGCACTTCTTCAACCCGGTGGCCAAAATGCAATTGGTCGAAGTGGTACGCGCACCATTTACCTCCGAACTGGCGCTGGCCCATGCCTGCGGGCTGGCCAAGCGATTGGGTAAGTTTCCCCTCGTGGTGAGCGACGGACCGGGGTTCCTCGTCAACCGCATCCTCTCCCGTTATCTCGCGGAGGCCGTGATCCTGGCCGGTGAAGGGGTGCCGATCCGGCGTATCGACGCGGTCGCCAAGAACTTTGGAATGGCCGTGGACAGCGGGCACCCGATGGGGCCGTTGGAACTCCTCGATTTGATCGGGCTTCCCGTCGGCATCCATGTATTGACCTCGCTCGCCGTCCTGGGTTCGCGGATTGAGTCGCGCGATGCGCTGCTGCAACACTTCCTGCCCGAGAAACAACCACCGGTCACGTTTTGGGCATCGGGCAGGGAGAACCCGCGTGCGCTGGAGGCGATCAGACAGTCTCGCCGCACCGTTGCATCCGATGCCGGTGGCGCCGGCCCGATGTCCGATGACCTTCTCCAAGAACGGTTGTTTCTTCCGATGGTCGACGAAGCGGTTCGCTGCCTGCGCGAGTCGATCGTGGAGCAGCCCTGGCAAGTCGACTTCGCACTGACCTACGGGATCGGATTCCCAGCCTTCCGCGGAGGGTTGCTGACCTGGGCCCGACAGACGATCACACCCTCTCAACTGGCCCAGCAGCTGGAGACGCTTACGGCCAAGTACGGCAAACGCTTTGAGCCCTGTCCTGGTCTGGCTGATGGAGGATGGTAGCGCCGGGAGCACGTCATCCGGCGTCGGAGGAGGGACCCGCTACATGTCTAAACACCCCTGGTTCCTAAACTACCCGGAGGGTGTTCCCCACGAGCTGCCGCTGCCTCCTGAAACGCTGGTGACGATGTTCTCCGGAAGTGCGCAGCGCTTTGCGCGCCGGCCGGCCCTGTACTTCTTCGGCAAGACCCTCACCTACCGCGACTGCCATTCCCTCATCGAGCGTTTCGCCTGTGGCCTCGCCGCCCTGGGCATCGGCAAAGGAGACCGCGTCGCGCTGTGCCTCCCCAATACGCCGCAGGCCGTCATCGCCTACTTCGGCATTATCAAGGCCGGGGGTATTGTTGTGCCGTGCAACCCCACCTACACGGAGCATGAGCTGTCCCACCAGCTTCGAGACGCGGGGGCGCGGGCCATCGTCGTGCTCGACATGATGCACCAGAAAATTTGTCACCTCGATTTGGACCTGATCATCGTCACCCGCATCACTGACTTCATGACGACGCTGGTCAAATACCTCTACCTACACAGGCAAAAACAGCCACCGGCCGAGATTCCCTCCAGCGACCGTACGCTGTTCTTTCACAATGTATTGGATCACGCGACACCCGTACCGCCGGATCAACTCCCGACCGTGACCCCGGACGACATCGCGCTGCTGCAATACACAGGCGGCACCACCGGCATCTCCAAGGGGGCGGAGCTGCACCATCGCAACCTGGCGGCCAACATCCGGCAACTCGTGAGCTGGTTTTCTCCCGCCGAGCGGGTGGAAAGCTTTTTGGCCGCGCTGCCGCTCTTTCACGTCTTCGGCATGATGGTCACGCAAAACATCTGTCTGGCCGTCGGAGGCTGCATGGTGCTGGTCCCCGACCCCCGCAACATCCCGGTGCTGCTGTCGCTGCTGCGCAAGAAACGGCCGACCGTCATCACCCTGGTCCCCGCGCTCGTCCAGAAGCTGCTCGACGAGTGTGACGCGGAGGACTTGAAAGACGCGAAGTTCGTGATTTGCGGCGGGGCCGCACTCCCGTTCGATCTCCTGAAACGATTCAAGGAAAAGACCGGCCATATGATCGTCGAAGGGTACGGCCTCTCCGAAGCCTCTCCGGTCACGCACTGCAATATCGCCCGAGGCCTTTCCGTCAAACGCTCCATCGGCCTGCCTGTCGTGAATACGGAAGCGCAAATCGTTGATGAGACGGGCCGGGAGGTTCCGGTGGGGGAAATCGGCGAGCTGTGGGTGCGGGGTCCTCAAGTGATGAAAGGTTATTGGAACAACCCGGCTGAAACCGCGAACGTGCTGAAACCCGGCGGGTGGCTTGCGACCGGCGACATCGCGCGAGTTGATCAAGACGGTTTCTTTTACATCGTGGATCGAAAGAAGAACATGATCCTGTCCTCGTCCGGATTCAACGTGTACCCCTCCGAGATCGAGCAGGTGCTCATGCTGCATCCCCAGGTGCACGACGCGGCCGTCATCGGCGTACGGAACGGCAATGGAAGCGAGTCGATTAAGGCCTTTGTCATCGCCGTACCCCAATCCGTCTCCGCCGACGACCTCCTCGTTCATTGCCGGCGCTATCTGGCCCCGTACAAAATACCCAAGAAGTACGAATTCCGTTCGGAGCTTCCCAGATCAGTCCTGGGGAAAACCTTGCATCGAGTCCTGCGGGCCGAGGAAGCGGCGCAGGGGCCGTTGCAATCTTCATCAGTTCAATGATCCAACAGAACAGCCTCAGCCGGAAGGGAACCGTTTCTGAAGAGACGGCAGATCGCATACATGCCGAGCAATCGCCATCGCTGCGGAGAGCCCGGGAGATTCAATGCCGATCAGATCGACCAGGAGGGGGTCTTCTCGATCAACCGAGATGATGAAGTCGCTCTTGGACCGTCCCTCCGTCACAACGCGCGGCCTGATGCCGGAATAGGCCCAACACAGGTCGTGCTCATCCAATGCCGGGAGGAATTTCTGCACAGCATCGACGAACAAGCCCGGCGGCGTCTTGTGCGACGTGTAATCCGCCTTGTCTTGAACGAGCATTTCGTTCGGCCCGATATACAGTCGTCCATTCGGGCGGGGACTCACATGAATCCCCTTGCCTGTCGCGCCGGAAGGCAACGCGGGATAGACGGGGCGCCCAACAAGGCCTCTTTTCTCCGGCGTCACCACTTCATAGTACTCACCCCGCAACGGATAGATGGTATATTTATCGGTGCGCAGCGCGAGAGAGGCAATCTCGTCGGCATAGACCCCAGCCGCATTGATCAGGCAGGCAGTCCGAATCCGTTGACGATCGGTGGAGACAAGATACGAGCCGTCGACCTCGTCGACAGCGATGACCCGGTTGCCAAAGGCAAACTCGGCGCCGGCAGCTTCCGAATCGGTCTTGAGCGACTGCACGAAGGCCTGGGAATCGATGACGGAGACAGCCGGAACGGCGATGCCGCAACCGGCACGCACCTGCGGTTCCCACGCGCGTACAGCGGAGGATGTCATGAACTTCACCCGCGTGTTCGTCCTCCAAGCATTGAACCACAGCCGCCGCAGCATCGAGAGCTCTCGCCAGAGGCCACGCCTGATATCTTCCCTGGCTACAACGATGAGCATCCCGGTCCTGAGCAGCGGGATGCCGCGCTGCAACGCATATGCCGCCGCCGACCGGCAACCTTCATGGGCCAGCCGTTCCTTCAGCGAACGGGGAGCTTCATGGATCCCGCTGTGGAGCACCCCGCTGTTGCGTCCGCTGGTTTCTTCCCCCGGACGCTCATGCTGTTCGAGAACGAGGAGGCGGATCGGCGCGGGCCGGTGCCGGACCATGAATTCTTTGGCGATCGCGCAGCCGGCGACACCGGCACCGACGATACAGACATCATACGACTTCATGGCCTCTCATCCTGTATGCTCTCAAGCCGACCACGCACGTCCCGAGACGCAACGCGGACACATCAATCCGGAGCATTCAGATGCACGACGGCCTCTCGGATAAGTACGGCAACATCCTGTTTGTATTCTGCGGAGGCGGATGCAAGGCCGTCTTCCAGGCGGCAGCCGCCACAGAATTGGTCCGCGCCGGACTGACCCCGTCCCACATCATGAGTTCTTCAGCCGGAACCTGCAACGCCGTCGGCTTCTTTCCCCTGATTATATATCTGTGTCTCCGCATGGCGGGACGGGCCGTGAGCCTCGTGTTTCGCCTCATGGATACGTTCGAGCCCCAGCACAACTCCTTTCGACGGCTCGCGCAAGCGCCTGAAATCCTGGAGACATTGAGCGAAGACGAGTCTCGCGACATCGATGCCGAGCTCGCTCATCCGCTCCCAATCGACGAAGCCTTCGGCCTGGGATGCGAGACCATCTTCTTTTTTCTCAACGTGCCGAAGCAGAGCCTCCGAATCGAGCCGCATCCCTTGCGGGATCTTCCGGAGTTGACCAGTCTCTCCCGTCTAAACGAACGCTACATCCATTACCGTATCAAGGAAGCGCAGACACAGGCCAACGTGCGTGGGATCAACCTTCACGCCCATGCCGGACAGGCACGATCATGAGCGGCCCTGAATCGAACGACCGGAGTTCGAGACACTCCGCACGCCAAGTGATACGGGTCGGCCATCGCGGAGCAGCCGGCCACGCCCCGGAAAATACCGTGGCAGCGATTCACGCGGGTATCGCCTGCGGGGTCGATTTTGCGGAAGTCGACCTTCGCCGCACGGCGGACGGCTCCCTCGTGGCACTGCACGATGCCACGGTGAATCGAACGACCGATGGAAGAGGACGGATCGATCGGCTGTCGCTCCAGGACGCCAAGCGGCTCGATGCAGGGAATGGCCAACGAATCCCCACCCTTCAGGAAGTCCTGGAGGCTGCCGCTGGACGAACGGGATTGATATTGGAGATCAAGGTTACAGGCGTCGCTCAACAGACGGTCGAGACCGTGCGCCATGCAGGCTTCACAGGCCCTATCCTCTACGCATCGTTCCTGCACGAAGAACTGATACACGTCCGGGCGGCTGACCCGAGCAGTTCCTTGATGGTACTATTTGACAGGTTTCCTGGCGCTTCCGTCGCCCGCGCGATGACATACGCCGCGTCCTGCGTCGGTCTTCGCCACGACCGGGTGACCCGCCGTCTGATCGAATCGTTCCACAGCTCGGATCTACGCGTGTTCGTGTACACCGCCGATCGCCCAAGCGCCATCGAGCGCGCACTCTCCCTTGGTGTCGACGGTATCATTTCAAACTTTCCTGATCGCATCCCGTCCGAATGATTTCCTTTTCCTTTTTCCGTGACCAAGCCGAACAAGCGGGTGCGCATGACCTCCTACCACCGGCGATTAAGGAGATGAAGAACCTAGCGCGGAATACAGGCAACGGACGATCGCATTGGTGTTGAACAGCATCATGTTCAGACGGGTGTACACCGCATGGCCATAGTAGTGGTCGCGTGGGTTGGTTGAGCCGGTGCTATCTTTGTAATCGACCAGAAGACAGCAGCCTTCGCTGGGGAACCGTACGGCCCGCCTCGCGCATTCCAGCCACCGCTCAAATCCATCGTACGGTTCGACCAGCTCCCAGACCATTTTGTTCGCAGCCTTGCCTGGCTCTGTCGTCGGCACGGCATCACTGCCGGCCACAGCCAATTCCTGAACGTAGTCCCCACCCCATGCAATCGGCATCTCCATTGTGATCTGAGGTAGCTCCATCTTCGCCAACCAGCTCTTTCCATCGGTCCGAAGATTTCGGTGATTCACAACGTGCAGGAGCTTGCCAATGCCGGAAGTATCCCATCCGTAGCGGACCGGTGTGCCAAAGGTGACGACGTCGAGTGTGGCGCCATTGAGGAGTGACGTTGTTACGAGTAGTGACTCGATGTGTTTCACCGTCTCGATGAGTGCCGGCTGGTTTGTTCGTTCCGCATAGCCGCGCAGAATACTGAGTAGTTTGGGTCGTCCCGTGATCGGACTTGGGCAAAGGAGATTCGACACAAGCGCCAGAACCAGTCCCGCTTGTCCATGCGCTTGGACAAGAATTCGATGCCCTCTCTCCAACCTTTGCTGTTTACAGAGCTTGTCGAGTTCTGCGAGCAGGGACACAGCAGCGCGCGCCCGCCCCAGATGGTGGTGCTCACATGACCAGAGGAGCCTGTGGCAGGAGATAGGTTGAGGCAGATTCTTGTTGATGGCGTTCTTGAACGATTGAACATAGGCCTCGGTGAAGTTGCCTACATCCCCGATCTGTTCGTCCAGGAGATGCTTCGTTGCATGATCGTTCGAGAGCGGTGGCTTGAGTCCACTTGGCAACAACGGAATGCCGTTGCTTTCCTCTCGCATCGCCGCGAGCAAAGCATCGACCCCCGACACACCTCGTGAATAGCCCCGCTTCAGCCCACCGGCCTCATCCAACCGCTGCATGCCGAAGAGATCGGTCCCGTGGAGTGAGCCATGAAGAAAGACCACACTGGCGATACCAGCTTGAGACAGGTTCGCCCCACAGCTGGCCATCGCCTCGGCCCACGCCGGTGAATCCGGAGCGACGACATCCGTCAGATCGGCGACACGCAAACGCTCACCCGGATTCTTCCGCGATAGTTCGTCGTGCTGAAAGTTGTTTTCGACCGGCATGAGGAATTACATAGCCGATCTAGATTCGGGACTGCAACCCAGCCTATACGGAGGGCGAGACGTTACTAATGGGTATCAATGGGTATCAGAGGGGCTTGGTGCTTGATCCGGAGACTTCGGCAACATCGGACGTTTCGCCATGATCGCGGTCGCAGTACAGGTCTTATTCTCCTCATCAATCCGCCGATCAACGATCTTGACGTCTTGCAAATATTCTTGAACGATCTCTTCACGAGTCAGTTCAATGTCCTGCTCGGTCTCACGTCCAGACCGTTCACGGACCCGATCGATCAAGTGCTCTTTGACCAACACACGGATCTGCTTGGCCAGATCAGTCCGAGCCGACAGCTCCGACACGCGCTGACAGATTACTTTTCCTTTGGCGAGATCGCCCTGGCCTCGACCTATCCAGTACTGATCTGCGGAGTAGCCGACTTCAGCGGCTGGAGCCGTACTCAAAGCAAACCCCCAACTTAGCCAGAGACCCACTACTGCAACACCTATTCCCATGTTTTTCTTCAAATTTTCCATCGTACCTAACGGCCTCCCCCTGGTGCCCCGAAAGACCGATCCCCTCGATAGAGCGGCCCTGATTGCTGCAGTCCCGGTGGCCCCTGAGGCACTCGCCTTGCTCCACCAAACCCTTGGCCCGGTTGGCCCACCGGTTGACGATCCCCTTGAGGCGAACCGGGAGGTGTCCGATGAATGGTCTCATTGAAAGGTCGAGGCCTTGCCGCATCCCCAGGAGGTGGCACCAGTTCATAGCTTGGCATCCGACTAAACCTGCTCCCGGGTCTCGGCGGTTGAGGCGGACTCAACGGTTGCCGATAAGCAATAATCTGCTGGGCAATGGCGATGTGAGGATTCGTCGGGAAGAGACCGCTCGCACTGTTCAAGAGGCCCTGTGGAATCCCCACAGGAGAAACGAGCACCCAATTAGTCCAAGCTTGCGAGACCATCGCATTCGACTGCACACGGTTGAGAATCTCCTTCCGCTTCTGTGAGGCCTGGTAGATCTGATCCGGGGTAGACGCGGTCCCCAGCGCCTGATTCACCGCTCGAAGTTCCTCTTGCAACTGTTCATTTTCTTGTTTGAGTTCAGCCAGCTGCACACGAGCATCTTCATTTTCCCGAAGGGTGGTGATCGCACGCGCAACTTCATCTGTGTCCATCTGCGCCAGAAGGTTCGCCCTGATGACGACGATATCGCCGTCGAGGCTCGTAGTGATTTGTTGATTGAGCACGAGCACCAAGCCGGCGGTATAGGTACGGATTTCGTCTTTGGTCATGTCCATGCCATCGACAATCGTCACACTCTCCAGATACGTCGCGACTTGTTCCAGGGCATTTCGCTTAGCCGCCTCCGTTGCAAGGCGGATCGCATCTTCACGGGTATCGCGGTCACCCATGCGATGTTCGCCTTGGGCATTGACGACCCGAATTTCAGCACGCGCAGGCGAGAAGGCCAAGAAACCGGCAGCGATAATAAAAAGGAACGAAAGGAAGGGACAGGACTTGCGATTTATCCCGGTAAAGGGAGACCACGGCTGAAGGGCCGGACCGGACATCGACCACCCCTTCCCACTCAGGCAGAGCTGGCAACGTGAGCCAACTAGCAAAATCAGCTTAACACCGGAACGACGGTTCCGCCAGCATTCGGAGGATGATGTACCCCACCTTGCCTTCCTGAAAATTTGCATGTTAGGGTAACGCTTTCGTTTCCGAATCCAGAGGCTCATCGTCACGTTATGACGCAACGTCCTTCACGCATATGCACAACGCTGGGAGGTCTTCTAGCCTGGTGGCTGGTATGTGGAGCGTACACTCCCGTTCATGCGACGCCTCCCGCCGGTGAAGCAGCCGCCTCCCTCAGCTCCATAACAGAACATGTCATCCTGTTCGTCCTCGAAGGGTTTAGTCAGGATTCGCTCAAGAGCGGCGCCATGCCGGTCCTCAGTAAGCTCGTCAAGGAAGGGTCTGTGACATGGTCGGCCAACGCCGTTCAACCGGCCCTGCGACTTCCCATGATGGCCTCGCTCGTCACCGGCCTGCCGGTCGAGAAACATGGGATCACCTGGAATTCGTTTGAGTTCAGCCGAGGTTATCCACGTGCCCCGAGTCTTTTCGACTACCTAGATGTCAGCGGAGGGCGAGATAGCGCCGTCTTTTTCATGGACGAATCACTCTATCAGCTCGCGAAGCCTGCGCCTTACACCGACTATCAACTTTGTGGCGCATTGCGGCCCGAATGCGGCTCCCAGAAACTCGTCGCCTACATTCAACAGTATTTCCAGAAGGCCACAAGCGGTCATGGGTACGGCCATGCCGTCCACGCCCTGCCGCATTTGTTAGTGGTGCATCTTCCGGAGGCTGGGCGAGCCGGCGTGACCCATGGTTGGGATTCGAAGGAGTACCAACAGGCCCTCAAGACGGTTGATGTCGCGATGAAATCCGTCCTAGACCTCTTCAAACACTACAACCTCTTAGACCGAACGACCGTCCTTGTAACAACGCTGAGCACAAAGGGCACTGACCCCGGCAACGAAATCACGAGAACCGATACAGCGTCTGTTCCTTGGATCGTCTCCGGAGCGGGGATCGCGCGGGGCCAGATCATCCGTCAACCGATATCCATCATCGATACCGGTGCGACAGTGATGCGAATGCTCCAGCTCGAAACCCACACAGAATGGGACAGCAAGGTGGTCGAGGAGATCTTTCAAACCGAGACCGCCACTCCGCCTGTACCCCGTGCCGAGAAGCGCTAACGACCTATGAGCTGCAACACTGTGATGAAACATCTGCTTTTTCTCCTCTGCGCAACCGTCAATGGTTTGCTCACGATCGTGTTTGCTCAAAACAGCTTCGCCGGAGACCGGCCGGCTGCCCAGCT
>JAHBWQ010000113.1 GCA_019636915.1 Nitrospira sp. | reverse complement strand
GAGGCTTCTGATCTTCCCAACGCAAAGACAGGCTCCGAACTCAGGAGGACCCTATGCGACTCGCGCAGCGAATCAGACAGCTAGAAAAGACCGTGACGGCCATGACGGAGACGGACTCGAGGCGCGAACTCCTGATCGTGCTCTGCGATGTGGATCAGGCCGTAGGCGGGACACTGATTGGCTACAAAGACGGCTCCGGAACCTTCTGGTCGAGGGACCGAACGCAATGGCCTTCTGGGCAGCGGCCTCATGGAACCCTGGAAGAAGTCTGGCGTGATCACGTGGAGGGAGAGCGGCCGGTTCCTACTGGTGAGACGCGAGACCCGCTGCATGATTATGAGGTCCTGAGATATTTCACCCTCAGCCGTGAAGGATATGACGTCTTCTATTCTGGTCAGGGTGACGGTCAATCCCGTGCCGAGGCATTGCCACAGCACCACACGCGCGAAACGAGGCGATCATGGCTTTTCCACTTGATGAACAGAATTCCCAGTCACCCGAGTACAACGCCTTAGGCTCCTGGCTGTTTCAACGACCGCCTCAGCGGGGTCCTGCCACGACACGGCCAGACTTCAGCCCAAGGAAGACGGGCTTCAACGTATGGGACTCCATGCTTGCCGGGGCCCGTAGGTTCTCCTCCATCCAGGACGCAGAATACGCACGGCGCAAGGCGATTGAGGAACAGCAAACCATGCAACTCTTCGGTCAACAGAAGTACCTTCCGGGCTATGAGGGTGTGCAAGGGGCTGAACTACCGGGATGGCTCGGGCGGCTCTATGCGGCCAATCCTGAATTAGGGATGCAGGTTGGGGAGCGGGTCGCGGCGCCATTTGCGCAGCAACGTGAAATCAGCAAGGAGGTGCAGACGGAAGCCGCCAAACGGCAGGCCAATATGGAGGTTACCATGAGGCTTGCGAAGCAGTGGGGTTTTCTGCCGAATCGGTGAAGCAATCATAGGAAGGTCGTTACAGTCCCTTACTCCTTTCTCGTGGTCGCGGGTCGACCGTATGCTGACAGTGAACCAAACCCTCAATAACGACGGAGATGAGTTTTATGTTCACGAAGTATTGGCAGGTGTATCGCTGACAATTGCCACGAGATTCCGTCTCGCCTCAAAAGGACAACGATCGCATCATTCCCCGTTTTTGCATTTTTGTAACGAAGTGCAAATTTAGAGAGGCCTTCATAACCCATGTATGCGTTGGACCGGTCGATACCGAGAAGACCCAGGGAGATAGATGTTGGCTCTTTGCCTAGTATCAGGGTCGCTACGACCTCAAGTGTTAGTACCGAGTCAATCAACAGATCGGGCAAAGGTGTGTATGCGCCGAGGCTAGGAAGAATGATTGCAGGGTTCCCGTTACTCTCGCGAATTGCTTGTAGCCCTGCCGCCTTGATTTCTTGTTTAAGGCTTTCGCGCACACTAGGTAAATCAATTACATCTGAGAGTGCTTCAGTATCGCCTGCTTCCGCTGCCTCACGAATGTTAGATAGGGCAAGATAGGGGCCAGCGTAGATCCACACGCAGAACGCAATAACGACTACGCTTTTAAAGAAAATACTGACTAGGCTTCTAAAGAAGTAGAGAATTAGGCGACGTCCTTCGGACGTAGCACCTTGGAAATCGTCGTTTATTATGATGTGACTAAGCTGTGGCGTTTTTTCTTTCTTGGACACGGGGTTGAGCATATTCACACCGTCTCCTGAGTCGTGGTCTCACACGGGCTGGACCGAATATCACACCCCTTGTACTTTTCGTGCTTTACATCCTCCAGCATTGATCACTTCCCCTTCGGTAGCAGCCCCTTCTTGTCCTTGTACTTCTTCAGTAAATCCTTGATCGCCTCTTCCATGAGTTCATTCATATATCGCTCTGCATCTACGGAAAGGTGTTCTAGATCCTTCATTAAGTGAGGGTCAAGGCGAAGCCCATACTGGCGTCTTACTTTCTCTGATCGGGGACGTGGCATCAGTGGGGCGAAATGTAGCAGAGAGTCTGAAGGCTATCAATTGGTGTCTATTGACATCATAAAAGGTATATTGATATCTTTATAACTAAATGGAGGTCGCCATGAAAATGAACCGGATCAATATCCAACTTCCTGCAACTCTGAAGTCCAAACTCGAGGCTCAACGGAAGCGCGGCACCACGGCAGCAGGCCTCATTCGTCATTTACTCGAAAAGCATTTTCAGCAGTCCGCGAAGTAATCACTCGCCCTAATACACAAGGGAGGAATTATGAAGAAGAAGACTGTGCCACCCCGAAAGTCTGTTCAACCCCGAATCACGCTCCAGGTCCGGATCTTCCACCGAGACGAAACCGGCGTGGTACGAGATGAGACGCATGAGACGCACCGAAAGGCACGTGGGTTAGCCCATCTCCAGAATGAAGGGTACAAAGCGATAAAGGGACTCCTCCGGACACGTGAGCTTCTCCAGCTATTGGCTCTCGCGGCTAAAAATCAGTCCGAAGTCTCGGCGGATCTGGTGAGCCATACCCTTGAAGAAATCGAGGACGAGCTGCACGATGTAGGCGATCTCGGCTGGTATGTCCGCACAATGCAGGACCTGTTTGAACATGCCGAGGCGCTACCACCAGGAAGCGGCTTAGAGGTCAAGAAGGTCCGTCGTTCTTTGGAACTTCTCAAGACCGCATCATAAGGCACCGATGAACTTCAAGCAGTTCCGCACCGTGGCTAATGGACAGGCACGGATGGCCGTTATCGGTGGGAGGAGAATCGGGGGGGCGAGGCGTTCGCTTGCAATCCAAGCTAGGCCTCGCCATCCGCGTAGAGCGGCTTGAAGCTTTATTGGAGGAAGACCGGCTTCGGCAGATGCTTCAATGCGGCAACAATGAGATTCCAACTACTGAGCAACAGAACCTGTCCGCGATCTAACAGGACGGTGACGCATGGCGAGAGCAGGAAGAAAAGACCGCGGCTTACTGAGCAAGCTGGACACATCCGGTAAGCCGGTGTGGTTTGTCCGGCTCTATCACGAAGGCCGGGAGCGACGGTTTGGCAGTTTTCCAAACAAGACGAAGGCCCGCGAATTTTACGAGAAGGCGAAGCTGGAGCAAAAGGAAGGCCGGTTCTTTCCTGAACGCTACCAGCATGGGGGGTATGAACTGGTCGAGGCCGTGATTGATCGGTACTTGACCGGTATCACCACGAAACGGCCCAAGACTCAGACCGATGAGCGGTATTTTGGACAATGGTGGAAGGACTATTTTAAAGGCAACCGTCTTAATGCGGTAACAGCTGGAGCCTTAGAAGATGCGCGGCAATTGCTCTTATCAACGGTCGTGGTTGCAGAAGACCTTGAACATGGTCGGCGCAAACGGCTCATGACTCCTCAACGAGTGAATCGCTATGCCGCCTGGTTGCGTCATGTATTCAACGGTGTGGTAAAGGACGGGAGGCTTCCAAACAACGCTGTTCTCAAACTGAAGATGTACAAAGAGCCAAAGGGGAAAACCCGGTTTCTGTCGATTGAGGAAGAGCAGATCTTGCTGAACAAGTTGGGCCCTACCCATGGGTCATGGGTCCGATTGGCAATTCTGACCGGTATGAGACAGTCAGAACAATTCAGACTGCGATGGAAAGATGTCGACTTGGAGCGAGGTATTTTGACCTTACCGACAACCAAGGCTGGAGGCGTTCAGTATGTGCACTTGAATGAAGAAGCCAAGTCAATTCTGCGAGGCTTTGATTCTTGGCAACAGTCCAAGTGGGTCTTCCCCTCGGAGAATCCAGCGACTCCCCTGGATGCCAGAAATTTCTATAATCGTGTGTGGGTGCCGATAGTGGCAGACACGGATATGGAGTGGGCCACCTGGCATGATCTCCGTCATACCTTTGCCAGTCGACTCGCAATGACGGGGCACAATGAAGGCACAATCGCGGCGCTCTTACGGCATTCGAGCACAGCCCTGGTGAAACGATACGCCCACCTGAGCCCCTCACATTTGAAAGCCGCAGTGGAAGGCGTGGCAGAGTTTGGTAAGGTTTTGGCCGAGAAGCCAACCAACCCCATTCAAGACAAGAAACCCGAGCCGATCTTAAGCGGAACCGTGACAGAAACCGGAAAGGCAGGGTCTGTGAGGGAAGGGATCTCGGTCTAAGTATGCAGAATCTATGGAGCCGGCGACCCGGATTGAACGGGCGACCTGCGGTTTACGAAACCGCTGCTCTACCAACTGAGCTACGCCGGCACCTTGGTAAGAGTTGGAGGGTGACCTGACAGGAAATACTCCGGCATGATAACGACCACCAGCGTGGCTGTCAATTGTAGTCTGCCGTGCCGGCACAGCCTATCACGGTCCAACCTGCATGAGAGTGGGGGGTGGTGTTGAGGCCTCGGCGGAAGTCTCCGGCGATTTCGGGATCGGCGTGGGCTTGGGATTGTTTCCCCTGGCCATAGGATAGATCCGCGCCATACCACCACGACCGACTTGCGGCAAGCAGAGAGGCTCCTGCTTGCTTCTCAATTGTTCTTTAGTGATCTGAATAACCTGGCTCCTCGCATAGGTGCACAGTTCCCCTGCCGTTACGGTCTCATCGCGATTCAGATCGGCCACCCCTTGCAAGCCTCTCAGGAGATAGTAGGTAAACAACCCGTGTTTGCCTTGGTCATGCGCCTGGGCTTCCTGCAACTTCCGGTTGCCCACCATCCACATCTCCACATCCTTCCTCGCGTCGTTGAGCCCTGACTCCCAATCCGGTTGGGAAATCGTGGCAAGATCGACACCGGGAACGGGATCCAACGAGACATCGAAGAGGACCACTGCTCGACGAACCGGAAGTCGTTGGATCGCCTCCTGCAGCCGGCGGAGTGGATAGAGTCCGGTTTGACCGGCAGGCTCGCCATCATACGCCATCAGCGACACCGCCCCATTCGGACCATCAACCAAGGCACGGCCGGAAAAAAACACATAGAGGTCGGTGGCCGCATCCGCCTTTTTGCGCAACCACCTTTCAAACGTCTCCTCCAAGTCCGCATGCTGGGCTTGGCGATCGAGCAGTACTCGCATCCGTTCACGCGGCACGTTCCCGATGGTATGGAAATATTCCGCCATCACAGCCGCATCGTGGCTGGCATGGCTGACCACCGGCACCTGGTCGTCACGAAAGCGTCCGACTCCGATGGTAATGATCACGGCCTTCGGCTCCTTAAACGCCGCGAGTGTGCTTGGCAGCTGATCCACATCAGGAACCGTCATTCCATCAGGCTGCTTCGGTTTCGCTCTGAAGGCAAAGACCTTTGGAGGTGACACAAGACTCAGTGGGCTGACAGACCGCAGACTCAGTGACAGCTCTCCATAACCGGTTGATTGGGTTGCCGCGACTTGTTTAGTGAACGTGGTTCGCTTGATTTCTCCCGGTTGGAGCGTCCCTACCGCCAAGTCATCCGGGAAAACACCGGCCAGCTCGTCCTTTCCTTCAACGACGACGGCGACATCCTTGGCCTCTACAGCCCCTTCATTCTTGACTTCGACCTCAATCGTGAGGGATTCCTCAGGATCCAGAAACTGGTCACGATTTTCATCCCGAATAATCGCTCGAAACCCGAGGCGTGCGGGCTGAACCGGTTCGGGAGGAGTCACCTGGACTGGTTGACTGATTTCCGGTGCTGCAGGGGTTGGTACTGCGACCGTCCCCGCGATCGGGGCCACTGAGTCAGGCCCGGACCGGCCGGTAATCGATTTCCAGGTATCTTTTGTTGCAGCATACTCTTGTATCTGAGACGAGAGCGCCATCTGTTTTGCCAGCCCATCCGCCACCGAGTCGATGGCCTCCTGCACAATCCCATCCAACCCTTCGACGACACAAGACTGTTCGGCAACTGTGACCGTCCCACGCCCAACTCCATCCAACTTCTTACTGAAGAGCACGGTTCCATCACGTGCCAAAAACACCATTTCCATTCCCACCGTTGCCGTGACCGGATAGCTCCCATGGCCTTGCGGTGGAATGGCAAGATTGATCCGTCTGATGCCAACACCAACCTCAATCGCACCATCCGAGGCGAGGGGCTCCTCAGCCTGATTCTGCGTAGCCACCTGGCTGAAGACACCGTTTAGTTTTTTAGGAACGGACGTGGTCAACCGATCAGCAAGAGCCATCGTCCTCTTTTCACCACAGGGGGTGTCGTACGACACTTCAGCGGCAGTGACACTGGGCGAAAACCAGATTGCTGGTGTGAGAGGAATCGCTTGTGGGCTCACAGCCGGCGGCGTCCGATTGAAAACGGAGCAGCCGACAACAACCAGGATGAAGGCCATGACGCCACAGCGCCGGACAAGACCGCGACTCAGCTTCGACCAACGGCTTGGAGAGGTCTGGAGATTCTTCACAAGGTGGTTATACAGAATTCGCCGTGGCGTCACAACCGGTCAAGGCCCGTTGACAGCCAATTTCCGCTGGGCTAAGGTCGCACCATGTCCGCTCCAGCAGCTTCATCCTCGGCGGCTTCTTCTCTGGTTCCTTGGTCTGCCCTGGCCAGGTTGATCCGCTTACCGAACCAAACCGGCACCTATCTGTTGCTCTTACCCACCCTGTGGGCACTGGTCCTCGCAGCCAGAGGTATTCCTTCCTTGAAACTGTTCGTGATGTTTATCGGTGGTGCGTTCGTGATGCGAAGCGCCGGCGTCATTATGAACGACTTGGCTGATCAGACCTTTGATCGACAAGTAACCCGCACCAAGACTCGGCCACTGGCAGCCGGAGAATTATCCCGCCGTCAGGCCTATGCCCTCCTTGGTCTGTTACTGCTGATTGCGGCTGGCCTACTGCTCGGCCTTCCCCCGCTCGTCGCCTGGCTCTCTCCCATTGCGGTGGGTTTAGCGGCGTTGTATCCCTTCTCCAAACGATGGATCCATATTCCTCAGGCGATGTTGGGGATTGCCTTTGGCTGGGGCACCATCATGGCCTGGGCTGCAGTACGGGAGCATGTGGACGTCTCCGCGTGGCTCCTCTTTGGTACGACCGCTGCGTGGGCCATCGCCTATGACACGATCTATGCCGTACAAGATATCGAAGATGATCGGCGAGTGGGGGTCAAATCTGCTGCTCTCTATCTTGGCTCAGCGCTCCACCGCGGTGTAGGTCTTGCCCTTGGGACCATGCTAGCCTTCTTGATCATCACGGGTTGGCTGAACGAGCTGCAATGGCCTTTCTATTGTACGCTGTTGGGGGTAGGATTATTTTTCATAAAACAGGTGAGAGACCTTCAACAACCGGTCTCCCCCGCCCGCGCGTTCGCCATGTTCCGACATCATATCTGGGTCGGCGTTGCGATCCTCTTCGGATTGCTGGCAGGGTTGCCACACTAACAGAACAAAACCCCTTAAGCCTCAGTCGATTCCAGTCTCTACAGCAAGCTTGACGTACACTGGTAGTCCGAGGCGAGCCAGCGTCATCAGATGACTTCAGCTTACTGTCTGGACAGAAGCCAATGACTTGCCTGCTACGGCTTCTCAACTGGCTTCTGGACGACGGGTTCCTCCTTTGGAGCTCGCAATGTGGCCACATATAAGGTAACTGCCTTCGCATCCGCATCAGTGAAGCCCAACGCCGGCATACGAGTATGCGCATCCATGGCTTGTGGATTCTTCAGCCAGCGGTAGATCCAGGTAGCATTCAACCGAAATCCGGCTCGATCGAGCTGAGGACCAATCTTGCCACCTTCTCCGGCAATGTTATGGCAACCGTTGCACCCGTACTTGTTTTCGTAGAGTTGTTTCCCACGGTCGACCAATTTCGCAGCGTCCGCTGGTTTCACCGTTAGATCCGGCCTGGGAATACTCACACCTCTGCCTGGCCTAGTTGAGAAATTATTGAGCCCAACCTGCGCAACATCCAGATCTTTTTTTGCCTGCGCCATCGTCGCTAGTTCAGCTGCATAGGCAGACTCGTCCACGTCCACGTCCTTCTTTAATTGTTCACTCTTGCGTTCAGCTTCATCACTGGCTTTTTTCTCTGCCGCTTCATAGGCTTGCTTCGCTTGTTCAAACTTGGCCTGTGCAGCCTTGAGTCCTTCTTCAAGCGACGTCTTTCGTCCCGCCACATTGAACTCCATCTTCATCCCGTGCAATGTGCGGACATGCCCGACGATCGCCCAGACCTCATCCTCGGACAGCGTATACTTGAAGGTCGGCATGGTGGGAACGGCAAAGTCGTCGTCACCGATCGTATCGCCACCTTCTTCAGTGGTGTCCAACATATCACGTGAGATGGTTGCGAAGAGATCCTCATCCTTGAATGTGCTCATCTCAGACTTGTTGGACAAATCTTTCGGTTTGGGATCCGGCATAGCGGCCCAATTGAAGCCCTCGTTCTGCTTGCCGCTTTCCCCGTGACAGTCACTGCAATAGTGAGTATAGAGTTCGTGGCCTCGCTTCTCCTGTTCGTTGGCACACCCTCCGGCGATCAACGCCGCGCCCCCGATCATTCCCACTGCTAATCCAATGACACCCAGCCGTGCCGCCTTCATGCTGACTGCCCTTTCTTGAGTTTTCGGATCAGGACAAACTGAAATCCCAGGGCCAATGCTGCCGCGATCGCTGCATACATATAGCCGGAATAATCCGGCGGAGCGTCGGCTCGGAAATACCACCAGGATGAGACCGCCTTCTGTGATCCCTTTTCCACCAAGTCTCCCGCACCATCTTTCCGACCGTCCCACACGGCAAAGGCAATGCTGATGAATTGCCCTGGCGTAATTTGCACATCTTCCTCAGCGTGCCCAGTCGACAAATCCCGTGAAAACACGACTTTCCAGGTCCCGTTTGAATAGGCACCCTTCGCTTTCACATCCTGATGCTCTTGCGACTTCAACGTACCGAAGCCTTTTGCATTCATATCAACGGCCTTGCCCGTCTTGTTTTTCCAGAACCAGATATTGACCGGCCCGCCTTCGACCTGCGACATCGGTTGGCCGTGGGCAAAGTGCGCTTTCTTATCCCCCACCATAAATTCGAGCGCTGCGGCATCATCAGGATCCTGGGTCGGATCGGTATATTCGACGAGCACAGCCACCTGTTTTCCGTCATGCAGGGCGCGCACGATGACGTCCTTCACCGTCACTTCTTGGATACGATTCTGCCAATGGACTTGCGGGGACATTGGGAACGTGGCAGGCGGCGCACTGCTCCAGGCTGCCGCGTTCGGATCGTCCAGGGGGACTCCCCCCGTCATCAGCGTGGCTCGAACCGAGACACTTTCTTGAGCAAAGCTGAGGGTTGCCCCTCCAACCACGATAGCCGTAAGTACGCCGATCCCACTGCGCAGAACCTGCCGTATTATCTGATTCGCCGGTTTCATGCTGCCCTCATTCTCCCTATACACCTATGTCCAGCCACCCCCTGCTGCTCCCTTATTCCCAGGTTCGTGGAGACTGGTGGGCTCCGTCGTACTCGCCCATAATAATCTTCCAAATCCACTCATCGGGTAACTCAACTTCCCAACGAGGCATCGCAGACTTCCACGGTGCTCCTTCAATCGGAAGACCCACGCCGCCCTTTTTAATTCGCCAGAAAAGATAGCTCTCCTGCAGCATGGCAATGGTCGTGGGATCGGCAAAATTGGCAGGCGCCGGAATATATCCACGAGCAGCGGGGCCCTTCCCATCGAAGTTACCGCCATGGCAGGGTGAACAATAAGCGGCATAAAACCCCTTGCCCTGCATTATATTTTCAGGGGTTTTGGGGACAGGGTTTGAGAGTCCGGTGTATTCCCCTGGAGGGGCCGGATGAATCGTTCGGCTTTCCGTCGGCGGAAGGTCGCTCACCGCCGTACTGCCGTATGTTTGCCATCCCACCAACAAGGGAAACAGAATGAATACCCCATAGCGAAGCGCTTGGAGACCACCGATATTCTCCCCGGTCAAAAACCGCTGGATGGGCCCCCAGAAAGCATCCTTCGACTCACCACTTAACGTTTCAAAGATCACAATCCCAGACGCCGTCAGAAGGAGATAGAGAAAAATCAAACTGGAGGGCAGCGGGGCTGAGCCTGGGATATTTGGCAACACAAATTTCAGAAAGGCATACATGCCTACCATAAGAATGATCGGCTTCCCTAACGCCCCCATACAGTCCTCCTAATTCGTGTGTGCGTCGGCCACAAGTGCTGCTTGCGCTGCCTTCACGGGAGCAGACGGTGCCTTCCCCGGTATTTCAAGTTCCGATACGCTGACGGAGATCGGCTCGCCGCTCATCTGCTGTAAAAATGCAATGACCGCTAAAATTTCATTCTTCGACAGCCCGATCGGATCCTTATTGATGGCGGGCATCGTTGCGGGATACTCCTTGGGCACGCCGCCATGCCGGTAGTCCTGATAAACGAACGCCTGAGGATCCGTCAGACTTTCATACAGAAAATCCTTGCTGAGCTTTGCACCAATCCCCTTCAAGTCTGGACAGCGAGCGGATTCGCTAGGACCGATTGAATGGCACAGAGCGCATTGTCCCTTACTGAAAAAGACCGTTTGGCCAATCGCGGCGATGTCCGTCGGGGTCTTGATGCTACTGATATCAACTTTCTCTTCCGCGGGGGGCAATGAGGCCAGCTGCGGTACGGCCAGAGACATCAGCGAGAACAGCCCCAATACGATAAAGACAAACCCCGTGACCCGAATAAAGACGGCTTTGATGAAGAGAAGGATCAGAATTCCGACCCCCACGATCGACAATGCAATCAGCTGTAGTTGCGCGACTTCACTCATATGCCCTCTAATTTATAGTACTGAGTGGTCAGGGGTGGCCCCTCGTTGCGAACTCACCCGTGGCAATTAGGACTCAAAATCCGCTTGCCTCTATCCCTGCCGGCGTTCCTCTGGAGCCCCCCCGGCCATGGCTGGAATGCCATGGGGTAGCTCTCCTTTTCCCGTCCCTGCCGCATTTTTGTACTTATCGCCCATGGTCGCCACCCAGAAAATAAATGCGACGAGGATACAGAAGAAAAACGTACAGAACGCCATAATCAACGACGCGCTCCCGAGTGCCGGCGAATAGGCATAGGGCGAGGTATCTCGCATGACCCCATACACATGCCAATGGACGCGGGAAGAGGACCGTGCGTAGCCCATCAGCGTCATGAGCAAAATGACCATGACCGCGTTGAGGACCAAGGCATACCCCGCGCGAGGAGGCATGCTGCCCCACACCATCTCCGTCGTCGTCTTGGCACTCTTCAGCAAGAGCGCCGTCAACGGTGTGATCGTCAGGATGACGAAGCCGACGATCGCTACCTGAGATGTCGAAAAATAATTAATCCGAACGATCGCCGGTACAAAATACCCCCAGATACCGAGAACGATCACAGCGAGGCTTGCTAAGACCAGCACGGCACCCATCACCGCTTTTCCCAGCTTCGCCCATCCGGCTGTATCTTGCTTCCCCGCTCGCCAATACATCACGAAGCTCATAAAGGTAATGAGAATCATGAGGTTGGAGACGGTCATCTTGGCCGACATGACACCCAACACTCCCAGAAGGGGGTGGTGCGCACCTCCCATTTTTTGGGCTTCTTCAATACTGGCAACGAGCGAGTGCGGCGTCATCCAGACGGCAAGACAAAGCAGCAAACTGATGAGCATCATCAGCATCGCTCGTCGATACTTCGCCTCCGATCCTGGGATACGATAGGTAATCCCCAGCCAGAAATAATAGTTGGAGCCGAGGAATAAGACTCCGATGAGCATGGCTTGAATGATAAAGAGCCAGGACAAGAATCCTCCCATCAGGGTGATCCCCATCTGCTGGTTATACTGATAGATTTCACGCATGAGCCAGTATCCGGCAAACGGCAGGGCCAGGAGCCCGAACACCCCGATAAAATTGCCGACGTAGCCCATCCAATCGTAGTGTTCGCGATCCTCCCTACTCTTGACTGAAAGATAGCGAACGCCCGCATAGGCACCGCAAATATACCCACCCAACACAACATTGGCGATCAACCGATGAATATTGATCGGCCACCAGGTGGGATTCCATGTGGCAGCCCACGCACGTTCGAATGCGGTCCCCTCTGAGATAACGACTGGACTCGACTGAAAAGTCGCCCAGGCATTCGGTACGATCATGATGAACAACGCAAAGAAATTCAGCAGGAACCCGAGGAACACGTGCAAACTTTTCTTCTTACCTTCCTGCATCGCGTCCCAGCCGTACCAATAAAGATAGAGGGTCGCGGTTTCAAGGAGAAAGAGCAGGCAATAGAGGAGGAAAGACGGGAAGAAGACGTCCGTCAGGTAATTCATGAGCTTGGGATAGAACGCGACCAAGAGGAACAGAAGGATCCCCCCGAACAACGCAGTCGTGGCATAGGCCGAAGTGAGGAGCTTTGTAAACTCCTTGGCCAGTTTGTCATAACGCTTTTCCCCGCCTCTCCACGCAATGACCTCGCACAGCCATGCAAAAATCGGAACCCCCAAGACGAAACCAGCCAGCAGGAGGTGGAGCTGGGCAACGATCCACACAAGGTTCCGGCTGCCGATATAGGGAATGTCCCGATATTCAGTCGGCCCGGCAGTGGTTCCCTCCGCCGCCAAGCCAATTGAGGGAAGGAGAAACCAGCCAATCGTCAACAAGAGACCGACAAGCCATCGCCCTTGACCACGGATGGCCCGGAGAGCCCATTGAATCGTTTCGACCTCCCGTATGGCACTCACCACATCACCTCGCAAGTTACGGTTTCGAATTATCAGAGGGGGCTGCCCCCGCTGGCTTCCCCTTGCCCTTCTCTTTTTGCCCTTTGGTATCAGATTTCTGCTTTTCCATCGCCTCAACCTGTGCAGTCATCGCGGCAAGCCGTTGTGTGTTCTTATTCAAGGAGTCAACTGGTTTATAAACCGGTTCGACCTGTACTTCCGGCTTCGCACAGCATTCATGGGGATGAGGGGTTGTCACAGGAAGAATAGTCCAAAACACAAGCGAGAAAACCACCCCGGCTCCGGCCAGCGAAGCCAACAGCAGCCCTTGGTCCTTCGGCACGCGCATCAGATCCCAGCGGGTAATGAGCCCCTGATAGTTTTCAGGAGCCTGACGGCAAACTTCCGCAATACGCCGAATGGCTTGCCCAAGGACGGACACTCCGATCACTGCCAGAATGAAGAGAACAGCCGAAGAGATGGATCCCCACACCGTCAGCTCAAGGCCAATGCGCTCCGCAACCGGCAATCCAGTATCATAAAGGTGCCGTAGAGCTTCCATATCGGCGAGTGAATGCGATGCACTGATGGCTGTCTCTGTCACTCGACTGACGATCCCCCATAGAATTGGCATGATCAATGTGCCAATCAAGGCGGTCCTCCACCAGATGGCAAATCCAAGCCCGTCGTAAGGCGGTTCTTTCTTGAGGCGCTCCAGAAAGAAGGTTCGACCGACGAGACCGAGTGCCCAGATATCAATAGGAATCGAGGCCCCAAAGATGAGCGGAAGACCGATGCCCTCACCGAAATGAGTGTCATAGACCGCCATGATCACTGGAGCAGCAAAAACCGTAACAGGGCTGGTGAGCAACATGAGGAATGCAAGCCCAAATCTTCCTTCGAAGTGGACGAGCCCCAAGGTCATGGCCATCACGGCAAACACTGCTTTAATAGGTATACCGGTCCAGCAGGCCGACCAGAGGATGCCAAACCCGATCTTAGTTGGAGACAGTGAATCGCGTTCTTCAGCCATATGCTCAGTACGTGTGTGAATTGTCGTTAATCTAAGAACTCTCGATTGATGACGGCCGCGACTGTGAAAAGCACAATCATGACCATGATTGCAATCCAGCTAATCAGCGCGATCGGCCGTTTGAAAATATTCCGCTCTGGATCCTTATCGAAAAATGGAAGCGCCACCAACAACCCCATAAATATGACCGGCAGCGCAACCGCACCCATAAATTGACCAAATTGCCCAGCGAAGAGCTTCAGCCGTAACAGCTGGAAGTAGAATAGAAAATACCACTCCGGCTCTGGGTGGTACTCCCCAGGATCTGGGGTGGCCTTGTCGAGCAGCACCACCGGCTCCCAGAGGGCCAACGCGCAAAGGCCGACAAAAACGAAGGCCATCCCGACGATGTCTTTCCAAATTTGACGGGGGAAGAAATAATCGGTTTTCGCCTTGATCTCCTCTGTTGTCCCTTTAAAGGGACCTGCTGGAGCAGCCACACGGAACAAGAAGATGTGCAATCCGGCTAAGGCCATCAACGCCGCAGGAAGAATCATCACATGGAGCACAAAGAAGCGGCTCAAGGTCATTTGCCCAGGACTGGCACCGCCCTTTAAAAACCTCGCGATAAAATCGCCGATGATCGGGGTCTTATCCAAAATCTCGACACCCACGAGCGTCGCCCAGAACGCACGTTGATCCCAAGGAAGGAGGTAGCCGGTAAAGCCGAACGTAATGACGATGCCGAAGAGGGCAAGCCCGACTAACCAGAGAAGCTCTCGAGGCTTTTTGTACGCGCCCCAGAGAAAGACCTGGGACATATGCGCAAACACGCAAACCACCA
>JAHBWQ010000112.1 GCA_019636915.1 Nitrospira sp. | reverse complement strand
TTGCACATCATGCTGTCCTCTCTTTTTCTAAATGAGTCTGAATTATCTTACGAACAGAACATTGCCAGTCTATCCTACCCGGCCACGCGTACTAACACTTTTCCCATCGGGCCCTGTGCCAGTCGTGCGAACCCCTTTTTGACTTCTTCGAATGGAACGATGCTGTCGATCTGCGGTCGGCGTCCGATCGTTTCAAGCCGACCGACAATCTCCTTCCAAGCAGCCTGCGCTGCCTGAACGGTATAGTCTCCAACCGAGACACCGCCCATGCGAATGCGGCGGAACAACAGGGTCGCGGTGTTGAATTCTTGGACCATTCCTGCACTTCTTCCGACGATGCTGATCCGTCCGCCATGGCTGAGCACGGCGATGATGCGGGGGAATAGTTTGCCACCGATGCAGTCGATAGCCAGACTGACCTTCGCCGGAGTGATCGCAGCAGATACGGATTTCACCAGGCTCCTATCCTCCGGATCAAACACGAAATCGGCTCCGAGCCTTTTCAGCTTGGCCCTCTTCTCCGCATCGCGTGACAAGGCCATCACGATCAGGTTTATTGCTTTTCCAAGCAGCAATGAGGCAACGCCGACTCCGCCCGACGCACCGGAAACAAGAAGGACTGATCGTTCCGGTGGAGGGGCAGGGGGGGCGCTCCACTGCGTTAAGGCTTGCCAGGCGGTTAAGAAAACCAGTGGAGCGCCGGCCATTTCTTCGAGGGACCAACCGGCAGGGATTCGGACGAGGCTTTCTGCAGGCACGACGACTTTCTCGGCCAATGTTCCTGGAGTTTCTACACCCGCCTCGCAACGCAGAATCGCGACCATTTCACCCACGCAGAAGTTTTTCACGGACGATCCCAGTATCTCGATCTCTCCTACGCCGTCACGCCCAAGGATGTGAGGCAGGGCAGGCTTGGCCGGATAGAGACCTTGTGCCAGAAACGCATCGGCAGGGTTGAGTGCGGCATACCGTACTTTCAACAGTACTTCTGCCGGGCCAGGCTTGGGATCAGGCACCTGGCCAAGCCGCAACTGTTCTACTCCCTTGTAAGAGTCCATCAACCAGGCGCGCATGGGGTTCTTTCTGTTTAAGGGAGGCCTTGAGTAGTCTTCAGTGCCGTTCCTGAATACCTTAGACAACCTTACGCATGTTCTCTTCTTCGGTTTTGGGAGGATTCCTTTTCTGTGAGTAGTCTTGAAGATTGCGCCGAATGATTCCGCCGGTGAGGGAAGGGTATACACCGCCGAGCGCTTTCGCCCCAACGACCGTCATGGCCCTATCCTGATTACAAATCAGTTCTCGGATGTTCTGTTCAACACGTTGTTTGGTTTCTCGAAAGCTTTCTTCAGCGAGGTCCCACACCTCCGGATGCCCCGCTGTTCGCTCCTGTGCTTCGGCATAGAGCGCTGCCACGGCGATCATCAGAAGATCTTCGCCGATCATCTCGATCCGGTTTTGCCGGCCTTGATCATCTCGAAGGGCCTGCCGATGGAACAGCATGGCATAGAAAATCGTTCTGGCCAGTCGGCGACTTGTTCGTTCCACGAAGAGTAGTGTGGAGCGAACCTTCGAGTGTTGAAACTCTGAGCGAGACGGCAAGCGACTGCTTGCCCATTGGCTTCTGTACCAAGGAATGTAGAACTTCAAGAGTTGCCGCAACTTGGTGAGTCGGCGAACCCCCGTCACGTTCTCGTCGAAGAGATGCTCGGCCTGCTCGAGATGCATGTTGAGGCCTTCGCGCGCGACGAAGGGTCGTAAAATATCGGTGGCCCCTTCTCCGATTCGGTACATTTCCGCGTCGCGGACCAGCTGTTCGATGCCGAACGCAGGCTCTCCACGAATCCACTTCGAATGGGCTGTTTCGTACCCCATCCCTCCAAAGATGATCTGAGCGTCTTTCAAGAACCAGATGGTGTTTTCAGAGCAGAAAAGCTTGGCAATGGCGGCCTCAATTCGGACATCGTAACTGTGCTGATCCGCCATTCGCCAGACAGTGGTCGCAAGCGCCTCCATGGCGAAAAGGTTCGAAGCCATGCGGCCCAATCTCATGCGTTGCGTCTGTCTGGTGCCGAGAGGCTTCTGAAAGGTGAGTCGCTGATTGGCTCGATCAATCGTCGGTTGCCACGCTTGTTTGGCCATGCCCAAGCAAATGGCAGGGATGCTGACGGCCCGGCCCACGTTGAGGATGGTCAACGCGTACCTGAGCCCCCGACCTACTTCACCGATGACATTCTCCTTCGGGATGTGAACGTCCGTGAAAGTCATGTGGGCGTTCTCAAGGCCCCGGCATCCTTCAAATTGACAGTGCTGTCGAATACGAACACCGGATGTCTGCATATCGAGGATGAAGGCGGTGTGGATGTGGTCGTCTGCCCCCTTGCCGTTCGGAACCGGCATCCACATCGTCTGGCCATTGGTGTGGCTCCGTCGCGCGGGAACCCGCGCGATCAATGTGAGGTAACGGGCGATGGGCCCATTGGTGCACCACAGTTTCTCACCGTTCACGACAAACATCGTCTCAGAAGAATCCAAGATAGCCGTGGTCGCAATGTTTGCGGCGTCAGAGCCGGTGATCGGCTCCGTAAGTGCGAACGCCGAAACAGCTTCCCGTGCCACAAGAGGGAGGTACTTGCGCCGCTGTTCTTCATTGCCGAACAGGAGGATGGGCATGGCGATGCCGATCGATTGTGGCACAGCGACAGTCAGGGCCAGGGCGTTATTCCAGCTCGCCATGAGAATGAGTGCACGACCGTAGTTCATGTACGAAAATCCGAGCCCTCCATACTGCTTGGGGATTTTCATGCCGAAAGCCCCGAGCGTAAAGAGCCCTTTCAGGACAGACTCAGGAATCTTCGCCGTTCGTTCGATTTCATCGGGATCGACTTGTGCCGTGAGGAAGGTCTCTAGACGTGGACGAAATTCTTCCCAAGCCGCCTTCTCTTCTGGTGGTTCTTCCGGCATGAGCAGCAGTGAGAAGTCAGGTTTTCCGGCAAACAGCCCTGCCATGAAACTCCGGCCGGTCACTCGCTCTCGAGCTTCTTCAATCCGCTCGAACCCTTTGAACAGGTTGGCCATGGTGCGCCTTCAAACGGCTTGCAGTGACGACGAATCCTGGAGTTCGGCAAATTGCGCCGTGAAGTGTCGCAGTATCGGCGCCTCATAAGTCAAGACGAGGCCGTGAATGAGCTCGCGTCTCTGGTAGAGTTCGATGATTGATTCTGCGACATACGCGATCTGCATATTGGTGTAGACACGCCGAGGAATCGCGAGCCGGACCATTTCAAGCTCAGGATGAATGGCTCGGCCTGTCACGGGATCCTTTTTCCCGAACATAAGCGTACCGATTTCGACCCCACGGATGCCGTAATTCCGATACAGTGCGACAGCCAGTGCTTGGCCGGGAAATTCGGACTGTGGTATATGGGAGAGGAATTCTTTTGCATTGAGATAGACCGCGTGGCCGCCGATCGGTTTGAGGATCGGCACTCCACCTGCCTTCAACAGTTCACCAAGATAGCGAACCTGTTCGATACGGAACCGCAGATAGTCCTCGTCAAGAACCTCTTCAAGTCCTCTCGCCATGGCTTCCAGGTCGCGTCCCGCCAGCCCTCCATAGGTGGGAAATCCTTCCACAAGAATCAACATGTTCGTGATGTCTTGCGCCCAGCGGTCATCGTTGAGACTCAAGAACCCACCGATGTTCACGAGCCCGTCCTTCTTGGCGGACATGGTGCAGCCGTCGCCGTGGCTGAACAGTTCCCGCGCGAGCGTCAGTATCGGTGTATTGGCATAGCCGGGCTCCCGTTCCTTGATGAAAAAGCAGTTTTCCGCGAATCGGCAGGCGTCGAAGAACAGCGGAATACCATAGCGATTGAGCAACGCTCGGGTTTGTCGGATATTGTCCATCGACACCGGTTGCCCTCCGCCGCTGTTGTTGGTGATGGTGATCATCACGAGCGGAATGTTGTCGCGACCCACACGATGAATCGTTTCCTCCAGCCGATTGAGGTCCATATTCCCCTTGAAGGGCAACTCGCAATGTGGGTCATAGGCTTCTTTGATCACGAGATCGAGCGCCTCGGCGCGCTGATGCTCGACGTGAGCCCTCGTCGTGTCGAAATGGATGTTGTTGGGGATGCACATGCCGGGTTTGACGATCGTCGAGAAAAGGAGATTTTCAGCCATCCGTCCTTGGTGCGTAGGGATGACATGCCTGTAGCCAAAGATCGACCGGACGGTTTCTTCTAGGTGGTAGTAGTTCCTGCTGCCGGCGTAAGACTCATCGCCCAACATCAGTCCCGCCCACTGCCGGTCGCTCATGGCGGACGTGCCGCTATCAGTGAGCAGATCAACATACACGCTCTCGGCGGGGACCTGAAAAAGATTGTATCCGGCCTCATGTAACACTCGATCTCGCTCCTCGCGTGTCGTGCGGCGTATCGGTTCCACGACCTTGATCTTGAATGGTTCGGATGGGAATTTCATGTGACGGATCTCGTAAAGCGCCTCAGCTCTGTCTTGAAAGCCTGAGGACTTGAATAGTCGAACACGTACCGAGTCATATCAAAAAGTGGTGCAGGGTCTAGATCGCGGAGAAGCTCCGGCTTCCATGTGATCTGCAATTGATTGATCATGGTGATGGGCGTGGGCGTTCCGACGACGCCAAGCTGTACCTGACCATAGGATTGGGAGAATATGAGAATTTCTTGGTCAAACATGGCGGCGTTAAGGTCTCTCGCCGCGCCTCGGCGCTTGTAGTCTTCTTCAAAACGGTGAAACGCGGGAGCACGCTCCAGCTCTTCGCGAAACGAATAGAAGATCTTGATCCCGACTCGCTGTTGGTCATCCATGACCTGAATGGCATCGGCCACGACCGATTCCTGTCCCATTTGTTCTCGCGTCAACACTAATAGACGGCGAATGGTTACGCCGCGCTTGGCGGCTTCCTGGTTGGCCAATAAATAGCTGGGGTATAACGCTTCTCCTTTTCTCCAGATGTTCCAGCGTTCCATCAGGGCATCGATCGAATGTTCAGCCGTTTGGACGAGCCGAACCGCTTCGGCATTGGCCTCGGCTCCTTGGTAAGTCAGGGTCTGCGTCTCCAGTTCGCGCAGTTCTTCTCCGATAGCCGCCACTTTACGTGGAATGTATTTGGGGCTCTTTGGGACATGGAGCATCACATCGACAGCTGTGAGCGCCAAGGTCCAGTACTCTTTGGCTTGTTTCGGGGCTTTGTCTTTTTGAGCGATCAGGAGAAGTTCGACCGGGTTTTTGTTCAGAAGTTTCGCAATCTTGATACACAACTCCGGCTTTGGAATTTTGAGTCCGCGGCGCATCAGATTGGCTTCCGGCTGAGCGATTCCGAGCTTCTCTGCCAAGGCATAATCGCTGCTCAATCCATACTTCCCCTTGACCAATTCGAAGTATTCCGCCATGTCCGTCATACTGGCCTCGCCATAGTTGATCCGTACCTCCTTCTTATTCCTTTTATTCAGTGCGTCGGATGAAACCCTGCCAATTGTTCTGTCTATTGTGGACACCTGATGGTCATCATCCTGCTATGCCCGGCCTGCCAGCCAGGATGTTTCTCGAACAGGCCAGACAGAAAACCCGAATAGGGAATCCGATCCCGCGAGGCTTCGGCTACCGCGAGCGATCCCCGGAAGACGGGTTTCTTCCTTGCCATCGTCACCGTGAGCTCCACCATTTCGCTTGATACCAAGCCGCGCCAGCCTGTCCAATTCCCAGAGGAACACCCTTCTTGATCGGTGGCTTTGATTGAGCGGAAGTGGCAATGATCTGATCAAGTTGCGCCAGACGTGATGTGACGCGCTCCTCAAAATCGGCCTGGGCAATCGCGATTCCGTGGCGCGCAAACTGCGCCCGCAGGTCATGGTACCGGTCGCGCGTCAGCGTCACAACCGACAGATATCCGGCTTGCAGAAGGTGTACGCGGTCTTGATAGCTCAGAAAACTCCGCTCAAACAGGAGCGCATCGTGGGGACCTGGTGTGATCATGAGCAATTCCTTGTCGGGATAATTCTGCTGAAACATGGCCAGCGCTTGCGAAAAGCGTGCATCGAAGTTGATGCGACCCGCCTGCTCACCGATCGTCAAGAACCCTTTGTCCCGGAGGCGGCAAATGCGTGGGGCGCAAGCCGATTCACCCCACGACGCACAGAGCATGGGAATCAGAGCCATCGGATTGATCATGACCATGAGATCCACCTGTTTGGCGACAGCGAGGTCGAAGAATGCGGGTCGCCCGATACCTGCGTCGATGTAGTCTCGGCCTTCAATACGCACGGGACAGAAATAGATCGGGGCGGCAGAAGAAGCAGTGACGGCCTGGGCGATAGAAATATCCCGCCGGCCTTCTTCGCCGAAGATGACGCTTTCTCCGGATTCCAGATCGATGGCCGGAATATAGAGGTCTTTGTGAAGATCGGCAAACCGAAGTCCCAGCCCCTTGGCGGTGAACGTTTTCTCCAGGTACTTGGCGAAGGGCTCCAGTCGGTAGATGCCGCTGGGGAGTGCATCCTGAGCCTTGTCCAGCAGGTCGATCACCGTTATCTCGTGATAATTTTTGATATACAGTTTCAACAACGGGATCAGTTGCTTGGTCGCTCGCCAAACTGTCTTTACGCCTTCGCCGATCGCGGGTCTGAAGATATCCCGGTGCTCGAAGTAGTAGGGACGTTTCCCGAGCAAATTTGTGTCGAGGATTTCTTCCGGTTTCACCCCCTGCGCGAGCAGAGCAGCGACGGCTGATCCGGCGCTCACACCGACATACATGTCGAAATCGTTGCAGGTGAACGACTTGCCGAGGAGGTCATCTAAGGCGGTCAAGGCGCCGATTTCGAAGAGGTATCCAGTGAACCCTCCCCCTGCCAGGGCCAAAGCTAATTTTGTCGAACGCTGAGCCGGCATGACGTTTCCTTGTTGTCTCCTTACGGACTAACGGTCCGAGAACCGCAGAGCGCAACCTAAGCAGGTGCCGTTGATCGCCGCAACGACCGGTTTGTCAAACGTCTCAATTTTGTTCAAGATCATCCTCCCGTGACGGGCCATCGCTTCGCCCTCTGTTGAAGAGGAAATGGAGGCCGGCTACGATCATGAGATCTTTCATAGACCGCCCCTCACACTGCGTGATTCCCAACTGTTTCGGCGCTATGCGAGCGAACTGCCTCGTCGCGCATTGTCCGGCGCAGGACTTTACCGATGATCGTCCGTGGCAACTCCTGCCGAAATTCGACAGCTGATGGAATCTTGTACCGCGCCAGCCGGCCGGCGCAGTGCCGGATCAATTCTTCTTCAGTGACGAACGATCGAGGTTTCTTCACGATGTATGCCTTCACAATTTCTCCATAGAGATGATCTTCGATTCCGACCACGGCTGCCTCGGAGACGGCCTGGTGTTGGAGCAGTACCTCTTCAACCTCTCGTGGGTAGACGGTCTCCCCTCGGGATTTAATGATGTCTTTCTTCCGATCCACGAAGAAGAAGTAGCCTTCGCCGTTTCTACGCACGAGGTCGCCGGTGAACAGCCAGCCGTCTCGCAAGACCGCCCGTGTTTCCTCTTCCTTGTTCCAGTATCCGCGCATGACCTGAGGACCTTTCACGATCAATTCACCTGCTTCACCGTCGGGAACGTCATGAAGTCCTGTGTCGGCGTCGACCACACGCGCTTCAGTATCTGGGAAAGGGAGGCCCATTGTTTCTGGTGGGTGTGTTCCCTCTAGAGGATTGCAATGTGTGGTTGGTCCTGCCTCACTCAGTCCATAGCCTTCCGCGATTCTCACACCGGTCGTCCGCTCAAACCGCTCCCGCACCTCCGCCGGCAGCGAGCTTGCGCCGCTCAGGCAGACTCGCAGGGAACGGAGATTGTAGCGTTCGACATGCGGGAATTCCGTGATCTTCGCGAACATCATCGGCACTCCCGAAAAGACGGTGACGCGATGTGTGTGGATCGTTTTCACCACCTCGTCGGGATGAAAACGGGGAAGGAGGATGATCGGACAACCTGTCGCGATGGCCAAGTTTTGACAGGTGCTCTGGCCGTAGCAGTGGAAAAAAGGGATCGCTCCCAGGAAGAGTTCTCGGCCGTCTTGAAAATTCGGGTCCCAGGCGCGTCCTTGAAGCGTGTTCACGACCACGTTCCGGTGGGTGAGCATCACGCCTTTCGGTATTCCGGTGGTCCCGCCTGTGTATTGGAGTTGGGCGACGTCATCCGGCTGGACTCTCGGTAAATCGAAAGCCTGATCCCCTTTCGTTTCGGGAGTTGAGTTGATCAGCTCGAGGAGGTTGTAGATTGATGGTCCGGTCGGAGCGGAAATCCATCGCTTAGCCAGTCGAGCTTTGAGAGGATAGAGGAATTTTTTTAACGGAGGGAGGAAATCTCGAATACTGGTAATGACGATGCGCTTGGGGAGAGACGTTGCGGTCTGGACCGCCTGGATGCGCGGGTAGAACAGGTCAAGCGCCACGATAGTCTCGCTTCCGGAATCCAGCACTTGTATCTGGAGCTCCCGCTCAACGTAGAGAGGATTAGTAGGAACGACAATGGCGCCGGCCTTCAGGGCGCCGAAGTATGCGATGACTGCCTGTGGGATGTTGGGGAGCATCAGTGCGACTCGATCGCCTTGTCGCACACCGAGCCGCCGCAGAGCGACTGCCAGACGCGTCGTCACATCATCGAGGTCGCGATACGAAATGCGGGTGCCGTAGAAGAGCAGCGCGGGCGAGTCCGGTGCTCGCGCTGCTGAGTGCTGGAGAAGATCCGGCACGGTCCATTCAGGGTAATTGACATTCGCGGGAACTCCGGCGGCATAACGGCTGATCCAAGACCCTTTCATATGCTCCTCCGTGTCTCCCGACTCGAAGCGATGTTCAGACGCCTGCCTTCCGTATGGTTAGGCCACCGTCGTTCGCGCTTCGTTTTGTGCCGCATGCCCGACATCGGCGGATCGTCGATGTTCGAGTCCCATCCAAAACCCCTCCAGGTAGTCTAGTACCGCCGTCATGCCTTGCTCAAAATCTTGTGCTTCTTGAGAAGCTCGCGGCACGGCAATAGGACTACTGTTCATGGCTTGCACGGCTTGTTTCATGGCCTCTTCATGCTCCTGCTCCAGTTCCCTGTGAAACGTGAAATACGTTAAGTCCATGTGCGGGTGTCGTGTGGTTTTGAGATGCATCAGCCCGGGGATGAGATAATCCCACATCGTGATGGCCATGTTCTCAAGGCCGAACGAGGCCCCCAAGGCCTTCGCATGATTGTCGTCGCCGTAGAGCCGTTCCATCCCTTCAATGTAGGCGCGGGTTGATGGAAGCATCGGGTGGGTGATGGCGTTGTGAACATCGATACCAAGGGATCGCAGAAAATCCCGATACAGCAGTTCGTGTCTCCGCCGAGTCTCACCGTCTCCCAACTCGGAGTACAGCACTTTGGTCAGCTCGTCGGCGATCTGTTCGTCCTCCGTATTCACAAGTTGGGACACTAGAATCTTAGGGAAAAAGCGAGCGAAGTTATAAAACTCGCCCGCGAATTCCGTCAGCTCTACATCGCGGAGATCTCCAGAGCGGAATCGGCTCAGGTAAGGATTGTTAATGGCCCCATGCCTTAGAACGATCTGTCTCATTTCTTGAGAGAACGTCATGGGCACCTCCTGATGTACAGGATTAATGATAATGTTTCTTTATCGTTATAGCAATAGCATGAGATGTAAAGGCTGTAACGCTTTCATATTATTTTTTGGAGACAATTATTTCATGCGTATAAATATAGCATGTTGAAATGTTCATGAAGCGATAGTATAGTGTAATCGTACAATATGAAAATTGAATTACACATGGAGTTTTTGCGGTATGTCGGAGTGTAGAGGGTGCCATGGACCAGGTGACGGGTTTTGATCATGTCACTCTTTGTGTCGGCGATCTCGAGGCCGCAGAGTTTCTGTTTGCCAAGATTCTTGGCTTTGAAGTGATCTGGTCTGCTAAGGACGTAGGGAGCGATATTTCGTCCATGGATACCGTCGTCGTGCAGCGTGGGACTGCCAAGGTCGCCCTCATGCAGGGTCGCGACAAGACCGGCAAATCCCAAATCAACGAATTCATAGAAAAGTACGGACAGGGCGTGCAGCACGTGGCCTTCGAAGTCGACAATATCGAGGATGCCTGTCGAGAGTGGGAAGCGCATGGCGTGAAGTTTAGCGGGCCGGTGAAAGAGGGGAGGGATGGATTCGGGCCGCTCAAACAACGCTTCACCTATCCCCTCTTCCCGGGCAGCGGGCTGTTCATCGAGTTGATCCAACGTCAACATGGGGACGAAACGGCGAGGACGTTTGTTACAAGCACGGTGGAGTCACTGTACAAGGATATCGAACGAGACCAAATCGCCGGGGTTGACCGGACGATCGTCGATTACGAGTCACCCTCGATGCCGAGGCGCAAGCAAAAGAAGTCACTGAAAAAGGCATCCTAAGCTGTCCATCCAACCCTGTTGGGGGCAGGCCATGTATCTCAAGAAAAGAGGCACAGTTCCTAACCAAGCCCATGTGGAGATTCCGGAGGGGCTGTATGAGGAAGAACATGGACGGAACGGCTTTGTTGGGTCGGTGTCCCATCTCTACCGAATGCATCCCCCGACCGCGTGGATCGATATTGCTGGGAAACTAAGACCACGTGCATTCGCCTGCACTCAGATCTCCGAAACCATGCTGTCCATCACTACGCAATCAGTACTCCTGATGCAAAGCCAGGATGTCAGCCTCTACCTGTGCTGGCAACGAGAGACGATGCCCTATTTTGTGCGCAACGCGGATGGAGACGACGTCTATTTTGTCCATCGGGGGAGAGGCAGATTCGAGACCGATTACGGTGTTCTGTCTTACGAGCCAGGCGACTACCTCGTAATTCCCAAAGGTACCACCTACCGAACCCATGTCGATTTGGGGCCTTCCTTTTTCCTCATTGTCGAGACGCCGGTTGCCATGGTGGTGCCGGATCGAGGAGCACTAGGGCAACATGCCCTCTTCGATAAAGGCGTGCTGCGCGCCCCTGACCTAGAGCCGATGGAACCGGCGGGAACGGCAGGGCGAACATGGGAAGTTCACATTAAGCATCGAGGCGAGTGGACGCGAGTCGTCTATCCGTTTTATCCCATGGATGTGGTCGGATGGAAAGGCGACCTGTGGGTGGCGAAGTTGAATGTGCGGGATTTTCGGCCGGTCGTTAGCCCCCGGTATCACCTGCCGCCGAGTGTCCATCAGACGTTTCAAGCCGGTGGATGTCTCATTTCCACCTTTGCCCCGAGACCGCTGGAAAGTGATCCCCAGGCTTTGCGCGTGCCATTTTACCACCGAAATACCGACTACGATGAAGTGCTCTTCTATCACGACGGAGAGTTTTTCAGCCGCTCAGGTATTCGACCGGGGATGCTCACGTTCCATCCTCAGGGTATTCACCATGGGCCGCAACCACAGGCGGTCCAAGCCGGCAAAGCGAAGACGTATACGAGTGAAGTGGCGGTGATGGTCGAGTCCAAGGATCCCTTCACGGTCCAACCGGAGATGGACACAGTGGAGATCAAGGACTACGCACTGAGCTGGAGTCGTCCATGAAACTTGTGAGTTTTCGAGTCAGCACTCCTGTCGGGCCGTTCACCAGGGTCGGAGCGATCCACGGTCAGCAGATCGTGGACGTGAACATGGCCTATATGCGTTGGTTGGCAGACCAACAGGAAACACAACCACAACGCTTGGCCAATGCACAGGTTCCACCGACGATGTTGGAGTTCCTTGAAGGAGGGTCTTCCACGCTCGCGGCGGCACGCCGCGCGAAAGATTATGTGACCACACTGTCCTTATCAGTCAAAGGGCCGTCCGGTGAGACTATCGTGTATGCGGCCACCGATGTTCAGCTTTTGGCTCCGCTGTCGAATCCATCTTCGCTGCGAGATTTTATCGCTTTTGAAGATCATATCGCCGCAACATCGAAGAAGCGGGGACAGCCAATACCACCGGAGTGGTACAAGGCTCCCGTTTACTACAAAGGGAACCATCGTACGATCATCGGATCGGACGAAGTTCTCTCGTGGCCGTTGGATACGACGAAGTTGGACTATGAGCTGGAACTTGCCTGCGTGATCGGACGCCAGGGTCGAGACATCAGTGAACGACGGGCGGAAGACTACATCGCCGGTTATACGATCATGAACGACTTCAGCGCGCGTGATATTCAATTTCAAGAAATGGCCTGCCGGCTGGGGCCGGCGAAGGGCAAGGACTTCGCGACAGCGCTGGGGCCCTGTCTCGTGACTCCTGACGAAATTGCTGATCTGGGCGCACTGACAATGATTGCGAGGGTGAACGGAGAAGAGTGGTCGCGGGGACGATTCGGGACGATCCACTGGTCGTTTGCTCAGATGATCGCCCATGTGTCGCGAGGCGAAACGATCTATCCGGGAGATGTCTTGGGTTCGGGAACGGTGGGAGGTGGGTGTGGGCTAGAATTGGATCGTTACTTGAAACCGGGCGATGTGGTGGAACTGGAAATCCAACCGATCGGCGTTCTCAGAACCAAGGTGATAGGTCCGACGCCAAGGGGGTGAAGATGTTTGTCGGCACGGTTGAACAGACCCTTGCAGAGGTGGTGGATCGACATCGTGCGCTTTATGAGGAGCCGGCGATCAATGTGAAGCTGAAAAACGTTATCCGTGCTGGTTTGCACACCAATCTGACGGAGAACGATATCCTGAATATTCTCCGTACTTCTCGATCCGTCTTCTTCGATACCCACGTGGAGGTTGTGTCAGGTCACCACACGGCGACGTATTTGCGCTTCGAATCCATCGCGAATCGTCCAGACGTAATCCGGCAGTTGGCCGGAGATATGGCTGCCTGGATTGGGCAGACGTTTCAAGACCGTCCAATAGCGGGTCTCGTGGCGACAAGCTCGACTGCGGAGCAACTTGCGGGAGCAATCGTGGCTGAGCTTCGAAATACGATGCGATTGACTATGGCGTTAACGCCCTACAGCTGCGAAACAGGGCGGATCGGGACGGACATTCCTGCCGACGTCATCAAACCCGGTGACCGTTTTGTGGCGCTCAACGATGTCACCACGCGCGGCAATTGTGTCAGTAAACTCGGTAAAGTCATCACAGACAATGGTGGTGTGTTAGCAGGGATGATGGTCTTTGCACGCCGTGACGTCGGTCAGTTCCCATTGGTGAACGAATTAATAGAACGGCATCCCTTCTACTACACGACGGATCTCAACATGCCGCAGTGGGAGCCGGCGTACTGTCCTCTGTGCAGGTCACACAAGCCCTTGCTGTCTTGGAAGGACCTGCCTGCGTTATGAGCCGGTGACGTGGAGGTTGTCATGGATGTTGCAGTCATCGCCAAAGAGATCAAGCGAGACGATCTACGTCAGATGTACTACTACCTCCGCCTCACCAGAGCAGTGGAGGACCGCATCACGGCGCTCTACCGACAAGGACGTATCGTCGGTGGAGTCTATACCAGCTACGGAATGGAGGCGATCGCCGTCGGGTATGCCTCCGCGTTGGAGCACGACGATGTCATCGCTCCTTTTCACCGGGACATGGGTGCCTTCCTCATTCGAGGCTTCACTCCGGGTGAGGTGCTCGCCCAGTACCTTGGGAAAAGGGCCGGTCCGAGCAAAGGAAAGGACGGTAACGTTCATATGGGAGACCTCAGGCGAGGAGTCTTCGGATTTGTCAGTCATCTGGCGGACAATCTTCCGGTGGCTGCCGGTGCGGCGCTGGCGTTTAAGATGAGAGGGGAATCTCGCGTCGTGTTCACGGGAACGGGAGATGGAGGATCCAGTAGGGGCGATTTCCATGAGGCGATGAACTTTGCGGCGGTGCGAAAGCTTCCCGTCGTCTTCTTCTGTAACAACAACCAATACGCGTACTCGACGCCGCTTCGTTTACAGATGGCGATTCCGAATGTCGTGGATCGAGCGAAAGCCTATGGCATGCCCGGTGAAACCGTGGACGGCAACGATGTGGCCGTGGTCTATCTGGCGGCAAAACACGCGATTGCGAAGGCCCGCACAGGAGAAGGGCCGACCTTTCTCGAGTTCAAGACGATGCGGATGCACGGCCATTCCGAGCATGACCCGGCGAAATATGTTCCGCGCGAGCTACTGGAGGAGTGGAAGAAAAAGGATCCGATCCTCAAAGCTGAGCAGTTGCTCAAACAGCTCGGGTATGGCGAAGAGGCCTATTTCCACGAAGTCGCCGATCGGGTGAAGAAAGAAGTCGAGGCCGGTGTGGAATTTGCCGAACAGAGCCCGTTGCCGGAAGGCCCGGAAGTGTTGGAAGGCGTATTCGCGATGAGCGCCGAGAGTCATTAGTTGTTTGTTTGCTGTTTGGAAGGAGCCTCCACTATGACGACCATGGCTCAGCGTACCGAGGAAGTCAGTTACCTCGAGGCGATTTCACAAGCCTTGGACGAAGAGATGGCCCGTGATGAACGGGTGTTCCTGATGGGCGAAGATATCGGTATGTACGGAGGCGCCTTTAAGATTACGGAAGGATTTCTCAAAAAGTACGGCGAATGGCGGGTGCTCGATACGCCGCTCGCCGAGTCCGGGTTCGTCGGAGCGGCGATCGGCGCAGCCATGATGGGTTTGCGTCCGGTCGTGGAGATGCAGTTCGCGGATTTTATTTCTTGCGCGTTCGATCAGATCACCGAGGTG
>JAHBWQ010000111.1 GCA_019636915.1 Nitrospira sp. | reverse complement strand
CCCGGCTTCCATTTTCGACAAATCTAGAATCGTGGCGATGAGATGCATCAGCCGTTTACTGCTGTCAGCCATGATCCGAAGCGTCATGCGCTGCTCAGGCATCAGCGGCCCAGGTATCTCGTCAAGCAAAAGGTTTGTCCCCTCCTGAATTGATGCCATGGGTGTTCGCAATTCATGGGACACGTGCGCGAGAAAATCCGTTTTCATCTCGTCGATTTCTTGGAGCTTCTGGCCCATCCAGTTCACGGAATCTACCAACTCACGGAGCTCGGCCGGAACCTTGATTGTGAGGGATGCCCCAAAATTCCCCTGTCCGATCTGTTTGATATGTCCCTGCAGCTCTCGGAGAGGACGCAGAATCGTATAGCTTGCCAAGCCAGCCAACCCCAATCCGAACATCAACGCCACAAGAACAAGCTGCTCCGTTACCGCCTCGGCTTGGGCGGCACTTGCGCGCGATTCGGTCACCCCGACACTGACTCGAGCTTCATGAAGATCGATATAACTCTGCAACGTGAAAGACATGCGGTCTGTGAGGCTATCGCGCTTGCTTTCGTAGTCTGGGGTCGCAGGATGGGTCGACCTTGCTGCCGCTTGAACGGTACTGTCAAATAATCGTGATCGTTCTTTCAACAACTCACCCGTCTCTTGCAAAAGCGTCAAGCCACGACTGGAACTTTCCTGTCCTCGCAACAGGTGAAGCACCCGCTGAAACTCTTCAACTTCTTCAGTCAAGTTGGTGCGGAATGTGGGATCTTTCGTGGCAAGAAACTTCTTTTCACTATTCTGTTGGGCATACAGCGACCCTAACAGCCTTTTGGCGGATTCAACGGCTGGGTAGTGATACGATGCCATTTGGGTACTCATGGCCGTCAACTGTCGAAGTTGAAACAGTGCGTAAAGATTGACTCCCCCCATCACTGCAATAATGACCAGGGAGGTCAAAACCAGCCTCGAGAATATTGAAAGTCGCATGAGTCCGTGCCTCGCTCGGACTAGGTCATAGATGGGCAGAACTCAAGTGTAGTGAAATCCATACACTATTTCAGCTTCCGACCACAAGGGCATGCCCCTGCCTGGAGATAACTATGGCTCGGACCGACCTGATTTTTCCGAGAAAATCTGTCCTAGACGGTTACTGTCTAGTATCGAATTGGCGAGAAAAGAGCCGTTGTCTCCTGGATGACCCGTGAAGCGACGCAAAAAGATGACCGCGGAACAACAAGATGGCCATGGCTAACGGTGGAGTGAGGAGGAGAAGCACGATCTCCTGCCCTTCTGAATCAAGTCCAATGTAAGACAGCCACCCTCCGATGGCAGTCAGTGGTAGCATGAGAATTTGAAGGAAATCGAGCCCAGCTCCTCGCCCAGCACGACCGGACAGCGAAAAGAATTCTTGCAGCCCACTCGGAGAAAGCACCACAGGCAAGATGAGCAGGACGAATGGGAGAAACCATTCGACCCAATGTTCCATCACAAATTCATAGGATGTCTTGAACACCTCAAGCGTTGAGTCGTGTCGCACCTGATAAATCACTTCCGGTGCTGGGTTCAACAGGATGAAGACCAAGAGCAGGAATGCGGAGAGAAGAAATTGACCATACGCCGGATTGGCTTGCAAACCCATATCGAGCAAGAGCGTCGGCAACCATAATACAAAACCAACACCGATCACGTCCCAAAAGTAATACCCGAAGCTTTCCGTTACGTCCTTGAACCCAAGAGTTCGTGACGCGCTCAGCGACTGTTCAATCAACCGGAGTGTGGATCCCACCAGGAGGGCATTCACGATACCGAGTAAAAAACCACCGGCCATCCCCAACGGAGCAGCGATCTTTGCAATACCCAAAAACAGCAACCCAAAGAGAATGAGCGCCACCATTGATATCCAACTTTTGGTCAGCGAACGCCATGTCGCCTGCAAAACATGTCGATAGAGTTGAACCGTAGCCGAAGCGAGATTGCTCATACTGATGCGTACCCTAGTCGGGATCGGGCGAGAGGTCAAGCACTAGTCACGCTGGCGCATTAAGAACGAACCTAGCTGGTTGACTTATCCAGCCAAATGATTATCACTGTTTATCAGAGCGAGGATGAATATCACCATTTTAGAGGTGAATCACCATGGACATGAATCGAATGACGGTCAAGTTGCAGGAGGCCCTGCAGTCCGCCTCGGGGCACGCCCAGCGGAGAAGTCATCAAGGCATTGAGGTAGAACATGTCCTCTTAGCGCTCCTTGAACAGGAGGGCGGGACTACTCCGGCCTTACTCGAAGGTGCTGGCCTCGCGCTCCCTGCCGTGCGGCAAGCCGTCGAACAAGCCTTGGCAAAGTTCCCTCAAGTTCAAGGTTCAGGAGCAGCTCCGGGTCAGGTTCACATTGCCAACCGCCTCACCCACGTTCTCAATCGTGCGGAGGAGGAGCAGAAGTCGCTGAAGGACGATTTCTTGAGCGTCGAGCATGTCCTCCTTGCCATGGTGCAGGAAGGGGGAATATTCAAGAAGCTGGGCATTACAAGAGACCGTCTCTTGGCGGGATTGCAGCAGGTGCGTGGGAACCAACGGGTCACCAGCCAGGATCCTGAAAGCACATATCAGTCACTGGTGAAATACGGTCGAGAGTTAACCCAACTGGCCGGACAGGGCAAACTCGATCCCGTCATCGGACGCGATGATGAAATCAGGCGTGTGATCCAGATCCTCTCACGCCGGACGAAGAATAACCCGGTGCTCATCGGGGAACCAGGTGTCGGGAAAACCGCGATTGTTGAAGGACTGGCGATTCGAATCGTGAAAGGCGATGTCCCCGAAAGCCTCAAACACAAAAAACTCTTTGCCCTGGATATGGGCTCCCTTGTCGCCGGCGCCAAATTTCGCGGTGAATTTGAGGAACGGCTCAAAGCCGTCCTGAAAGAGATCCAATCGTCTCAAGGCCAGATTCTCCTCTTCATCGACGAATTGCACACGGTCGTCGGAGCCGGAGCAGCCGAAGGGGCAATGGACGCCGCAAACCTGTTGAAGCCGATGCTGGCACGGGGCGAGTTGCATCTGATCGGTGCCACGACGCTGGACGAGTACCGAAAACACATCGAAAAAGACGCCGCCTTGGAACGCCGTTTCCAAACAGTGTTGGTGGATCAGCCGTCAGTGGAGAACACCATTTCTATCCTACGCGGCCTCAAGGAACGCTACGAAGTCCACCACGGGGTGCGCATCAAGGACAGTGCGCTGGTAGCTGCAGCGAAACTGTCCCATCGTTATATCGCCGACCGGTTTCTTCCAGACAAAGCCATTGACCTAGTCGACGAGGCCGCCGCACGCCTTCGGACTGAGATCGACAGCCTACCGGCTGAGCTGGATGAAGTGTCACGCAAGGTGCTCCAGTTGGAAATTGAGCGCGAAGCGTTGAAGAAGGAGAAGGACGCGGCAAGCGCCGCCCGGCTCAGTACCCTGGAATCTGAACTCACTGAAAAACAACGTGACCTGCAGGCGCTGAAAACCAGATGGGAATCAGAGAAAACCTCCGTATCACGACTGCGCAAGACCCGCGAGGCGATCGAGGAGATGAAGCAGAAAATCGAGCAAGCCGAGCGAGCCTATGACCTTAACCGTGTAGCCGAACTCCGTTATGGGGAGCTCCCCAAGCTTGAACGGGAATTGGCACTGGAGCAGCAGCACTTGGAGAAAAAACAGGATACGGCTCGGTTGCTGAAGGAAGAAGTCGACGAAGATGAGATTGCCGCCGTGGTCAGCCGCTGGACCGGTGTCCCGGTCTCGCGGTTGCTCGAAGGCGAAACCGACAAACTCTTGAAACTTGAGGACCTCCTGCACGAACGGGTCGTCGGCCAGGAAGAAGGGGTCCGAGCCGTGGCGGACGCGGTGCTTCGTGCACGATCCGGTATCAAAGACCCCAATCGTCCGATCGGGTCATTTCTGTTCCTTGGCCCAACCGGGGTCGGCAAAACCGAATTGGCCCGCGCGCTCGCCACAATTCTGTTCGATGATGAAGGGAACCTCGTCAGAATCGACATGTCCGAATACATGGAAAAACATACCGTCGCCCGTCTGATCGGTGCACCTCCCGGGTACATCGGATATGAAGAAGGCGGACAACTTACGGAAGCCGTCAGACGACGCCCCTTTTCGGTAATCCTTTTCGATGAGATCGAGAAGGCCCATCACGATGTCTTCAACGTGTTGCTGCAAGTGCTCGATGATGGACGATTGACCGATTCACAGGGCCGCACGGTCGATTTCAAAAATACCGTGCTGATCATGACCTCCAACATCGGCAGTCCGCACATTCTTGAAGCACAGCAACGCGGCGCGTCCTATGAGCAAGTCAGGACCGTCGTGATGGGTGAACTGCGCCAACATTTCCGCCCGGAGTTTTTGAACCGGGTCGATGAACTCGTCGTATTCCATCCGCTCGGAACCGAGCATTTGATCAAGATCGTGGAGATACAGCTGGAGCGGCTGCGCAACAGACTCGCAGAACGTCGGATCACGCTGGCCGTCACGCCCTCCGCGCTGAAACATTTGGGTGAACGGGGCTACGACCCGGTGTACGGAGCACGACCGCTGAAGCGCCTCATTCAGCAGGAGCTGGAAACACCGATCGCCAAGTTGTTGGTCAAGGGAGAGTTACGGGATGGCAATACCGCTTCAGTCGATCTGAAAAACGGGGCCTTGGTTGTGACATCACTAGCAGTGTGTTGATAAACTCTGCACCGCTCTTCCCAAACAGATCGCTGCGCATGGTGACCGACCGGATCTGGATGCCCTGTAGGCTGTTCAGGAAGGCCGTCCAGCAAGGCCGCAGCGAGTAAAGAGGCGAAGCGTACTCTCTGCCGTACGGTGAGCCTCTGAGCGACGCGAGAACGCCGCTGGAGGCCTTTGTCGACAGCCTGCCAGTGGAGGGAGAGCCGACACCGGTCCCTAGCCGATAGAGACCACACCACCCTGCGAGTCGTGTGTCAGCCCGCTCTTGTGCTGCTTCTCGATCTTCCAGGCCGTCGCCGTGACTTGGAGAAGGTGACCCTTCATCGTATGAAACTCGCCCTGCGCGAGCAAAACGACCTGCGGGTCCTTCACATCGAGCTGAAGAACCACTTTCCCGGAATCCACTTCCTTCATCAGAAGGCGCGTGTCCGTTTTGGCTAGCTCATAGGCGCGCCGCTCGTTAAACATGAGCGTACTCTCCACCATCTTGGCCAGCATCCGGCCGTTCGAGTCGAACAGCGCAAAATTGACCAGCAACGCACCGGTCGAGGGATGGCGGCTCACCTGGAGCTGCGGGACTCCCTCAACCTCGACCGTCCCGTTGAAATTCTTATAGAGATTCGAACCAATTTCGATGTCCATAGTCCTCGATCAAATGACGATGACACAACGTGCATAGGTACAGCCGCTATTCATTCAGACCTAACTTGTATCTCTAAGACCGGCCATTTTGCAATCCTCGCCCGCCCCGAAGGACGGGCGCTACGTCTCGCCGCCTGCCGAAGCGCTCGTGATCGAAATGTTTCAATCCTCGCCCGCCCCGAAGGACGGGCGCTACGCACTCATGCTGCCCCTCCTGGTTGAGATCGATAGTTTCAATCCTCGCCCGCCCCGAAGGACGGGCGCTACCGTTTATCGCCGGAAGTCCAACGGCGATGCGATCGTTTCAATCCTCGCCCGCCCCGAAGGACGGGCGCTACGTCGTCACCGAGAGCGACGGGCCGGCGGTCCGTCGTTTCAATCCTCGCCCGCCCCGAAGGACGGGCGCTACGACGTTCAGGCAGCAGCACGAGGGAACTATGGCGGCGTTTCAATCCTCGCCCGCCCCGAAGGACGGGCGCTACCTCATGCGCGTCATGCGTCCACCCGCTTGACTGTCGTTTCAATCCTCGCCCGCCCCGAAGGACGGGCGCTACTGAGGGTGCACCACATGCACCCAAATCTTCAGTTGTTTCAATCCTCGCCCGCCCCGAAGGACGGGCGCTACTCCACTACCTCACCAGAGCCTAGAAACATAGCGTTTGGCTCTGATTTTCGCGAACCTACCGTGAACTCGCTAAGGGACGCTGCCGACAATCGGAGACTATGTATGCAAGTCATTGTGAAATCAATCGAGTACTGCCTGCGCGATCCTCCCAGCCAGTGACCATCGCACCGGGTTCGCGCAACTGAATTACAGAACCAATGGTTCGTCAAAATCGACACTCCCATCCAATCCATAGACCTGCACATATTTCTCTTTCGGCTCAACCAGCCGATAGACCCGAAGACTGTCTTCAGTCTTTTCGATGATTTCCAACAGACGCCGCACCACCTCCTCGAATTGCGCCTCGCTCACCGAACACTCGAAGACCGACTTTTGCACACGCTGGCCGAAGTCTTGACAGGTCTGCGCAACTTTCCGCAATCGCCGTCTCCCTGCAGGAGTTTCGGTCGATACGTCATAGCTGATCAGCACATTCACCTACCGACTCTACCGATAAAGAAACGGCGGATAACTTTCAAGATCGCCTCGCAACACGCGCGCAAGCAACCGCGCTTGCACATGAGGCACCAACCCCAGCGGCATCTTCTGATCGAGCACCGGATGCGTGACCTCTTCCTGCTTGCGCTTTTGATAGGCCACAATCACCTCTTTGCGCGCGATATCGTCCATGTGCACCGCCCCACCGGACCGGTGCGTAAAATCTTTCGCGCTGACTTGCCGTCGGTTGATGAGTGTGAGCACCAGTCGATCGGCGAGGACACTCCGCACTTCTTCCATAAGATCCAATGCCAGCGCGGCTCGGCCTGGGCGCAGCGCATGGAGGAATCCCATTTGCGGATCGAGCCCCACTCCTTCCGCTGCCGATACACAATCGTTCATCACCAAGGCATACAGAAACGACATCAGCGCATTCACGGGATCAGTCGGCGGACGCCGGTTGCGGCCTTCCATCTTAAACGTCGCACGATCTTCCTTGATCATTCGGTCGAAAGTGGAAAAGTAGCACCGCGCCGATTCCCCCTCAATACCTCGCACCGTGTCCAGATCCTCACACTGAGGAAGTCGGATCACCGCATTCCCCAACGTATCAGCTGTCGTGCGTAACGCCTCGGCATCCGGCGCATCATCTGCCTCGCGCGCGCCGCGCAGCACAATCTGGCGCGAGTTCTGAATCTTTCCCGCCACCATGTTTCTGGCGATAGCGAGCGTCCGCCCCTGGTCCTTCATCGCCTCATGTTGTGCGCAACGAAGCAAGACGTTTCCACTGACCGGACCTTCCACACGCGCCTTGAACCGGCCGTTGCGATCCAGCAGCACCACAAAGCGCCCGTCTTCCGCACACCGGACCATCGCCGCCGGACTCAGCATGATATCGCCGAAACACACGACCCCGCCGAGGTGGTGGAACGGCACTTGGAGCTTCGTTTCTCTCTCCACTTCCACCCGCAACGTTTCGTGATCCGCCCGCAGATAGGCTCCTTCCGTCGTGATATAGAGCGTATTGAGGAGTTGATGCATCGCAGCCTCACGGATGGATGGTAAAGAGGTCACGCACCACAACAGACGCCCGTCGGCCTTCCTCGATCACGGCAGGCATACAGGATTCTTGAAGTGAGCAATGGGTACACCGCCGATCATTCACCGGGGGAGGGAGGTGTTTGTTCACGAGCATGGCACGAATCGCCAGAATAGACTGAGCCACTCGTGCCCGCAGTTCCGGTGTGCACTCTACCTCACGGCGTTTCCGTGAACTATGGTGATAGATCGCGCCGCACGGCACCGCCTTGCCCGTCATTTCCTCCAAACACAGTGCTTGGGCACAGAGTTGGAGATCGTCATGTTCCTTCTCCCGATGTGGACCATGCTTGTATTCAACCGGGTACGGCGTCTCCCCATGAAACTCCACTACGTCGGCCTTGCCGATCAGCCCAAGAGTCTTGGACCATAAAGGCAGCGCCCGTTCGATGCGCACCCCAGCCTGCTCCTCCGTCACAGGCTCATCCACGCGCTTATGCACCGCTCGCCCGCGCAGTGTGTACAGATTTTCATCGAACGTTTGCTCGACATGAATTAAGGCACACTGTCGTGGACAATAGCTCCAATGCTCCAGCGCGGAGATCATGATGGGATCATCTTGTGTTTCCACCGCGCTATGGACTCCATCCAATTTGTACAGGTTAAAAGCCGTCGATTTCTTCAGGGTTCAAGCCATCTAACGGATTAAGCTGATACGTGCCATCAGGATTAACTTTCAGTGTGCGGTGAACCTTAGCAGATGAGTATTGCCCAGCTTTGCTATTGTGTTGCCACCAGATCACCTTCAATACTTCCATGCTTCCTTCTCGTCTGGCTGAAGAAGCATCATTCTCAAAAAGTTTTGGCAGCACTTCTTTGATGGCCTGAGCATCCTTATCGCTAAACCCTGTTTTATCCGCAAGCTGCGGGTTCATGCTTCCAAAGAAGACATAGATGCCGTGGTCTACTCGATGCTTCATACCCATCGTGTCTGAGCTGCGTTTAGTGCCATCACCTTCACCACTCACGCTCTTGGTGATCTGCGTACTCGAAACGCGTGAGGCCACTGGCTCCACACTAAAGGCAGAATGAACAGAGATGGGGCCTCGAATCCCTATAGAGATACCCGTGTCGCCTTCCTCATCCTCTTGATCCTTTTTCTTTTTCCCAGACTTAGGCAGGGCAAATAGCTGACCAAATGAGCGCACATCCAGCCATCGTGCACAAGCCAGTTTGCGTGTCTCACTCGACCCCAACTTGTTCCCTAGTGCTGCCTCTGCCCTTACCCTCAAGCTTCCTGCTTCATCCTCTTTACGATCGTCCGATTGGACAAAAATCATATTGCCGTCTTCCTTACGTCCATTTGAGACCCATCGTTCAAGCAGCCGATCTCGTATCTTGCGTTTGATACAGACATCCGTGACTTCCCCGTAACCATCGTAGTCCATGCGAGGCCGGTTTCCATTAAGGGGATCGCCATTCGGATTTGCCTTCGAAACCCGAAATACAACTGCATAGTCGATCTTCTTCTGTAAAGTCGTCATGGCTTTTCTCCTGTTTTGTCACTTCCCTCATTGTCTCCGGCTTCGTATGCGTCCGTCTTATTCCACAATGTCTGTCGCTGGCAGTGATATCCAAGCAAGAACTCTCCGGAAAGGCGGCGATCATTCACAAAGTCCTGGGATTGGAACTTGCCATTGATCTCGTCTAGTTGCTTTTCCATCTCACTTAGAAACAATGGCCGTTTTGTTCGCAGACGATTCTTATAAGGGACTAGCGATAGCTCGATATTGCGCCATGTCGAATACGGATGATCTGCAAATCGTTGCATCAGCCGTGCAGCGCTGGTTTCTCGCTTTTCGCCAGCGATATGAAGCGCCCGGCCTTCAATATGATCCGCTACCGCCAACAATCGACCATAGAGATAATCCCGGGCTGTTCGATCCCGTTCCAGCGCCATCTGGTAGCTCCTTTCCTTGAAGTACCCTCGGAATAATGAACATGAGATGCCTAAATTCTTCTCAAATTCCCAATTATCCAAACCCGCTCGATTGCAAATTCTGCGTATTGCTGTATCCATGAGATCGCGAGGAAAATATTGTCCGTCAATAATGCAAGGCAATAGTCGCTCAACAGATGCCTTGTGCAGCTTCTTCAATCCATCATCCTTAGCTCTGCCATAGGCAGCCTCCGCAATATCCTTTGGAGAGGGAGCCCCGACAAACTTAAGATCCTTGGAGTAGTTCTGGTGCCACGCGAACACCTTATGCCAGACCTCCACGCGGTCAAGGAATTCCGAACCAGTCAGCTCACGGTAATACGTGATAGCCATGCGGCCAGGTGAGGCAGAGTCCAACCCCATCACTACAATGTCTTGGCTTGAACCGAGCACAGTCCGATACCCCGCGATGTACTTGTTTAGCCGAAGAGCGAACGTCTGCCCGACATCAGTAGAGGAATGTCGTTCGTCTTGCTCCACATTGTCTATCGGTATATCGAATAGGTCTTTAGAATTTCGAAAGGGGTCCGGAATCTCCTGGCCGCTCGTAGCCCAAGCAACGATAACTTGATCACCATTTCTGAACCCCTGGCGCTTAATCAGCCACTGCAGAGCACTATGTGCCTTTTGTGACACTTGGCTTGCGACGCCAGCGGCTTGACTGACGCGGTCAAACCGCCCTAAATAGACGAAATCGGAGTCTTCCTCCTTCTTGTTTGAGATGAGCTTTGCATTGTCCTTCCCGCCACGAAGCCTATTGGGATGTTTCGTAGCAAGTGCCGCCTTAATCCCAGTAACCATACATAGGTCCACTACTTTCGCTTCCTCTTTAACCGTACAGAATCTAATCCAAGCATCCTGGAGATTTGTGTCTTTCCACACTTCCGGCACAGGATCATTTGGAATCTCAACGCGCCACCGAATTAAAGCATTCTGCGGTTTATAAACACCTTTGTCTGGTGTCAATTGTTTAAAGAGTGGAGGCTTTTCTTCCTTCGATGGCCATGTCCTTAGTAGATGCTTCTCAGAGTCAACCGGCATCACGCCTTCCTTGATCAGATCTCTTAGTAACGTCTGTTTTTCAATGTATTTGAGAATGGCGGTAGCCTTTGGATCTGAGCATGTCGATTCACACCACTCTTGAATCTGTTTCCGATATGCCTCAAAGTACTCATTGCCTTCGTCGCCGGTTTCTTTATAATCGCCAGCGCAGTATTTGACATGATCGCATAGAGGGTGAGGCACGACCGCGCTTGTCCGTGCAGTGGCCGATTGTTCTGTGGCAGGAATGATGGTGTTTTCCCTATCAATCACGCAGGCTCTTCTAAAATTGCCCTTGCCATCCAGAGCAATCTCGATATGCGCCTGTTGAGTCATATGATATAGAGGCGTCAATCCTGACTCTGCCTCCATAGGCGGAAGGGCAGTACAATGCTCATATGTTTCATAAAGGTTCTGCATCCAGCTCATTTCAGCACCCCAATGACGTTGCTTCAGCTTCAACCCTAATTAGGTTGTGATCAGGCACGAACTGCTTGGCCTGCATTGAACGGATAAACTTTCGGATGGTGCATTCCTCCGGTCTAATAAAGGTGACTACTCCATTGATCATCTTGGGACGCCAAAACCTCGTCTCCAGCTTGTTTTCTCCGGTCTCATCAGGGTAATCGAACCCATGGAACATCACGCCATAGGCAACTTCCTCATCCTGATCGTAGGCACCTGCGCCTAAGCCGAATTCACATGGTTCGACATAGCCCTGGCAATCTCGAGTACCAAGAAAGATGTCCTGTCGGCCTCCACGCTCCAGCATGCGTTTCGCAATAATGTGGTGCTTGGCTTCATTGCGATCCTCAGCCAATTCTGGCCGATGCATATTCCACTCGAAATGCGCCCGCACTTGGTATTCCACATCAGCCAAGAAGGTGTAGATAGCCAAATCATTACCTCCGCTAAGCAACAAAGGCTTCGTTCCTTTGGTTTGTGTCCTGATACGCTTGATCACTCGCACCTCATCGACCACCCAAATAATCGTCGGCTTCCAATAAATAGACTTTGCGATCCCCTTCAGTGCCTCGTAGGTAGGGATATGGTACGAGCACTTCTCACCACCAATCTTGGTTAATGGGTCAGTGAACAATGCGAACCGCCCCCAAACTTTGAATTCGATGCTGCTGTTGAGCGCGTCAGACACAAAGCACCTCCATAGGTTCATCGGGTGTGAGCCCGAGGCCAAATGCATCGCTGTAATAGGAAGTGTGGAGATAAAGAATATTGACCCCTTCTTGAATCGTGTGTATCGCTTGCTGTTCTTGTAGCCGTTTCAGGTCATGCGGAAATACATTCACCGTATACTGCTGCACCCTGCGCAACAGCTCGACCTGTTTTTCGACTTCGAATGCCGCACAGAGTTCGCCGATGAGATCTCTCCCTTCCGGGCCATACGGGACAATGATGCCTCTTGTGGGGGCATCGATTGCCTTAAAGGCCTTAGCGGCTGACATGAACGATTGTTTCAGATAGATATTGGGGTGGGTCCCATAGCTTCTCGTGAATTCGCCGCGAGCAATCGAATTAACAGATAGAAGATTCAGCAATGTATCCTCTCGACCAATCGCCTTTGCTGAAACTGGATAGGCCATTTCTTCTCGGCGAGCGAAGAAGTAGTAATTAAAATATCGCTCCATCGCCTGAGGACCCAGAAGATCACCATCGAATTTCCATTCTCCTGCGGCTGCTTCGTCAAGAAGCCGGTCTGTCACATCTCTCCCACAGCGAATATCAGTAAGCATGTCGAGACTCTCGTCGGTGGGATTCACCACATGGACCCGCCCAATCTCTACCCTCCGCTTATGGCGATTGCACCGACCCGAAGCTTGCGCGACAGAATCTAGGCCTGCCGAACAACGAATGACGGCTCCAAAATCTATATCGACTCCGGCTTCGATTAACTGCGTGCTGATGCAAATTACTGGAGAACCAGGAGACGTCAAGAGTGCTCGTATCTGAGCCAGACTTTTCTTGCGATGCGCAGGGCACATATTGGTGCTGAGGTGATATACAGGGGCGCCTGTTTGTCTTTGGCATATCTGAAAAATGGCCTTCGCTGACTTCTTCGTATTGACGATCACGAGGCAGCTTCCACTCTTCGCGACTTCCTCTATAGCTAGATCAGCTATCTCCTGGTGCGACCAACCACCAGACTTGCGTTGATTGATTACCTCGACACGCCTCAGATCATTAAATAGCCGTTTAACATCGGGCATGATTTCGTTCACTGACTCAAATCTCAAAGCCCCTTTGTTTTCATCAACTTGGTTTAATAGCGGCTGGGTTGCAGTGCATAGCACGACAGTGCTGCCGCAGTGCTCAACCAAGAAATTGATCGCATTATTGAATAAGTGGACACAATTAACCGGTATCGTCTGAATTTCGTCGAAGACAAGCACGGCATTGGCCAACTGGTGCATTCTCCTGGCGCCCCGAGTTCCCGCACCAAAGAGTGCCTCTAGTAGCTGCACACTAGTCGTGTAGATCACCGGAGCATCCCAGTTCTCTGTCAATATCTTTTCTCTCCAGCCTTGTTCCTCAGGAGTGAGATTCGAGTGATGCTCAAGTACGATGCGTCCACTATCTTCTTCTGAGAGTTCAAGAATGGCGCGAACCACTTCGGCATTCTGATCTATGATCGTCGTAAATGGGACAATGTAAACGATGCGCTCCATTTCCCATTTCTTGGCATGATGCAATGCAAAACGAAGACTGGCGAGAGTCTTACCGCCTCCCGTCGGGACGGTCAGTGTATAGATGCCTTTTGCTTGGAAAGCTTTGTCAAAGCAGTGATCAGAAATCTGACGCCTAATGTGATCAATTGGTGCCTCCGAAGAAAGGCTTTTCAGTTTGCTCTCAAGGCGATCACTCAGCACACCCCAATCGCAGTATTGCCCGTTGAGTCTGCGCTTGGCTGCTCTCGGGTTTTCAAAATCCGCCGTATTGGTGCGGTCTGCGTCTATTAAACAGCTAAATAGCAATCGTACAAGTAGCCCAAGTTTGAACTGTATGATTTGATTTTGGCTCGGATCTACTCCCGGCGTGTTATCTCGAAGCATAACGTGACGGATTGATTCTTTGAGGCCGTCAATCAACGATGGATCATCTATCAATTCACGAAAGCGCTTTGAAATTGAGGCATCTATTTTGGTCAATACCTCTTGGACATGGGTCTTGGAATCTGACTTTCTGATTCGCCTGGTGAAGTTGTCTACAACTGGGTTATTCGTGTCCGAGGATAAGCAATCGATCAAGCCGGAGTGATGTGAAGCGATGCACAACGACAACATCTGACCTGCAATTGGACTGACGCCTCCTTGCTTTGCCAGAGCATCCCAAATAACCTGAGCACCAGCAGAAGAATGATCGATCTTGCCTTTAAGCCCTCGCGCATCGACAAATTCATCCTCGTCTTGATTGATCAAGCCAGTCGCTGACTTCAGATAAACCTGAAACTCATCGCTATATTTACCCAAGTCATGCAGCAAGCCTATCAACTCGCCTTGGGAAGAGAGCCCGATCTTTGAAGCAAGCCTTCTGGTAATCTCAGCAACACCCAACAGATGTTCTTCAAGGCTCTGCGGATTACCGCCCGATTTACGGACATGAGCGATGTAAGGTAAATGGTTTACAGTCATTGAGTGCGGCTTTGCCTAAATTATTTGAGATCCAAAGAGAGAAGCAAATTCGCGTGAGAGATTACCTACATCCCAGAGATGCTCCTCGAGATGATGAATGCGAAAAGAACCGTTTTCATTCTGTCGCACATGGGCAAGATAGTCTGTCATTGCCAGATCACGAAGTAAGGTTGGAAATCCACCGATGGTTCAGGTGGGCGTACCGGGATCATACAACCGCTCTTTCGTATCTGAAAGAACAATGACGGTATTTGTCGGTTGAAAGAATGTAGATTGCGGAATACGTTCAACCCTAATTCAACGTGGCACCCACGACCCCATGGCCTTCCTCCGTTCTTAAGTGCTGCGGCACCTCATCGCCTTCTCTTTTCTATTTCCCCATCCAACGACCCAAATGGCACACTCCTTCGCCGGCTTTGCCTTTGCATCCTCTTCCTGTACAATCGCCTCATGGCGTTCGATCCCGCCAATCCGCCCATTTGGCTGCGCAAACTGCATGTGAGCGCGGCGCAGATCAGTTCTCATGACTACGCAGCCACGCCTGAAGAAGGCATCTTGGAGTGCTGTCGCCTCTCCGATGCCATACGACG
>JAHBWQ010000110.1 GCA_019636915.1 Nitrospira sp. | reverse complement strand
TCGTTTGATTTGGGGGATGAACGATTTCGATGAAGCGTGCGACCTGCCGTATACGAGTGATCTGGTCCGGCTCGCGGTCAGTGCCATCCTGGCCTCTGACGCGGATCACCTGGGCCTGAAGCTCAAGGACGCGTGCGACGCGATCTTGACTGGCTACAGGGACGCCCTGCAGTCCGGAGGGCAACCGTTCGTCCTCTCTGATCGGCATCCCTGGCTTCGCGAGATCGCCACGACAAGTCTCCGAGACCCCGTGCGGTTTTGGCGGAAGATGCAGGCCTTGCCGCCGGTGAAGGGCGCCATCCCGCCCAGTGCCCGACGAGCGCTCCAACATCTCCTCCCGGAACCAGGACTCTCGTATCGTGTCCGGCATCGCGTCGCGGGGTTGGGCAGCCTCGGACGTCCACGCTATGTGGCGCTCGCAGAATGGCAAGGCGGGAGCATTGCGCGGGAAGTCAAAGCCTTGGCTCCGTCAGCCTGCATGTGGGCCCAAGATGGACGTAGGACTCACACCATCCGCTATCAAGAACTCCTCACCAAGGCTGTACGCTGTCTCGATCCCTTTGTCCAGGTTCATCAGACCTGGCTGGTGCGCCGACTGTCGCCGTATTGTTCGCGCATTGAGTTGGGCGGACTCCCGAAGAGATTCGACGAAGGCCGGCTGCTTCATGCGATGGGCTGGGAGATTGCCAACGTGCATTTGGGCAGTCGACGGGCGCAGCAGATCTTGCGCAGAGATGTGGCGAAGCGACAAGCGAAGTGGCTTCGAACGGCGACCAAAGCGATGGTGCAGGCGACGAAGGCTGACTGGAAGGAGTGGCGCGTACGTGCCTAGCCGCGCAAGCGGGAATGCAGAGTCATCCGCCATGCTTCGGTACCCATGCAGTTGTGGGCAAACCTCGAGTCCCAAGAGGATTTCGCTACAGCTAAGCATCGTGGCAATTAGTGGGCCAGCAATCCCATCAGGGGGATAGCATGCCTAAGAACTTTAGGGGTCAGGTGTCTTTTTTGTCTTGAAACTGCGGTGAATTCTAATTACAAATGCAACACCGGCAACGACGAGGGGATTTGGGTGGGGCAGATGCGTCACCTCCAGCGAAGAGGAGTCTGCCATGCCCTATCAACACCTAACCTTAGAAGAGCGGTCGATGATTGCCCCAATGCGGATCCGCGGCTGATCCATCCGTGACATGGCGACCCAATGATGCTCAATCCGACGTAGTATTCGATCCCATCTCTTCAATCATGGATTTTATTGCAAAGGTCTGTTAGATCGGACTATACCGGTCATATGAAAAGGTGAGCCGTCCCATCGAAAGTTGGTGTGTCTCGACCAATGATTGCGCGAGGCCGGGCGCCGCGAAGGGTTTATCATCTTACCGCGGCTTTGATCTGGTAAAACTGTTTATCTGCGCTTCCCGCAAGCGGCCTCCCATAAGCCTTGATTGATCGTTCCCGGCTCAATTGCCATCCATTGGTCTTCTCCCGTATGGCCCCCCCCGATGACCTCACCGGTCCCCATGTGGCCGTAATAGTCCGTAGCCGTAAGTGTCCGTACTCGTTTTTCGGCGCAATCGAATTGCTTGGTGAGTTTGCTGGAATAGAAGCGGGTAGGGGTCCTCCCTCCCTGCATCGCCTTCCACTCGATCAGGGATGAGATTGTGACCATCTCACCATCTCGGTGAAGGGTATCGGGATCAATGTACACCGTCTGCAGCGGGTGGAACTGATGTTGCTCCTTAAGGGCCACCCATTCGGCATAGACAGGACCATCACATTGCATCAGGACGATGATCGCTAAACAAAAGCTCAAGCGACACATGAGCATGGGCTGTTATTCCCAATGAGTTAAAATGGTCATAATGGACTGGGTGGAGAACAGCATCATAGACCATGTCGACCGGATGCAGGATCTGATGGACGCCATCAGAGAGAAGCAGGCGCTTGATAGTTGGTGAGCGTGCTTCTCACCCTGCATCACCCAACGAGAACTGGACTCACCCTAGCTTCTTTGGATGGTCGAATCAAGTCTGGTACTGCGGAAAATGATGTAGGTTGGTTATGACGACTGCGATGTGGTGGAAGGCTTGTCACGGTCAGACGTGAGGGAACCGATTTCATGCAGCTTCAGCATGTTCGTGCCGCCGACTTGGCCCGCCATGGTTCCAGACACCACGGCAACGATATCGCCAGGTGAGCAGAGATGCTCGGCCATAAGTCGTTGTTCCGCCTCTGCGAGCCAGGCTTCTGGTGGTCCTCCTTGAGCCATGGGGAAGGGGCGCACGCCCCAATACAGCGCCATCTGCCGTCGAATCGTTTCGGACGGAGTGAAGGCCAGGAGAGGGGAGGTTGGCCGGTGTTTGGAGATCAACTGTGCGGTCGTGCCGCTTTCTGTGAAGGCCACGATGGCCTTAGCGTGGACTGATCGAGCTGCGAAAGCGGCAGCGGCTGAGATCGCCTCCGCCAATGACAGATTGTCCCTGCCAGGATCTGTCTTAATGGTCACACCAGGTTCGGTCGTGTCTTCCGCGGCGCGAATCAGACGATCCATGACCTGCACGACTTCAACCGGATAGGCCCCAACGGCTGTTTCGGCTGAAAGCATGACGGCATCGCTGCCGTCAAAGACGGCGTTGGCGACATCCGAGGCTTCCGCTCTCGTCGGCCTTGTGGCCTTCGTCATTGATTCCAACATCTGCGTGGCGGTGATCACCAATCGGCGCCGACGATTGGCCTCGACGATAATGCGTTTCTGTAAAATGGGCACCGCTTCCGGCCCCATCTCCACGCCCAGATCACCGCGTGCGATCATCACACCGTCCACACAATCCAATATGTCATTCAAGGACGAGACGGCCTCGGCCCGCTCGATCTTCGCGATGAGTGGAATGCGACGTCCATACTGTTGCAGCACAGTTCGCGCCGTCTCGATATCTTGTGGGCCACGGACGAAGGAAAGCGCCACATAGTCCACACCCTGTTCGACACCAAACTGGATGTCGTGCCGGTCTTTTTCGGTCAGGGTGGGCGCACTGACCACTGTGCCAGGCAGGTTAATCCCTTTGTGCGAGGTGATCGTGCCTCCGATGAGGACGGAACAGTCTACAATGCCATCCTTGATATGGTCAGCAACGAGCTCAATCAACCCGTCATTGATCAAAATTCGAGACCCGGCACGAAGATCGCGCGTCAGATACGGATACGAAATAGGAATGTCGTCAGAAACAACGTGATCCGTAGATCGCGCGTTACTTTCGGATGACATTACACGGAGACGGACCGACTGACCGACTGTGACGTGAATCCCTGCCTGTGGGACAAGACCCACTCGAATCCTCGGCCCTTGCAGATCCTGAATGATCGCCACGGCTGCTCCCTGCCTGGCAGCAGCCTGACGGATGGTGGTAATAGCCGTTGCATGGGTTTCGTGGGTCCCATGAGAAAAGTTCAACCTGGCCGCATTCATCCCGCTGACAATCAAGCGATCTAAGATGACGGGTGAATAACTGGCAGGTCCGATGGTACAGATGATCTTCGCTTTTCGCATGATGGTCTGAGGAACTCTCGATCCGACTCAGCCGGAGCCTTTGGGTAGAATACCACAGTATTCTCTGTTTTATGGCCGCAGAGGACGGGCACGAGAGCGAATTTCGTCGGACCATGATTTCTCAACTCGATTGGTCAGATCCTTCCCACCACGGATTCCCGAATTTTTCTTTTCTTTTGATCAGTAGCCGCTACAATGACGTCATCACACGTGCCTCCAGTCCGACTGATCTCTATCAGCTTCCTCACGAACGAAATGGCAGACCGTATGGCAACTCTGATTTCAGTGGCATCAGGAAAAGGCGGCGTCGGAAAGAGTGTGGTGTCGGCCAACCTTGCGTTGGCTCTTGCGAAAAGCGGACGACAGGTCATTCTGGCTGATCTCGACGTGGGTGGAGCCGATGCCCACATCATGTTCGGGGAACTGAATCCACCGGTCACCTTGACAGACTTCCTAAACAAACGAGTGAATCGGCTGGAGGACGTCGCCATTCCCACCACGCTTCATCCCAACCTTCGCCTGATTCCCGGGACAGGCGAGACCTTGGCAACGGCCAACATGGCGTATGCGCGCAAGAAGCGACTGATAAAGCAGTTCCAGGAACTCACTACAGATGTCGTGGTCATCGACATTGGAGCCGGCACGAGCTACCACGCGCTCGACTTTTTCTTGATGGGCGACATCCATTTGGCGATCGCAACCCCAGAACCAACATCGGTGCTAGACCTCTACCGATTCATTAAGTTAGCGGCGATCCGCCGTGTGTTGGCCTGCTTTCTCGCGCGCAGCCCCATGTCGGATGTTCTTTCGAGCAGGGACTTCCTCAGCGTGGAAGAAGTGATGACCGTTGCTGGTGCCACCGATGGAGAAGGATGCGACGTGGCAGCCGCTGCACTGCACTCGTTTCGGCCTGGCCTCATCATCAATCGTGCCTCCAGCAGCTCTCAGGTCAATATCCTCTACCTTCGCAAGATTCTCCACCAGTACGTCGGTGGGGACCTGATGTTATTGGGAGAAATTCCAGACGACCCAGCTGTGAGCCAGGCGGTTCGGAAGTTTCTGCCGGTCATTGAAGCGGCTCCCGAGTCTTCTGCCGCTAAGGAGCTGGTGACCATCTCTGCTGCTGTTGAGCAATTGGTTGCGGCGTTTGCCGACAGAAGTAAAGAAGAAGCGGAACAGCCGAAAGAGAAGCAGATAAGAGTGTTGCCGGCCAATTTGACATTTCCCCAAGATCCGCAAACCTCCATTCCTCTTCCTCTGAAACCAGACGTTCCGCCTCCTCCAATTGAACCGAGACAGCCAGCTCGCACAAGTGTACTGGTCCGCATGTATTCGGATGACCCTAACACGGCGAAGGCGCGAACGGCATGATGGCATCGTCGTATTGAACCGTGACCCCATAACGGTGTCCATCGCATACCCTCAGCCAAATATCTTGCCGTCAGCTCTGAAAGACTTTCGCTATTCCGGTGCGGCGCTCACTTTCGTGCCTTCTTTTACCGGTGGTTCAATGGTGATATTCGGACCTTGCACCCGAGGAAGCAATCCCGCTCCTGGCTTTTCCAGCAGACGCTCGTCGTTTTGGTTGAATAAGAGACTCTGTTTCGAACGTGCGTCGTCAAAAATCGCCGCATCCCTGAGGGCCTCTTGGGTTTTTGCGTTGGCTTGGCCCGGATCATTTGCTACTGATTGACCGGTCACGGGATCGACGGCCTTGCCCATCGGGTAGCCGGGATGTTTGGGTAACATGGCCGGATTGCCAAACGTGAGGGATACTCCCAACAGCGCTATGCCAGCAGCAACAAACACAATGGCGATGGTTTTCATTGTGTCACCTCCCGGTTATTGAGAGAAACAACAACGCCCTCTCCGGCACAAGACCGTCGAGGGCGTGAGGCATGTCCGGACAGAGGATGTATGACCGATGAGGAAGTCTACCCCGGTTTCATAGCGACCTCCGGAATCCTCTTTAGCATCGCTCTCATGACGGTGAGAGTCAAGACGGAAGAAATTGGCCAGGGATGCGACCTTGCACGAATCAACAAGGAGGTTGAGATTAGGTTAGAACCCAAGTTCTTTTTCGAGATCAGCTTTCTTCTTGTCGAATTGCTTCTGCTCGGCCTCGCCCTTCTGGCTAAACGTTCCCTTCATACTCTCGCCGGCCTTCTCCATGGCCCGCTGAGACTCCTCACTTTTCTTTTTGATTTGCGCGGCCATGTCTTTCGCTTTGGGAGAGCCGGAGAACTCGTAATACATCATGGCTTGGCCCTGCGTAAAAGTCAGGTCGTGGCGTTTCATAATGGCGTCACCGCGTTGCTCAGCGCGGTCCTTTGCAGGTCTGTCGCCACCGGGAAGGTATTTCATCCAAAGAGCCGCACTCCTAAGTTTCTCGATGGATTGCATGCTGGCTTTGCCCAGTTCACCGATGTTGCCGGTTAGGCCTTGAGCGTCTTTCTCCTCGGTCTTCATCAGCCGATCGGCATTGGCGGAGGCCACCTTCGCTAGTTCTTGCCGGAACGCTGGCGGGGAACTATAGGGTTGTCTTGATCCGGTGGTCGGATCGACCGATCCGTACCGGCCGTTATCGATATTCCAAGCCGTCTCGAACAGGCGCAGGTCGTCTGGTTTGGCCTGAACGGCTTTGAGCAGAACACGGTTGGCTTCCTGATGGTCGCCGATGGCTTCGTGGTACTGGAACGCCGAAGTCTGGCCGTCGGTTCGTACCGGATCGCCAGAGTACAGCGCACCTTTTGTTTCGGCAGCTTTAGCCAGATCTCGTCCAAGCTTTGGGATGTTAGTCTTGGCTCTTACGACCGCATTCTTGTCATACCGGTCCATACAGTCGTCGGCAATAATCTGCATATACGCAACAAAGAGGGCGGCAGACTGGCCGGTTTGTTCGGCTTTTTGCAGAGCAGCCGATCGGGTTAATGCGGTTTTCTTTTCTTCGTCGCCCAGACAGGGGTCATCCGCGTAGACGGTGGGAGCCATAAAAGTAATGAGCATCAGGAAATAGCCGGTTGCTTTCGTCAGGCGCATCGATGTCATCCTCCATTACTTGCCGAAGAGGCCCTTCATCATCTTATTGACGTCGGGAATTTGCTCACCCAAGTTCTCGCCGGCTTGGCCCTCACGAGGCACTCTGCCGCTCGGCTGGCGTTGCCGCGCACTTTTTTTCATTTCCTCCATATCGGGCATGCCGCCCATCCCCATCATGGCACCCATGTCGTTCTTGGTGAAGCCTGCCGGTATTTCGAAGAGTGCAGGGTCTTGCTTTTCAATCTTCAGATTGGAGAGCTCACTGGTCATACGCATCTTCTTATCGCCTTCTTTGGACAACATATCCATCTTCACGGTGATGCCTTCCTTTGTGGTCCAGAAAAATCCGCCGAATTTCCCTGAGCCATCTTTCTTGACCGCAACAATCTTGGACTTGGTGGTCTTCACTCCGTTGATGGTGTCCTGGCCTACTTCAGCCTGCTCGACGATGTCAAACGCATCCATGCCGGAGGCGTTGGAGGCGTCCATCGACATTTCCATATACATATTCCCCATCAGTTGCCACACGACCTTCTTGTCTTTTCGAATGATCGATGTCATGCCGTCTGATCCGCCCATTTCCATCCGGTCCTTGTTCACCGTGTGGTAGATGCGGGATTTCATCGTCATGCCGCCTTCAGTCTCCATCGTACTGTCGGCCGAGTAATCGACTTTCACGTCCGGAGGCGGCGCGGCAGTCACAACGAGCGGAACAAGTATGGCACACGTCAGCAAACCGACATCACGAAGTAGTCTCATGTACATGTCCTCCTGGAGAAAATCCTGTGTGAGTGGATGGAGCCTATCGGGTTCCTCACGAGAGCGTCAATACGTAGAACCATAAGAACTGGCATCAGGACAGGAGCAGTGCGATCGAAAATGTTGCCGCATAGCCGTCGTTCGTTTCTGACGGTTCCAGCAGCAAGCGATCGCCGCCGTCTCGAAAGATGAAATCATGGTGATTGCGTACACGGCGACGTCCATTCGGCGAGTAGGGGAGTGCCTCGTGTACTTGGTCTGTCAGGTCATCGGGAAAGTACACTTGTGACGTGAACTCATATCCTTTTCCGACAACCGCCGCAGTGCGGATCTTGAAATGAACATGCACGGTTCGTATGGGATACCAGCCTGGATAAATCGTTTGGAATCGTGCAGCCCCTTGGGCATCGGTCAGTTGATACCCACGCAAAAACTTTTGTCCGGTTGTGTCAAATCCTGGGTCTTGGACATCGGAATAGATGCCTCGCGCATCACAGTGCCAGATGTCGACTTGGGCATCGGGTAGAGGCTGACAAGCTCCCGCCTTGAGACGCATGACGTGAAAGATGAGGGCTAACGGCGTCCCTGGTGCAACTCGGTTATCAGCTGGATCAGTGCGAATATCTGACCGGTGCAGTCGTTCATCGATGAAATACGGACCTTCGGTCTGAGCAGGACGGACGATACAGAGATGGGGAGACGTGCCGAGACCGGCATGGGCCGGGCGTCGCATTCCCGTCATCATTAAGATGACACTAGTCATTCCCGCCCATGCCAAGGCTTCACGACGAGAGACCAGGTATTGGGAATAGGGCTCTTCTTTTCTCACAGATTCAATCTTCGACCATTCGCTCGTTATGAGGTGCCAGCACGGAACATGACTACCGTCCCCTCATTCGTGGATGTACGCGTGCTGGTGGGGGAGGTGCCGGAGATGGTGAAAACCCACCGCCACCACCAAAATACGGACGGCCATAAAATCCACGCCCTCCCCAGTAGCCGCCATAGGGTCCCCAGAGCCCACCGTAGGGGTAGAATCCGCTATACCCGTAGGGCGGGTAGTACGCACCGTAGTATGGACTTCGATCTCTTCGTCTTTGTGCCGCAATACTGTTCCAGTCGATAATATGTTTGACCTCAAGAATAGGATAGGTATAGTCGCTTTCATCCAGCGGGCGTGTCGTCTCCCCCCTGACCGTACCGATCACTGTAATCGGTGTGCCCTGTGGGAGGCTGGCCGGATCAAGAAAAGCTGATCGAACCGCGAGGAATCGACCTTCGGATCGAAGACGATCATCCGAAAGAGGGCCATCCTTCTCTGTCGGAAGTTGCAAGACCTCCACTTCTGTTTCAACCTCGGTCCGTTTCGCGCGAATGACAGTCCCTCCGATCATGACCGTTCTTCCGATATATTCACTGGGAGCGGCTTTCAAGTCTGTAAATCTCACCGTGGAATCGATCTCCTGCTCCAATCCAAGGGGAACTCCGAGCAGCTCTGAGTCACGTTGTACCTGATGGATCGACTCCGCGCAGGCCGATAGCATAAGGGCTCCACCTACTAGGGAAACGAGCATTGTCATGCGAGACATGGTTGTTCTCCTCTAGAAGTGATACGACAGGCCACCAAGGACATGTTGCGCTCGGTAATTGCCGCTAAAACCACCGAGATCGCCGAACGCGTGATCAAATTTAAGCGTGGCCCCTCCGTGCTTGTATTCCCCAAAAACTGCAATTCGTGGTGTCACATATGCTCGTAGGCCAATTAATACGTTCCAAGCCACGGCCACGTCACTATCGCTTCGCACCGTTGGTGTCTCTCCGATGTGTGCAATGGCAGCCCCGATGCCCGCACCCACATAGGGTTGGAACGTGCGACCTGGATAGCGAGCAATGAAGTTGGCCCCTACCGTGGTGACCCTCATGTGGATGCCGGGATCAGCATCTAACTGCTTTATATGAGGAGTTGTGTGCAAGACCTCACCTTCGATACCATACCAACTGTGGCCAGGGAAATATCCGACCTTGGCACCATAGGTCATCGAGTTTTTGAGGTCAAAGTCGACAAGTGGACCAGAAACTCCGGCCTGGCTACCTGTTCCGGCAATGCTGTTAATACGATCCGCAAAATTCACTCCCGCGGTTCCGGCCACATACATTTCTGCAGATGCAGGAAGAGGCAACGCCATGATGCTTGCGAACCCAACTGCAAAGAGGCTGATGAGATTCGTTCGGTTCTTTTCCATCCCCGACCTCCGTTGACTCATCATACCAGAAGTTTTGTCCGTGCAAGGCCTCCGATGAACACAAGACGAGATCGCTCCATGATGGTCGTATAACTATTCGTTTTCCATCGTAATAAAACTTCATGAATTCCATATCCTGGGAGGTCTCCAGGCGACCATCGAATCTTGCGCTCTCAGCAAGATCTTCCCACTTGGACTCTGCACGTCACCTATGGTACATCACGTACGTGGCACAACCATGGAGTGTGAATTCGCACACACGTCGCGTTGAACGGAGGTACCGATTATGGGATTGATGGACCAAATGGGACAAGTCGTCGGTGGTCTTCTTGGCGGGCAGAGTGGACAGAACCCGCTCCTGCAAGCCGTCACCAGTTTACTGGGAAACAACAGCAACCTCGGTGGACTCGCGGGATTGGTTCAGGCCTTTCAGAAGAACGGACTAGGTGAGATTGTAAATTCGTGGGTGAGTACGGGGCAAAACATGCCGGCGACGCCGCAACAAATAGAGCAAGGTCTCGGAAGCGACCTACTCAAGCAAATAGCGAGTAAAGCCGGATTGTCTCCTCAAGATGCAAGCTCACAATTGTCCGGCCTGCTTCCGAACTTGGTCGACAAACTCACTCCAAACGGCAAGATCGAGACCGGTCCATTGGAGCAGCTCCTCAAGCTGGTGCAGGGGAAATAGTAAGCAGATCTCAGCTATCCCGATGGCCAGCATGCATACACACTGACCATCGGGATACACAACCTGTTTGCCCCAAAGAGAATGTGGTGGAGGGGATTGCCAAAGTCGGTGAGTCCTCTTCTTCCGAAACCCCAAGAATGTCACCCCGCTCTGCCAACCCCATTACCTCGAATCCAGTCGCACGATCACCAAAACCAGCAGTGATATGGGTCGCAATCGGGTTGGTCTGTCTATCGGTAATCTGGGCCCTTCGAGATCCAGCTCCACGAGTGACGCCGAATGGGCCCTTGGGAGTACCACTCATGGCCGACAAAGTCCCGATGGTGACAGGGGAAGAGCCTTTCAGTGATCTATTCGCACAGGCTGGTTGCGCGGTCTGCCATGTAATCCCTGGCATTCCCGGAGCGAATGGCCACGTTGGACCGCCCTTGATACTCGGTACCACCGGGACGCAGCGACTCAATGACCCGGCCTATCAGGGGCAAGCCAAAACGGTCCATGAGTACATCGTGGAATCTGTGCTGGACCCTCAGCGATTTGTAGTACCGGGATACCCGGAACACACCATGCCGACGTGGTATGGATCCAAACTCAGTGCGTTAGCCCTTGAAAAGATCGCGGCGTATCTTGAACGTCAGACTATCGAGAACTAGCGCCAGGAGGAGGGAGCACAAATCCTATCGTTTTCGGAAGGGTGTGACGTTTCCGGAGGGTCCCCCTTGAATCTTAAAGGCATCCGAGCCTGGTCCCGTCCCCGGTTGCTTATCAAGCAGCGCGTTTACGGCCTCATCACCTTTGAGCCCTTCCAACTTGATTTTTAGGCGCAAGTTATTCGCACTATCGGCATTGATAAGAGCCTGCTCCAGCGAAATCTTGTTCGCCTTATACAGTTGAAACAAGACATAGTCGAACGTCTGGCATCCCTCGTCTGTTCCCTGTTCCATCGCTTCCTTCAAGGTATCGATCTCCGCCTTTTTGACCAAGTCCTTGATGCGTGGTGTGTCCATCATGATTTCCAATGCCGGCACACGCTTCCCATCCAGCGAGGGAATCAGCCGTTGCGAAATCACCGCCCGCAAGTTCAAGGAGAGCTGTAGATAGATCTGCGCATGACGTTCGACGGGGAAAAAGTTCATGATCCGCTCGATGGCCTGATTGGCGTTGTTGGAGTGCAGCGTGGCAATGCACAGGTGGCCGGTTTCGGCAAACGTGATCGCAGCCTCCATTGTCTCCGTGTCCCGAACCTCGCCGATGAGAATGACATCTGGAGCTTGGCGAAGCGTATTTTTCAGCGCGTTCTGGAACGTCAGGGTATCAAACCCGACTTCACGCTGCGTGATGAGTGATTTCTTATGCTGGTGGACAAACTCAATAGGATCTTCGACCGTGATGATATGGCCCGGGTGAACGGCATTGCGGTGGTCGATCATCGCCGCCAGCGTCGTCGATTTTCCTGACCCCGTCGCACCGACAACGAGCACCAAGCCGCGTTTGGTCATCGCGATGTCGTTGATGATCGGAGGAAGTTGGAGCTGCTCGACCGTCTGGATTTCCGCCTTGATGTGTCGAAATACCAGCCCGACATTACCCCTCTGTCTGAAGATGTTGACGCGGAATCGGCCAAGTTCCTTGTAATACAGCGCCAGATTCATCTCCATCTTTTCTTCAAATTCGCTCCGCTGTTGCCCACGCATGAGCGCCAACGCCAGCGCTTCAAGCTGTTCGCTCGTAAAGGGTGGCGCCTCCATCGGTTCGGTTGCTCCATGAACCCGATAAATCGGTGGCGCATCGATCGTCAAATATAAGTCTGACGCTTCGCGCTCCACCATGACTTTCAAGAGACTTCGAACATCCATGCGCTCACTCCGCTGTTGTTGTGGGCCTACGCAGCTCCAGCCACCGACGCCCCAAACAGATTCGGATTCATGCTGCGTGACTGCGCCTCCGCCTTGTGCACAACTCCACGTGTCGCAAGATCAACCAAGGCCATGTCCATCGTTTGCATGCCGTCTTTCTGACTTGCCTGCATGATGCCTGGAATTTGATGCAACTTGGCCTCACGAATCAGGTTTCGTACGGCCGTCGTCGCAACCATGATTTCGAGAGCCGCGACCCGTCCTCCGGTTTTCTTCTTCAGGAGAGTTTGAGTAAGCACCGCTTCTAAGGCTTCAGAGAGCTGCGTCCTGATCTGCGCCTGCTGCGCCGGTGGGAAGGCGTCAATGATGCGGTCGATCGTCTTTGGCGCGCTTGAGGTGTGAAGTGTGCCAAAGACCAAGTGACCGGTTTCCGCCGCAGTCAACGCCAGTTGGATGGTCTCCAAGTCCCGCATTTCGCCGACCAGGACGATGTCGGGATCTTCACGCAGTGCAGACTTCAAGGCATTGGCAAACGAGAGGGTATGTACACCCAATTCACGCTGATTGACCAGACACTTCTTAGATTTGTGAACAAACTCGATTGGGTCTTCGATCGTAATGATATGGCCCTCAAATGTATTATTGAGATAGTCCACCATCGCAGCGAGCGTCGTCGACTTACCGGATCCTGTCGGTCCCGTCACCAAAATCAAACCTTTCTCCTTATCGCACAGCTGCCTCAAAATCGGCGGCATGCCAAGTTTTTCCAACGGAAGAATCGTCGTCGGAATATTTCGAAAAACAGCGCCGAGCCCTCGCTGTTGGACAAATACATTGACTCGGAACCGGGCGATGTCTCCCAACTCAAAGGAAAAATCACATTCTCGTTTTTCTTCGAAGGCTTTCCGCTGAGCATCGTTCATCATATCGTAGATCAGCGCGTGCGTTTCATCGGGAGTCAGCGGTGGGTGATCGAGTTTCTTAAGATCGCCGTGAATACGGATCATCGGGGGTTCGCCCGCACTGATATGGCAATCGGAGGCGCCTTCTTTGACCGAGAACGTCAGCAGCTTCGAAATATCCATTCCGTGTGACCCCTGGTAGATAGGTTAGGGTAAAAATGAAAACACCCTGTGCATCATGCCACAGCACCCCCTGAAAGCAAGAAAATAGCCGGAAGGCGCCGATCAACCTGGGGGAAGGTTAGAGTAGGCCGGTTTCACGACCGGCGAGCTTCACGGCCTGCAGGGCTTCGTCAAGTTGGTTAGTGGTATGCTGTGCTGTCACGGTGAACCGGATCCTGCTCGTACCGTCCGGCACAGTGGGCGGCCGAATAGCTGTGGCATACACGCCGTGGGCAAGAAGTCGATCGGCAAACGCGGAGGCCTTGGCTGCATCGCCGATGAGAACAGGAAGGATGGGGCTGACAGTTGGCGTCAGGCGAAACCCTTGGTTCCGGAGCCCATTGAATAGGTAGTGGCGGTTCGCCCAAAGCCGGGCTCGCCGCTCTGGTTCCCGTTCAACGACAGTGATTGCAGCGGAGGCTGCCGCCGCCATGGCAGGGGGGAGAGCCGTCGTAAAAATAAAGGGTCGGGCCACGTTGAGAAGGTACTGCACACAGTCATTGGACCCAACAACATAAGCCCCATAACTGCCCAACGCTTTGCTCAGGGTTCCCATATGAAAGGGGATTCGCCCCTCCAGGTCGAATTGCTCGATCGTGCCACGACCAGTGGCTCCCATGATTCCGGTTCCATGCGCATCGTCTACATACAACATCGCGTCGTATCGTTCAGCAAGCTCAACCAGGTCCGACAACGGTGCCAGGTCACCATCCATACTGAAGAGGCCTTCCGTGATGATAAGGGTGCTCCGATAGCTGACCCGTCGTCGCAAGAGTGTTTCGAGGTGCGCACAATCACCATGTCGAAACACCCTGAAGTCGGCACGACTCAATCGACAACCATCAATCAGACTGGCATGACACAAGCGGTCGGCAATGATCAGACCACCACGGTCGATAAGAGTTGGGATCACACCGACGTTGGCGAGGTACCCCGCCCCAAACACCAGTGACGCATCTGTCCCTTTGAACTTCGCCAGCGCGGCCTCAAGGGAGGTATGAGGAGGAAGTGTGCCGCTGACCAACCGCGAGGCCCCCGATCCTGTCCCATATCGTTCAGTTGCCTCGATGGCGGCCTGCACCACCTCAGGATGAGTGGCAAGGCCCAGGTAATCGTTGGACGAAAGCAGAATCACCGTGCGTCCGGCATGGCTCACGATCGGTCCTGTGGCAGACTCCAACGGCGACAGCGAGCGCCTCACCGATTGGTCAGTAAGTTGTTGCAGTGTCGTTCGAAAGTGATTGGTCAGCACATTGATTCTCCGACGTGTCGGCCATCAGAGTCATGTGGCCTTCCCCTGCATTCCGATTGCATTGACAAGGTGCGCTACCGTTCAGTATAAAACAACGGTTCTACGACAGAAAGCTAGTCCTGATTCGCAAAGGAGTAAGTGGGCCCAGATGACGTACCGAATAAAAGTTCCGCCTCGCACCTTACCGGTTGGTGAAGAACAGCTCGTGAGTGGGCTGGAGCATTGGCTCATCGGACTCAGGAGTTATCGATGGTCCTTGGTTGTCGGGTTTGTGCTGCTTCTTTTGATGGGAATGGGCCTTTGGGGAATGTTC